>CAZWPF010000011.1:0-41416 GCA_964636205.1 uncultured Chitinophagaceae bacterium | reverse complement strand
ATATCAACACTCATAAGCATAGTTTACTTACCCAAATCACGGAGAAGCTCAGTGAGGAGCTAAACGGGACGGTAGAAATTGAGAACATCAAACCTGTACTCTGGAAAAGCTTTCCCAATGTATCTGTTGCGCTTGAAGAAGTATCGGTCCGCGATAGTCTTTGGAGTGAACACGGCAGGAGCTTGTTAGAACTAGACGCGGTATTTGTCAGACTCAACCCATTTAACCTCCTGAGGAAGCAAATTGACATCCGTAAATTGACCTTGACGGATGGTTATTTTTGCATATTTACTGATAGTAGCGGGTATTCGAATAAATATCTTTTAGAAGGAAAAAAGAAATCTAAAAAGAATAGTACTGATTTATCGTTTCGACATTTCGCTGTGGAGCGAGTCGAACTGAAGTTGAGGGACTTTATCAAACAAAAGGATTTTCAACTTCTGATCAATGAAATGGAGGGAGAGGTTGATCCGTCCGATCCGGAATGGGCTATCGACTTGCAGCTGGACGCACTGGTAAAAAGCTTCTGTTTCAACACCGACAAAGGAAGCTTTCTAAGAAATGCACGTTTAAAAACGGCTTTGCAATTGAGACTCCATACCGATGACAAAATCCTTTCGGTAGATAATCAGCCACTGAGAATTGACGATTCCAAAATACATCTCTCGGCGAAATTTGATTTCGGTCAAACCCCGGCAGCGTTTATTATTAAAATCCATTCTCGGTTCACACATTTTCAAACGGCTGCGGCCTGGCTTTCGCCAAGTATTTACAGTAAACTAGACAGTATCTTTTTTGAAAATCCGATGGACCTAAATGCGGATATACGCGGGCAAATTAAATTTCGCGATACACCTACCGTATTGGTTAATTGGAAAACTGCGCAAAACAATTTACAAACCCCATTTGCGGATTTTTCTGACTGTTCGTTCGAGGGATATTTTCTAAACGAGATGGTACCCGGTGAAGGCCATAGTGATAGCAATACCGTAATAGTGCTGAAAAATGCCGATGCAAAATGGGGCAGCATACCGTTTCGGTCAGACTCCATTCGCATGGCGAATCTTGCTTATCCCCTACTTGAGTTTCACTTCGCAACCAATTTTACACTTTCGCAACTGAACGATGCCCCCGTGGCACTCCCATTCTTTTTTGAAAATGGCCAGGCAGATGTACTAGTTCATTATAAAGGAGGCGTCAATATTGACGATACCTTGCAGCCGGAAATAGATGGATTTATACGGGTTAAGGATGCCGCATTTGTTTACCTGCCAAGAAAATTAAAATTTCAGGGTACAAATGCTGAGTTGACATTAGAAGAGGACAATCTTGTATTTAAGGATATCTCATTCCGGACACCGCACAGCAATGTATCGATGAATGGAAACGCACAGGATTTCTTTAGGTTCTATTTTGCCGACCCGGGCAAGGTAACCATCGTTTGGAAAACCACCAGCGAGTCGATTGATCTGGCCGATTTCACAAATTTATTGGGACAAAGACAGCAGTTTACACCCACAAAAAGCAATACGGGGACGAACAGAAATCAGGGAGCTGCAAAGATTTTCAATCAGCTCGACAAAGTACTAGATGCCAGTAATATCGTTTTGGATATAAAGTTTAAAAAGGTCAAATACCGTAACTTTTTAGCTACGAATATCATCGCACAAACGTCCCTTTCTCAATCGGAAATCAAGCTCAACGGCATTCGGCTGCATCATGCAGGAGGAACCATATCGGCGGCCGGGGTAATAGACCAATCGCAGCGTCAAAACCCTTTTGATATAACTGCAGATGTCAATAATGTTGCAATTGATAAATTGTTTCATGCATTTGACAATTTCGGAATGAATATTCTGAATGAAAATAACCTGAACGGTCGTTTTAGTGCGAAGGCAGCATTGAAGGGTGTGGTAACAGATAACGGAACATTAGTTCCTTATTCTACGAAAGGCTTTGTGGATTTCACATTGATAGATGGTGCATTGATCAATTTTGAGCCTCTGATTAAGATATCCAAATTTGCTTTTAAGAAGAGGAATCTATCCCATGTCGTATTTAAGGATATCAAAAATCGCCTGGATATAGAGGGCGACAAGATGATTATTCATCCCATGACTATTGCCTCAAGTGCCTTATACATTGATATTAAAGGGGTGTATGGATTTAGATCAGGGACTGATATAGCACTGACAATACCTTTGCGAAATCCGGCGAAAGATGGCTTTGATGTCAATGAGGATATAATTCCTAAATCCCAAAGAAAGCGAAAAGGATTAACCCTTTATCTACGTGCCAAAGATGAGGGCGATGGCAATGTAAAACTGAGTTGGGACCCGACAAAAAGGGGGGAACAAAGCACAGATTCAATTTTAAGGAAAAGATAATTTAAGTATTTTTCATATTTTTACACATTAATGCATTATTTATTGTATCAGAAATTTCGCATTCTGATACAATAATTTTAATAAATATAGAAATTACGGTTAGTTTTTTTTACCTTGCACTGGAGCAATATGTTGGAAATTTCATAATTTTCTGGTTTAACGCTCCTAACTATTAAATACACAAACACGTTTCCAAAAGGGATGTATGAAAAGACAGTTATTATTTACCCTATTGATTGCTGGTCTATTTAGCATATTTGGGACTCAAAAAGCCCAAGCGACGCATGCTGCAGGTGGTGAGCTTCTTTACGAATGGGTGCGGGATTCCACCTATCGTATTATATTCAAGTTCTATCGTGACTGCGGTTCTGCTCAATACCCTAGTACAGCGACCGCCCCAACCAGTGTAAGCGTATGTTATTACAATGATTGCGGGGGCAACGCATCCAGTGTTACGTTACCACGTATCAGTGATCCTAAGAATGGTTCTGAAGTTAGCCCGGGCTGCCCCGGCTTCCCGACTCGTTGCGCCTTTGGTACACTGCCGGGATATCAGGAATGGATTTATGCTGCGGAAGTGACATTGCCTACTCGTTGTCATACCTGGCATTTTTTCACTGGGATTAATGCCCGTAACCAGAGTATCAACAACTTGGTGAATCCGGGTAGTCAAACTCTGTGGATCGAAGCTACCTTAAACAATCAGGTGGCACAGGGCAACTCCTCCCCGTACTTCTCAGTAAAACCGGTACCATACGTATGTGTGGGTATGCCTTATACCTACAATAATGGTGCGGTGGATGTGAACTCCGATTCATTGTATTTTGAAAGTATTCAGCCACTTACCGGTTCCACTTCTTGTAATTCGCCTGTCGGCACACCAATCGCATATGCCGGTGGTTTTTCTATTACCGAGCCTTTTGCCACCGGTAATACTTATCATATCAATAACTTCACCGGTCAGATTTCCTTTACTCCTACCATTCAACAGATGTCTGTTATTACTACCAAGGTGTACGAGTACAGAAATGGCGTACAGATCGGTTCAGTAATGCGTGATATCCAGGTGGTGGTGGTACCATGTACCATTCCTCAGCCAATCGTAGAAATCGATACCCCATCTTTGCAGAATGCAGTATTGGTGGGCGACCGTATTGAGGGTTGTTCCGGAAACAGATTTAGTTTCTGTATTGATCTGAAATCTCCCGATACCTCAGCCATTTTGGTAACAACTGATAATAGTAATTCAGCGATCCCAGGAGCAATCTTAACGTATTCAGGTCAGGGTTCAGATTCCATTCGCGCTTGTATCGATTGGACTCCCAGCTATTTGGATACCGGTTTGAGGATTTTGACCTTTACTGTAAAAGATTCTACTTGTCGCCCTCCGGGCATCCCAATCATGCAAACCTTCGTAATCCCGGTGTATATCTGGCCTGCTACAGGTATTCTGAAAGATACTTCACTTTGTCCGGGTGATTCCGTACAGCTGGTTGCAGTTGGTGGTTCTAACTTCCAATGGGGCGTATTACCGGGTGGTTCTCCTTTGAGCTCGCTCAGTTGTAACAACTGTCAAACCCCAATTGCACGTCCCGACAAATCTACTTTCTACTATGTAATAGCTGAAAATAGTACGGTATGTAACAAAAATTCCGATACCGTGTCTGTGGCTGTTGTGACACCACCGGTAATCGATTTGGGTCCGGATATTACCACCTGCGTTAACAATCCGCTGCAATTGAATTTGAATTTACCAGCGGGTACAGGTACCAATTATCAGATCCAATGGTCTCCATCTACCTATTTAGATGATCCGACCAGTGCCACACCTATTGCAGATCTTCAGGATGATATCACTTATACCGTGGTAGTACGTCCTAACGGCTTGGATCATTGCAATGCAAGAGATACTATCAATATTACTGTACTGAAGGGCTATGAATTGTATAACAGCGATACCATCATTTGCGATGGCTATACAGTACAGACAAACGTAATCGGTGATTCGAGATATACCTACAAATGGACGCCTTCTAAAGGAGTTTCCAATGTAAATCAGATGTCACCAACAATTACTACCGACAGTACCAGGAGATATGTGCTCACAGCTTCTTACCCTGGTTGTAGAGATAGTGTTCGTTCATTCGAGATCGAGGTGCAACCTATTCCAATCGTATTCGCCGGTGATGATATTATCATCTGCCATGGTGATACCCTCCGATTGGCCCCAACTGTTGAACCGGGCTATTCCAACTATACTTATACCTGGGATCCTGCGGGCGGTCTCGAACCGGGTCCGAATGTTGCCGGACCTTTGTATACGGGTTATCAAACTAATACGCTGACCTTGACGGTGACTACCCCAATCGGATGTACCGGAAGTGATGATATATTGGTTACAGTAGCATCCCCTGATATTATAGAAGCCACCAACGACACTTTGATTTGTCCGGGTGATACCATCCAGCTCCATGTATGGGGTAATCAAGTTTCACAGGTTTGGATTCCGGCTTATTATATCAGTGATACTTTAAGCGCCGACCCCTATGTTTACCCAATCACCTCTACTACTTATACAGTTTACGGTACCGATATAGACGAATGTATGGATACCGCTACAGTTCACGTACGTGTATTGCCACAAGCAGTTCTGTCCTTGCCGGACTCCGTACGGATTTATCCGGGTGAGGCATACCAGATGGAACCGGGTGGTAACTGTCTGTACTTTGAATGGTTCCCACCACTTGGACTATCAGACCATCGGATCCCGAATCCAACGGCGCAACCTGAAGTAAACACTCGTTATTTTGTAACAGCTCGTACCGAGAGTGGTTGTTTAGCCAGCGATTCAATTGATGTATTTGTGAATTTGGATTCTTATATCGATGTTCCGAACGCATTCGCTCCGGGTGGTAGTGGCCCTAACAGAACACTCAGACCGGTTCGTCGCGGATATGTTACACTAAAGAATTTCGCTGTCTACAACCGTTGGGGTGTGAAATTGTTCGAAACCAAAAATCTCGACGAAGGTTGGGATGGTAGTTTCAACGGTGAGCCGCAGCCAATGGGTGTGTATGTGTACATTGTTGAAGCGGTAACTCCTACCGGCCGTGAAGTACGGAAACAAGGTAATACTACTCTGCTGCGTTAACAGCAAAAGCATACATTACAAAAAAGGTAGCATTTCGATGCTACCTTTTTTTATGCCGTTTTGTAAAAACAAAGAATCATAGCGAGCGAGATAAAACCACCCAGCGGGGGCAATCCTTTTAAGAAAGAGGGCTATTTTAAGCGATTCAGAAATGCAATGAGTCTTGTCTATACAATTACCACGACATCCTGAATGGTTAGAAAAAAGAATGAATCTTATTGTTGTTCCAGGATTCAGCTGAAAAATTATAATCAGGAACGCAGTTCAAGATGCTTAGTTCTAGTGTATCAGTTTAAACTTACCAAACTATCGTTTCAATGGAGAGCCGGGTTCTTTGAGAAAATGATTATAAACTAATTTATCGGTGAGACGGGGAAATAACTTGTTCAACAAAACTGTTAGTTTACCCTGGCCGGTCATAACCACGGTGCGACGACGACGTTCAATTGCATTCAAAATAATAGAAGCACAGGTCTCTGCACTCATCAATCCCTTTTCATCCAAAGGCGTCTCGCCCTGTACTGCACCGGATGCATTCCGAGCGGTGTTGCGGATATTGGAATTGGTGAAGCCGGGACTGACCCACATAACATGCACGCCAGTCCGAAGCAATTCAGTTCGTAAAGCCTCTAAAAATCCCTGCATGGCAAACTTAGATGCGGAATAACCCGTACGGGCCGGCAAACCCCTATAGCCTGCAATAGAAGAAATCCCGGCTATTACCCCTTTGTTCTTCTTAATTGAGTCGAGCGCAAAACGAGTACAATTCACTGTACCCCAAAAATTGATATCCATCAACTCACGAATCACCTTCAAATCGGTGACTTCAAACAAAGCCCGCATACTTATGCCCGCATTGTTGATCAGCACATCTACCCTGCCCCATTGATCTAATACCGCATCGATGAATTGCTTACAATCCTCCTCTTTGCTGACGTCTGCTTGAAAATAAAAAACGCGATCCGAGTAAAAACTTTGGGTAGCCGTTACTAATTTTTCCCTATTTCGGGCACAAACTGCTACTTTTGCTCCACGATGTGCAGCTTCTGCAGCAAGCGCCAAGCCAATCCCGGAAGAAGCACCCGTAATTACTACTACCTTGTCTTGTAACGAATACATTGATTGCGGTTTTCGGAGTAAAGATAAAGCAGATTACCGCAACTCGTCGCTGGCAAGGATTTAATTGTCCATTTTTAAACAAAAGAATATGAAAGTAATGATCATTATGGGTTCACAAAGCGATGAATCTGTTATGAATGATTGCCGTAACTGGCTGCAATGGTTCGGAATTGAAAACGAAATGATTGTTGCATCGGCACACAGAAACCCTGATAAGGTTAAGGAGTTAATGGTCACTGCTTATGATAACGGATTCAGAGTGATCATCGCGGCAGCCGGCATGGCAGCTGCCTTACCCGGGGTTTGTGCTGCTTACACATCTCTTCCTGTATTGGGCGTTCCTCTGGAAAGTGGTCTCCCAGGTGGAATTGACGCATTGTATAGCATTGTTCAAATGCCTCCGGGTCTGCCAGTTGGTACCCTCGCAGTAGGTAAGCCGGGTGCTCGTAACGCAGCAGTAATGGCGGCTCGTATATTAGCATTAAGCGATGCTTCTATTGCTGAGAGAGTAGAAGCCTTCAAAGCTCAAGGTTACAAGATTTAATAGGAAATTAAACCTTCCTATAAAAATTCAGGGTTTATGGCTCTTGCATCCGCAATCGCTGTAAACCCTGTTATTTATTCTTATTTGAACTTCGCCAGAAAGTACATTGCAAACAAATACTCTGACGAATGTGATCTGCCTTACTCCTGAACAACTTCCATCACTGCCTCAGCAATATCTTCAGCATTTGGCTTAGAGAAGTAATCGCCGTCGGTGGCATAAGCCGGACGGTGTGGCTGTGCTGATAAAGTACGAGGAGTAGCGTCCAACCACTGATATCCTTTCTGCACCTCCATCACTTGCTGATACATATAAGCCGCTGCCCCGCCAGGCACGTCCTCATCGATAAATATGATTCTGCTGGTCTTCTTCAGACTTTCCAAAATTACCTGCGACCGATCAAAGGGCAATAAGGTACGCACGTCAATCAGTTCGCAACTAATCCCACGCGGTTCTAAATACTGAACAATTGCTTCTTCGATCACTCTTAAAGTAGAGCCGTAAGATACGATTGTAATATCAGTTCCCTCGCGAATCACTTCAGGAATACCCAACGGCACTGTATATGTAGCCAGATTTGCAGGCATTTTTTCCTTCAGACGATACCCATTCAGACATTCAATCACGATCCCCGGTTCATCACCTTGCAACAAGGTATTGTACATACCTGCAGCCTGTGTCATATTTCTTGGAACACAGAGATACATACCTCTGATACTGTTCAAAATCATCCCGATTGGTGAACCACTGTGCCAGATTCCTTCTAATCTATGACCACGGGTACGAATAATCAAAGGACATTTTTGTCCACCGCGAGTACGATAATGCAACGTAGCCACATCATCACTTAACGGTTGCAATCCATACAACAGATAATCTAAATATTGAATTTCTGCTATCGGCCTCAAACCTCTCATCGCCATTCCGGCACCCTGTCCCACAATCGAAGCCTCCCGAATTCCGGTATCAAAAATTCTTCCCTCACCGTACTTCTCTTGCAGTCCGGCAAATCCCTGATTCACATCTCCGATCTTTCCCACGTCTTCTCCAAAGGCCACAACCGCCGGATTGTTAGCGAAGGTGATGTCAAAATAATGGTTCAGGATTTCGTATCCATTGATTACCGGACTGTCGTCACGGAATTCAGCGGGGACTTCCGGAACCAACAGAGCATTCTTTCTGGACTGTGAATGAAGATGTGAATTGAATTGCTCACGGGCTTCAGCCTTAATGATATTGTAATAATTACGCAAATTCCTAACTGCCTCGCTGTTGCCTTCAACCAGATGTAGCACCCGACCAATCGTCTGCAACACATCCTTACGAATCGGCTCCCGGATCGCACTTAGCTTTTGCACCAAATCTGCAATCGCCGGTGCTTGTGCCCCCCCTTCAAATACGATTTGGTTGCATAATGTGACTGTCTTGCTGACCATCTCTCTAATCGGACCGATAAACGAATCCCAGGCCAATTGCTTCGCCTCCCTTGCTTCAGATTTAGCCTTTTCCTCAATCTCTCCCAATTCTTCTTCTCCCGCAATTGCGTTAGCAATAATAAACTCCCGCATCTTAGAGATACAGTCGAACTCCTTCTCCCACTCCAGACGCTCTGCACTCTTATACCGCTCATGCGAACCGGATGTAGAGTGCCCCTGAGGCTGGGTCACTTCTTGTATATGAAAAATAGCCGGGATATGAGTTTCCCTAACTTTCGCAATTCCTTTTTGAACCACCGATACCAACTCTGCATAATCCCAGCCCTTGGCAGTGTATATATGCACGCCGCCGGTCTTTTCATCCCATTGCATGCCCGATAAAGCCTGAGATATGGAGTTTTTGGTAGTCTGATATTTTCTGGGGACTGAGATTCCGTATCCATCATCCCAAACGAATACTGCTAAGGGCACTTTCAAAACTCCTGCAGCATTTACGGTTTCCCAAAACAGTCCTTCTGACGTTGAAGCATCGCCAATGGTACAAAAAACAACCTCGTTCCCGTTTTTGGTAAATTTCTCAAACCCCTGTTTGAGCTCGGAAATATTACGATAACATTTTGAAGCAAAGGCAAGACCTAGCGCTCTCACCATTTGTCCGGCCGTGGGTGAAATATCACTGGAAGAATGTGGTGCCTTGGTTAAATCAATCCACTCTCCGTCCTCATTCAACCAACGGGTACCATAGTGACCGTTCATCATTCTGCCCCCACTGGAGGGTTCCTCATTAATGTCCGGAGTGGCATATAATTGAGCGAAAAACTGTTTAATATTACTCATGCCGGTCGCAAACATCAGCGTCTGATCGCGATAATATCCACTACGAATATCACCCGGTTGCATACTCTTGGCCACAGCAATTTGCGCCAATTCTTTACCATCGCCGAATATGCCAAATTTAGCTTTACCGGTAAGTACCTCACGGCGGCCGATCAGACTGGCTTCACGACTCGCCACAGCGAGATGATAATCTTGTAGTACTTCCGACTTAAATTCATCGAATGACAATCGATCTTGTTGAATTCCGGGAGCCTCCTGCTGCATAATATCAATAAATTCTATGACTTGCAAAGATAGTCGGTTCAGGGCAGATCAGAAAACCTATATCACTATAGAAATTATAAAACAGTTTACTTGCGCACAGGTAATTCAATTTCATAGGTTTTACCCGGTTTAACCGTAAGTTTTTGCGCACGCAACCATGGATTATATAGCTTCAATGTCCTGTAGGTGACGCCATTATCAATCGCAAATTGAGCTAAATCAGGAACCGAAGCGGTCACTATGAGTTTTCTGGTCTTAAAGGGTTTATACGCATCCTTTTCCGGCATCATATACCCAACTTTTTCTCCTGCTTGTATCAAGTGCTTCAACGCCAATATTCTAAACACATATCGCATTGTCTCCTCAGGCAGCATCAAATCATAATAATATTGGGTCTGTTGAAAGCTAGCCCTTCGTTCATAACCCGCCTGACCACAATTGTAAGAAGCCGCCGCAGCAGTCCAAGTACCAAATTTATCCTTCGCCTCTTTCAAATATTTACACGCTGCCTCAGTAGATTTTAGCACATGATAGCGCTCATCCACCTCGTCGTTTACTTCCAGTCCGTACCTTGGTGCGGTATCCTTCATAAACTGCCAAAAACCTACTGCTCCGGCACGGGAGGTCTGATTTATAAGTGAGCTTTCCGCAACACATAAGTATTTGAAATCTTCCGGAATTCCATACTCACGTAGTTTGGCCTCGATCATGGGAAAATACCGGGGAACCTGTCGCAATACATAGAGCATATTGGTATGTCCATAATAGTTCCCCAATAGTTCACGTTCCAATTGCTCGCGAACATCCGGTCGGTCCAAGGGTACTTTTTCACCCGCAAAACTTATCTCGCGGGGTGTCTCAGGCACATACCATTTATATAAAAGCCGACCTTCCTCTTTTACTTCCGCAAGTTCGGGAGATTTATCCCGATCAAATGAAAACAAAACAGTGAGTCCGACGCCTAATATCAATCCCGCTGATAAAAACAGTCCGGAACGTGTCCATATCTTCATTTTCGGAAGATACGATTTTTTTTGCAGTCAATACTTAACGGAAAATCAATTTTTTATCCTGACTTCCCAAAGGAATACATCTGCATCGAAACCCTAATTCCTCCCCTATTTACGCTGTTTGTTCAATTTTAAAACCCGCTTGCTCCACGATCTCCTTCACCTGTTCCGGCGTCAATTCCTTTCCTCGCACGGTCAATATTTTATCCGGATTCTCTAAATCTACCTGCCATTCTGCAATATTCTCTGCCTTATTCAAATGCGGTGTAACTGAAGCGATACAGCCACCGCAATTAATATTCGTCTTAAATTTCAATTCTTTTACTGCCATTTGTACTCAATTTTTCTTTGAAAATTTCTTGATAATATCGAATTATGTTTATTGCTTCCACCTCAGTCGTAAACTATTTGCCACTACGCTGACGCTACTTAAAGCCATTGCAGCTCCGGCAATCATCGGATTCAACAAAAAGCCGTTGATTGGGTACAATAAGCCAGCGGCTATTGGTATTCCAATCAAATTGTAAATAAATGCCCAGAACAGATTTTGCCGGATGGTAACTACCGTTTGTCGAGATAATCGGATTGCTGCCGGAATTTTATTCAAATCAGATGAAATTATGGTCATTCGAGCCACATCCATAGCAATATCACTTCCTTTTCCCATAGCAATACTCACATCGGCAGTAGCCAATGCCGTGCTATCATTAATGCCATCTCCGACCATAGCCACAACCTTGCCCTGCTGTTGTAATTTTGAAACAAACGAAGCTTTTTCCTCAGGCAACACTTCTGCTTTTACCTGTTGTATGCCAACTGCCGCTGCTATCGACCTTGCTGTGGACTCATTATCTCCGGTCAGCATAAATACTTCTATCCCCATCTGCTGAAGCTTTTGAATAGCCTCTGCAGAGGTTGACTTGATCTTGTCGGCAATAGCAAACCCCGCCAGAGTGCGCTCCTGATCAGCAAAACAAATAACTGTGTAGGATTGTCTCAACCATTCTTCAATTCTCGACTGCAAGCGAGGCTCGATCGGGATTCGTTCTGATTTTAAATAATTAGGACTCCCGATATAATACTTTATTCCCTCAAAAACTGCCATAACGCCTTTTCCTGTAACGGCCGTAAATGATGAAACGGAAATAGGTTCCACATCGCTATAATACGCCAAAATAGCAGCTGCCAGAGGGTGTTCCGACTGCCTTTCCATGGCTACCAAAACGCTTTTCAACTCCTTATTGACATCCAACCACTCGGCGTCTATCAATTCCGGCTTACCCTCTGTAATCGTTCCCGTCTTATCCAAAACTACAACCTGCACCTTCCGCGCCAACTCCAAGCTTTCGGCATCCTTGATCAGAATTCCTTGTTCAGCCCCCCGGCCTACCCCAACCATTATAGCAGTCGGTGTTGCCAGTCCGAGCGCACAAGGACAGGCAATAACGAGGACGGTAACGGCAGCCATCAATCCGTGCACAACCGCGTCGTTTCCACCCAATAACGCCCAAAGTATAAATGTCAAAACAGACACCACCAGTACTACCGGCACGAAAATGCCTGCGATTTTATCTACCAGCCGCTGCACCGGCGCCTTGCTACCCTGTGCATCCTGAACAGTCTTTATGATCCGGGCAAGCATGGTGTCTTGCCCCACCTTGACTGCCTTAAAATTGAAACTGCCCTTTTGATTGAAAGTGCCCGCATAAACCGGCTGTCCCTCTGCTTTCAATACAGGTATGGGTTCTCCGGTAAGCATGCTTTCATCTACATAAGACTGTCCAGCAACCAGCTTGCCATCTACCGGAATTTGTTCTCCGGGTCTGACCAGTAGAATATCTCCTACCTCCACCAATGAAACAGGAATTTCTAAAAATGAGCCATCCGACTGAAGTTTGGTAACGGAAATTGGCTGCATTCCCATCAATTTCTTAATTGCCGCCGAAGTGTTGCCTTTAGCACGCTCCTCCAACATTCTACCCAATAAAATAAAGGCGATGATGACTGATGCTGCTTCAAAATAAACATGCGCTTCCAATCCTCTATGATGCCAAAACCCCTCAAACAGCATATTGAAGACACTGAAGATGTATGCAATTCCAGTGCTCAACGCTACGAGCGTATCCATATTTGCCGATCGATGGCGAGCTTGCTTCCATGCCTTGATAAAGAAATCCCTCCCAAACCACAACACAACAGGTGTAGTGAACAACCACATTATTTCCTCTGCAAACGGAATATCCGGCATAAACATACCGATCACAAATACCGGAATCGACAAGAGAATGGCAGCAACGGTTCGGTTCTTTAATTTCTGATAATTCTCATTTTGCAAAGTCTCCAAACTATCTCTCGTTTCCTGCTCATTAGCAATCAATAAATCGTAACCGGCAGCTTGCACCACAGAACGGAGTTGCGAAAGACTCGTTTCGCCGGAAACATAAGAAACAGTGAGATTGCCGGTCGCGAAATTGACCTGCGCATCTAATACACCGGATTGGCGCTTTACGGCTTGCTCCGCGGCATTTGCACAGGAGGCACAACTCATCCCCAGAACCGGAATGGTATCTTTTTTCGTAGGCACATCGTATCCCAAATCCCTGATCTTCTGAATGGCGGCTTGTACAGCAGCTTGATTGGCGGCCTTAGTTACCACCCGATTGTTGTTCAGTTCCACCCTGGTGGACTCCAATCCCTTTATATCTGACAATCCCTTGGTAATTATTTGCGCACAATGCTCGCTGTGCACCCCTTCCAAAGGCAAATAAACATAATCCTGATTCTTCGTCTGCCCCATATTACTCCTCCTGCTTAAATAAGCAAACACCCAAAGTTCCCGAATATTCATCGGGAATCGTTACAGTATTTTGGATTAAAATTGTAAGCTTTTTGGTAGTATCGACAGCATCAGTGAATGATGAGGATTGTCGGACTAAAAATGAGTATTCAACTCAAACCTCATCCAATGGCTTTCGTTTTTCCTCACCAATTTTCTTAAAATGAGTCGGTGTTAAACCAGTCCATTTTTTAAATTGATTACTCAGATAAGCCACACTGGAATAATCCAACCGGTCTGCGATCTCCGAAAGCGTAAGTTCACCATAAACCAACAACTCCTTCACCTTTTCAATCCGCTGTGCAATAAAATATTTCTCTATGGTGATACCCTCTACCTTAGAAAACAGATTAGAAAGGTAACTGTAATCAGCGTTTAGTTTTCCCGATATTATTTCAGATAAGTTATGCTTGGTGCCGCCTTCCTGATGATGCACCAAATCGATAATTATTGTTTTAATCTGCTCAATGATTCTACCCTGACGGGTGCCGATCAACTCAAAGCCAAATTTGTTTAATTCCTCTCCTAATAAAGCACGTTCCGTCTCTTTTAATTCCCGATCGAGCGTTACCTCACCGAGACTAATGGCATCCACACCCCAGCCCATTCTCCGAATAGTTTGTTCGACCACCAGTATACAGCGGTTGCAAACCATATTCTTGATGAATAATGTGCTCATATTACAGTCAAAGTTAGCATTAATCACCCCATATTAGGAGCATAGCTATCTGACAACAGTTACATCGCCCTTCCTGATGATATCTTGCTCATCGTAACAACGCACGCGCAACAAATAGAAATACACTCCGGTAGAGACGGGCATCTGACTCCGATTACCATCCCAGGTTTGGTTGACATCATTCGATTCAAAGACCACATTCCCCCATCGATCCACTATAATGAGTTGGTATTCTTTGAAAAATCCTGAGAAAAACACTTTAAACCGATCATTCAACCCGTCCCCATTTGGAGTAAAGGCCGTAGGTATAAAATCAAGTTGACAACAATTTTGAGGTAGGATCGTCAAAGTATCTTCAGAAACACAACCATATTGATCCATACCAACTAGTCGAATAAATTCCGGATCGGCATTCGTGGGTCGCAACCAGATACTCGTTGATTTTTCTTCACTTTGTCCATTCCTTAACCATAAATAATCACGGGCGCCACTTGCCTCCAGCAAAAACTCTTCACCCATACATAAATCTATGGGTCGACTTACAAAAGTCACTGGGGGCAAATCTCTTACCAGGACAAATATCGAATCAGTACCACTGCATCCGGGGATGTCATATACAAGTACACTATAATTCCCCGTCTCGGCAGCCACAATTTCCGGAGATGTTGCACCTGTATTCCATTGGTAAAAATTAAATCTCCCCGGACTCAGTTTTGCAGATTCACCCGCACAAATCTCCCGATCACCACCTAGGTCAGGCTTCACCGGAGCGGTCGTCCTGAGATCAGTCACCCATAATGAATCACAACCCATGTTTGTTGCATAGAGATCTCTATAAATACCCGGTTTTGACTGCCAATTACCACCGGTATAGTACTGATCCCCTTCACACACATATACTACCGTATCTCTTCGATATACCGGATGTACTGTTAATTGAAACCTACGAATACTGTCACAGCCGGTATGAGCCACTAGTGTGTCGATATAACTTCCGGATTGATCATATCCGAAAAATGAATCACCCTCACATATTTCTGTAACTATCGTTGTGTCTGGGAGCGCTCGGACTGTAAGATAGAGCGTCCGGATACTATCACAATTATATCCCGAAATAAAGGTATCGACATATACCCCGGTTTGATTATACCCCGCAAAACTTTCTCCATAACATACAATTGCTTCTATGGTGTCGTAAAGCACCGGACTTAGATCCAATTGAAGAATGCGCACACTATCGCAACCGAAATGACTGACCAAAGTGTCGATATACAGACCCGCAGCAGTATAACCCAGGTAATTATCGCCCGGACAAATCGTATGGTGTATCTTTTCTACCTGCAAAGGATGAACCATAAGATGCAATATCCGCACGCTATCACAACCAAATCGATCGGTAAATGTGTCTCGATAAATTCCCGACTGCAGATAGCCGAGAAAGGATTCATCATAGCATATTTCCCGCTGAATCACGGAATCTTGATTAGGATACCAACTCAATCGAATAGTACGAATACTGTCGCAACCTATGGCATTAACATATTTATCCTGATAGATACCGGGCGAAGAATAACCCTCGAAACTTTCACCGGGACAAATGCTTTTGGTTATGGTCGAATCTGTGGGCAACTTTATAGCGAGATTAAGAATCACGGTACTGTCACATCCTTCGGACGAGACAAACAATTCAGTATAGACCCCACCCCCACTCAATTGTTGGGTACCAAACTGATAGGGCAAAGCATGAGAACAAATGGTGTCCGTGACATTATGAACATATATAGGAGCCAACGATAACTCAAGCGTATGAATACTATCGCAACCCCAACTGCTCACGAAGGTATCGAGGTATGTGCCGGGAGATGAATAACCCATATAGGAGGTCCCGTCACAGATGGTTTTTACGGTAGTATGAAACACCTGAGGATTGGGAGCTATATTAATAGGAATGGTATAGCTGACTGAAGGAATGAATCCCGGAGGCAAACAACCTGAATCCCGCACATACACATTGAGATGATACAAGCCGCCGCTGCCGGGAAGCAAAGGCCAAACCACACATCCTCTTACCGAATCAGTGCGTAGATTAGTATAGGAAACAGATGCACCTAGCAGCGAGATCAGATGATCATCGGTAACAATCAGCGAGGCGGAAGGCGCCGGTGCCGTTATATCAAAACAGAATCTTAGTTCCCGCCCCACACAACTCTTAACTTCAAGTCCGTTGTTTCCATAAATCCCACCCACTATTGATGCTGAGTCTATGTCTAGTTCTGTCAGAGGAGAGGAACACGCACTCACTACAATTTGTAAATCTCGGATTACATAACCAATTAGTTTCCCGTTACGGTACTCACTGACCTTGACAGTTACCACCACCACCTGCTGTATGGTCGGTGTAAATGAGACAAGTCCGGTTGCCGCATCTACCCTAAAAGTATTGCCTGTAGCAAAAGGATTGTCGATCGGATTGAATTGTGCATTGGTATACGCGATATCTGCTGGGGCGTCCACACAACTGGTATTATTGGGAGATCCGGTTCGCGGGCGGATAGATTCAAAAACCAGAGAGTCCCCATCCGGATCGATTGCTCCATTATCATAATTATAAGGAAAGCCCACACAACAATAAGGAATCGGCGGAGTATGGAAATAAGGAGAATTATTATCTACAGCAACCGAATTGTTCAACATGGCCTCGATATAAATCTGCTGATTTCCGGGCAAGTTAAGATTGGTGATAGCGTTGTTACGAGCCGAGATCGACACCCAGAATTTCCAGTTATCACAAACATCTGTAATGACTAAATCAGCCGTATACCACCATTCCTGATATCCAACCAGTGTGCCGCCGACGCAAGTTGTGGGAACGGCCATACAACTGGTTTCCACTTGCGAGCCGTTGGGCTTTCCATTGGGCAACAGTCCTGTCCACTTATTTAAAATCAATGAACGATTAGAGACACCGCACTGATTGGCATAGCACATCTTGACATTTACAGGCTCTGCCGCAGTCCGCGGGGAACAATCCCTGTAAAATTTAAAAATAAACCTGTAAGTATTGGGAGTTCCCGGTACCCGCTCGTACAAAAGTTCCCCACCAGCAGCGTGCGTTGCAAATACGGACGCTAATGGCAGAAACAGCCACAATACCAGTAGCATTATATATTTAATTAGCGAACCCATTGTACACTCTCAAATATATAAAACAATCGGATTAATTTTAAAAATAATTACTTGATAACGACTAAAAATGGTTCTGAAAACCAAGGGTGTTTGTTTAATATTACCTTTGTCTTTTGATATATTAAAGTGTTACCCTTGACCTATTCACCCGAATTAGCATTTGAGCCTTTGGATCGTCAAAGGGCTTATCAACATACGGCATTACAGCATTTATTAATTTATTTGGCTGCTCGATCACCATTCTATCAGCGAATGTTTCGTATGCATCAGGTGGAGATTAATAGGATAAAAACAATTGAAGAACTATTCTTGCTGCCTACCACGAACAAATCGGATATGCAGG
This sequence comes from uncultured Chitinophagaceae bacterium, assembly GCA_964636205.1. GTDB lineage: Bacteria > Bacteroidota > Bacteroidia > Chitinophagales > Chitinophagaceae > JBEBVQ01. Next base: position 23,624 of record CAZWPF010000011.1, on the reverse strand, counting down.
AGAATAATGATGATTTTCTCTGTGTGCCCCTTTCTGAAGTCAAGGAATATACAGCCACTTCGGGCACATTGGGTCGACCTGTTATGATTGCCCTCACAGAATCTGATTTACAACGTTTAGCATACAATGAAAAGCAGTCGTTCCTTATTGCAGATGGGTGCCCTGAGGATATTTATCAATTGATGCTCACCCTCGACCGTCAGTTTATGGCGGGGATCGCTTATTATTCGGGTATTCGCGAGTTGGGCGCGAGCTTGATCCGCACCGGACCGGGTCTGCCGACGATGCAATGGGATGTAATGCAGCGGTATCAAACCACCAGTCTGGTTGCAGTGCCTTCCTTTCTAATAAAACTGATAGAATACGCCAGGAACCATGGCATTAATCTGGCAGATACCCCGGTTAAAAAAGCGATTTGCATCGGCGAAAGTTTGCGTTTGTCCGATTTAACTTTAAATACATTAGGGCGCACGATCGCTGATAATTGGCCTATCCAACTATACAATACCTATGCATCAACTGAAATGCAAACCGCATTCACGGAATGTAGCGCGGGGATGGGTGGGCATGAGCAACCAGATCTGATCATTACTGAGATTCTGGACGATGCAGGCAATCCCGTACCGGAGGGAGCATATGGTGAGGTAACCGTAACTACTTTGGGTATTACAGGAATGCCTTTGTTGAGATATCGTACCGGAGACATTGCTGCGATCTATCAATCGCGTTGCGTTTGTGGTCGTCAATCCAAACGACTCGGTCCGATTCTGGGCAGGAAGCAACAGATGATTAAATACAAAGGCACTACCCTGTATCCGCCTGCTGTATTTGATATCCTCAATAATATTCCACAAATCAGGGAATATGTAGTGGAAGTGTTTAGCGGTACTTTAGATACCGACGAACTGAAACTACATATTTATACAGACCTGACTGTTGACGAATGCGAAAGAATAATCAAACCGCTTTTACAATCGCGTCTGAGGGTAGTTCCGCTACTTCATTTCCATTCCGGCACTGAAATCAGAAAAATGCAATTCCCTCCTGAAAGCAGAAAGCAAGTCAGATTTATTGATAATAGAAAACAGTTATAACATTGCGTTCTGCGCCATAGCGCGAAGCATTTGACCAACGTGTGCATCTATCGGCAGAGGAAAAGTGGTTTCATCAATTGCAAACAGGTCGAGCCATCTAAGAGAAGCGTCTTTAATCAGCATTTCGGGTTCGACAGAGTCTGATTTAGGTGTCACGAAATAATAAATGCTGATCACCTGTGAATTGTCGAAGAACGAAGGTTGAAAAAAATCAGTAGTGTAAAAATGTGCGCCTACCTCTATTTCTGTACCTAGCTCTTCCATCCATTCTCTCTTCAAACAAGCCTTTGTTCCTTCACCAAATTCCAGTCCGCCACCCGGAAATTTCCGATACTGCTTTCCGTAGATCCATTCTTCAGTCACTAAAACCTTATTTTGATTCAACCAAATACCGTATACGCGGACATTAAACCTTTCTGCCATGTACTAAAAATAAAGAATCCTATGTAAGTTATCGTCAGTCTTGCACAGATTCGCATAAAAAATAAAACAGATTAAAATCTAGACGATAATCGAAAGTTGAAGCTACTCGGGAGTAAAAAATAGCGCACCCCCACCTGTTGAAACGCCCTGCGAGAAAAACAAAAAAATCCCGCGCGAGCAACGGATTGCTTTGCGCGGGATAGCAGGAAAGAAAAATTTTACTAGAATCTAAAGGACAAGCCCAAATTAACGCTACTCATATCATCATATCCGCCCTCAGCATATACGCCGAAACCCGGAGTGAAATAGTAACGAACACCTCCTTTGAAAACACCGATCACTCTGAAATCAGTGTAATCCCCTCTTCTCGGACGACCGCCATCGTACATATAATTTGTATTGGTAAAACCGATACCCATCCCAGCATATACGTCTAAGCCACGTACCGGAATAATCTTGTTGAAGTGGTAATAACCCAATACCCCACTACCAAATGTGGAGGCCTTATCGACAAAGCGATTGCCGGGACCGTGCTTCACTCTATATCCAGCCAAACCGGCATAGACGCCGATACCGATTTCATCGATGATACCATGTTCGTATTTCAAATATGCGGGACCGTAGCTAAAGCGATCATTGCCCCAGCCGCCCCATCCCGGAGCCATATAGTTGGCATAACCGAAACCATATCCCAGCGAGATAATATTTGAAGATCTGTCGAATGTGCCGTTGTTTCGACTCTTATAAGGCGTTTTATAAAACGACTTCTCTACCTGTGCCATGGCACTAAAATGGGCTCCTGAAAAAAGACCCACACAGAATAATGACAGAATTGCTTTTTTCATAAAAATGAGTTTTACATCATTTAGAGCTATGCAAAAATAATTCCGTTGACTGCGTCGGAGACAAATATAATCAATAGGATTTGTAATCGATTGTATTTCAGAAACTTGTTAAAACCAACGTTTCTTATTGAAATAAAGCATGGTAAACACCCCGGTACAAATAGACAGAATGATTGCGAAAAAAAATCCCCGCATCTCATGCTCGAACGGTACGGCCACATTCATTCCGAAAAAGCTGGCTATCAGCGTTGGTAGTGAAATCAGGATTGTAATACTGGTGAGCCGTTTCATCACCAGGTTCATATTATTATTGATAATACTGGCGAAAGCATCCATAGTCGAACTAAGGATATTGGTGTAGGTATCGGCCATTTCAAGCGCCTGCGAGAATTCGATAATCAGATCCGAAAGCACTTCCCGCTCTTCTTCGTCACAGTTCAGGAAGTTGGTCCTCTCCATTTTCATCAGCAGCAGTTCGTTGGAGCGCAGAGCTGTAACAAAATACACCAGACTCTTTTGAACGCGCATCAGATAAAGCAGTTCCTCATTACGATTGGCATCGTATAATTTCTGCTCCAGAATATTCCTGCGATGATTAATTTCCTTCAACACCTCCATAAAATCCATCACCACTTTTTCAAAAATCTTTAGCACCATCATATTGGGGCGTTCCGGATGGCGCTTCGCGAAGGTGGTCAGAAATCGGCGAATGGCTACATTCTCGAATGAGTTTACCGTCACCACCTGATTCCGTTCAGTAATAATGATAGAAATGGGAATTGTGACATAGTCTGCATCACTTTCGTTCAGCGATTTATTTTCGACCGGAGTTTTCAGAATAATCAACTTCACGCCGTCTTCCATCTCATAACGAGCCCTTTCCTCAATATCGAGGGTATCGGTAAGGAAGTCACGCGGAATATTAAGCGAACTGGAGAGATTGTCAATTTCATTCTCCTGAAACGGAGGAGTTACATTAATCCAATTAGCTCCCTCTGCTTGCGTGATCTCCAGCGTTTGTCGGTTTATATTTTTATAGTATTGAACCATATCGGACAACCACGCGTTTTAATCGGTGAACGAAAAATGCTATTTCTGAGTTAGTAAAAATACAAAGCTCCTCATCCACAGCAACGCAAATTTAGTGCTATATCGCACAATGCGAAAAAATTCGTTAACAGGTTATTGTGTACATTTGCGGAATATGCCCTGTACATATTGCGCAAATTTGATATAAAGCATATTTTTCACAACATATAAAGCATTAAAACCGACAAACGATCATGACTCAGCGTAAACTGATCACTCTTGATGAGTTCACTATTCAGGAAACCAGAAAATTTCCACAGGCTACCGGCGAATTATCTGCCTTGTTAAGGGATATTGGTCTGGCTTGTAAACTGATTAACAAGCAAGTGTTAAAGGCCGGTCTGGTCGACATTCTAGGTCAGTACGGAGCTACCAATGTGCAAGGTGAAGAACAAATGAAGTTGGATGTTTATGCCAATGAAATGTTGATCAGCGTTTTGAAAAACAGTACTGATTGTGCCGGTATTGCTTCTGAGGAAAATGATGAGTTTGTTTCATTCGATGATCCCTTCTCCGTAAACTCGAAATATGTTGTGTTATTCGACCCGCTTGATGGTTCCTCAAATATTGATGTGAATGCACCGATCGGGACTATTTTCTCGATCTATCGCAGAGTGAGTGAATTGGGCAAACCTTGCACCGAGGCCGACTTTTTGCAACCCGGTCATATGCAAATGGCTGCCGGTTATGTCATTTACGGTTCCAGTACGATGATGGTTTATGCGACCCGACTGGGTGTGAACGGATTCACACTGGAGCCTTCAATAGGTGAATTCTGTCTGTCTCATCCTAATATGAGATGTCCTGAAAACGGAAAAATTTATTCTATCAATCAGGGCAATACATGCAAGCTCGAAGATGGTGTCAAATCATTTATCGATCATTGTATGGAAGCTTGCAAGGAAGAAAATCGTCCTTACGCTCACCGATATATCGGGTCGATGGTAGCAGATATGCACCGTACGCTTATCAAAGGCGGCATTTTCATGTATCCGGCAGATAAAAAGAATCCTAAAGGTAAACTGCGTTTGCAGTACGAATGTAATCCCATGGCTTTGTTGGTAGAAGCTGCGGGTGGTATGGCGACAAACGGACAGGATACTATCCTGAGTATTCGTCCTACGGAATTGCATGAGCGCTGCCCCATCTTCATTGGTTCTAAGAATTTGGTGACTAAGGCGATGGAGTTTGTGCAGCAAAATCAGAACGCCGGAGAGGTTGCCAACTAATTAGATATTAAAAGATAGAGGTTGTAGAGATGCAAAGGTTTATTGCGTTTCTACAACTTTTTTATTACTGGTTACGGAATCAGTAATTTAAAAAATCGAAGTCGAAAAAATAGTTGGTATTATCTTTCTTGTCGATATATAGGTAGGTCTTGGGATGTTGGTATAGTTTCATCATCAGACTGGCCTGATCTAACCCAATAAGAGGACTGTAATAGGCTTGCAGTAGATCTTCACGTTCTGGTTGAAACACAATGACTGCCTGGTTAACATGAGTCAGTTCCGTAACATGTGCGGGGTTTGACAAAGCGTTACCTGCCTGAACCTGCCAAGAGTGTCCCTGATAAATTTCACTTTCCTGTGTGTAATCATTTCTGCGTATTTCGCATTCCATCAGGTCCACCTCGATTCGCTCCCCCTTATTCTTTAAATTCTCAACCCATTGGTAGTATTCGCCCATCATCTTGTTATATCTTCGTCTGCCTCCGAAATTCAACACCTTTGGCCCTAAAATGACTAATCCCGTTCCGATCAATCCATACACCCAAATACTATTAATATTTTGGTTCGGATTAGCAGTTCGAAATAGGATAAGAACTACTCCGGCACCGGTCAAAACCAGTGCCAGCAAAATCTGCAAATAAGTCAGTACCTGATGACGAGGTAATTTTTTTAGGGACATATTGAAGCAATTTAATATTAATTTTATTTCACACAAAAAGCGAAGCGTTATTTATTTCACGCTAAGAGCGCAAAGATTGTCTCACCCAAAGAGCGCAGAGTAGCCACTACTTACTATCTCATCGCGCACTCGGCGAATAAGCTTTGTAGCCTCCGCGTGAACTGATTTGTTTCTCGCAAAGAACGCAGAGAAACTACTACATACTACCTCATCGCGTACTCTGCGAATTGGCTTTGCGGCCTCCGCGTGAACTGATCTATACCTCGCAAAGAATGCAGAGTAGCTACTACATATTACCTAATTGCGTACTCGGCGAATTAAGGCAAAATCCACATAATTCTAGCTTCAAGATTGGACGCGGGGATTTCCTCTCGTTCCGTCAAAACGATAAGCCAAACCCCAATTGCGATCCAACATTAGCGTTTTAGATGAAATAAATGTCTTATTATCGCAATTCTCAAGTTTTCCTTAATAACAATGAGCAACCAATCCAGTTCTGAAGATCCTTCCTTCAATGAGGAAATCAGAGCACTAATTATAGAGCGGGCAAAAGGCTTTTTAGCTTGGATGAAACCAAACCCCGATCATCCGATTTGGCTTCAAGGTATTTTAATCTTACTTAAAATTCCGGTGTTCCTACTGGTGCTATTACTTTCACCGATCGCACTAATCGTACTTGTGTTCACCTTTGTTGCAGTTCTATAAATGTATAGGATCCGCTTATTTTGGATTTTCACCACAGTCTTTCTATTACATCAATTCGTAGAAATATATTTAAGCATTCGGATCTCTTTACTTGACAACTACCTTGACCCTTTGTTGTTCATGCCTATCCTTCTGAGCTTAGTCCTTTGGGAAAGGCGCTGGTGGTTGAAAAGCAATCGCAATTATGTCCTGCCGATAACACATGTTTGGGGTTATTGTTTGATCACGATTATCCTTGCTGAAATCTTGTTCCCTAAACTCAATCCCTCGTTCAAAGCAGATTGGATCGATTCCATTCTCTATGTCATAGGATCAATGATCTTCATAAAATTTATGAACGGCCAGACTAGAAACACCGCCAACAATACTTAAGGCAGTACAGTTTCGACCGCCGTTGTGTGCTTAAAACAACTATCGTTGGGGTTCTAAAGTATTTGAAATAATTTGCCTCGCTATGCTGTAGGAGTTCTGACGATCAGAACCGGCACATCCGGATGGTGAATAACGGATTTCGAAAAGCTCCTGTTGAGCAAACGTTCGAACAGGGATTTTTCTCTAATAGTGATGACCAACATATCCAGTTGTTCAGAAACTATTACCCTCGCAAGACCTACTCCACCCCCAACTGCCAGTCCGACTAATTTATTCGGAACACCTGCTGAAAAGCCAAGAGCATGTGTATGTTCCTCCACTTTTTGCCTTAATTCCTCACTGATATTCGATTCATGGCGGGACAAATGAATTAGCTTCATTTGTATTTCACGACCGAAAATGGACAGGAACGCGTTCAAACTATATTGATCTTCCAAACGTAAATCACTTAACAATCCGGCGTTTTTCAGCTTAAAATCCAAGATATTTTCAGGTACAATCAGGAGCGGTTTCGGAGTCATTCGAGTAACTTCAAATGTCTGACTACCCAGCATAACGTATTTCATTCCGGTGGCACCTTTCGTTCCCATGACTATCAGAATAGGATCATTCTCCTCACAATAATTAGCAATGGATTCGGTCAAACCACCCGAGTGCATCTCATACTGGGGACGAGCCCCGGTCCTTTCTTCCAACTGTTTCAGAAACTGTTCCATCAACCCGGTTGCTTCGCAAATTGCATCGGTCTCACTACTTCTGTTTTCCGCTGCGCTCTGAAAGCCCGACTGAAAATGCTTGTATACGTGCAGAAGGCGCACCTCATAATTAAAATGAGTTGCCAGTGTCTGAGCGAAAATGGCAACATTCAATGCATTAACCGAAAAATCGACCGGTACCAGAATATGTTTTTGCATCAGTTACTGTTTATTTATTGGTTAAATAGCCTTTCTCATCTGCCTATTATAAATGAATGTACAAAACATTGCACCCAAAATTGCCGCAACTGTAGACGCCATTAACACAGAGAACTTTGCCTCAGCCAGCATCAAATCCTTTCCACCGAATGAAAGTACTGAAATAAATATAGACATGGTAAAGCCAATCCCGGCCAGCATCCCTACTCCGAACATCTGACTCCACCCCGCCTTCGCCGGCATCGCGGCCAATCCCATTCTAATCGACAACCAAGAAAAGAGCATTATTCCCACCGGTTTACCAATCACCAACCCGAAGATTATACCCATCCCCAATGGTTCGAATAAACCATCTGTCATACCCGGAACAAAGGCGATATTGGTATTAGCCAGTGCAAACAGTGGCATAATCAGTAAGTTCACCGGTTTACTTAAGATATGTTCTAAAGATTCTAGCGGACTGACATCATTCTTTTTAAATGCAGGAATGGTCATAGCTGTGATTACCCCTGCAATGGTGGCGTGAATACCCGAGTGATGGATAAAATACCAGATGAGGACACCCACTACCAGATAAATCCAAGTTTGAGTCACTCGCATTTTATTACAAATAACCAGTACTGCGGTGGCAATTCCCGCATACATCAGGTAATCTGTATGCAAATCTCCGCTGTAAAAGATCGCTATCACCAGAATAGCCATTAAATCGTCTACAATTGCGAGTGCAGCAAGAAAAATCTTTAAAGAGATTGGTACTTTCTTCCCCAACATACTCACGATAGCCAAAGCAAAGGCGATATCTGTGGCCATAGGAATACCCCATCCACCAGCGGTAGGTAACCCACTATTAAACAATTTAAATATCGTCGCCGGCACTATCACCCCGCCCAAAGCGGCGAAAGCCGGCAGCGCGGCTCTTTGGGGAGAGGAAAGTTCGCCCGATAGCAATTCGCGCTTGATTTCCAAACCCACCAGCAGGAAAAAAATAGCCATTAGTCCATCGTTGATCCAGATACCCACGGAATATTCCAGATCCAGCCAAGAATTACTAAAACCGATTGAACTGTCTAAAAGATTTTGAAAAGCAGGACCTAACGAGGTATTCGCAACTGTCATTGAGATGAAAACGCAAAGCAAAAGCAGAACTCCGGAACCCATACCTGATGTCAGAAAATCCCAGGGACGGAGTAATTTTCTAAAAAAGCTACTCATTTTGTAAAGTTAATTCATTCACCAAAGCCAAAAGAAGAATTTAGACTCAGGCATGTAAATCATGGCCACATCTGTCACAAAAAGTCGCATCGGGCCGATGCCCCTCCCGATTGCAATGTGCACAAACCAGGCTGTTGGGAATATTAGTATCAATGCTTCTATGTTCCCGACCATGATGGTGAGTGCGTCCTACCTCACGTGCAAATTGCACACCTACAATCCCTGTAGGAACAGCGATGATACCATAACCCATTATCATCAATACCATTGATAAGAATTGCCCCAATGGGGTTCCCGGAACCATATCCCCGTATCCCACGGTAGTTAACGTAACAATCGTATAATAGATACTTTTGGGGATACTGGTAAATCCATTCTCAGGCCCTTCAATATAATACATAACAGTACCGATCAATACCGCAATCACGGATACCGTATAAAGGAAAACCAAAATCTTAGCCCTGCTGGCCATTAATGCTACCTTCAGACGCGTTGATTCCTCTATAAATTCAATCAATCTAAAGACGCGGAATAGACGCAATAATCTCAAGATTCTCAAACTACTCAGAATATGACTGCCCTTGATGAAGACGGACAGGAACATGGGCAATATCGAGAGCAAATCGATGATACCATAAAAACTTATTATATACTTCAGAGGTTTCTTACTTACGAATATCCGCATCGCATATTCTAATGAAAACAGGATGGTAAACATCCATTCTAAAATATGTAGTTCCTTGTGGAAGCGGATATCCACACCTTCTACCGTTTCTAACATGATAGTAAAAACACTTAGAAGGATAGCAACTAACAGTATGATATCAAAAGCCTTTCCGGCCTTTGTATTCACGCCATAAATTATAATATAAGCTCTTTGCTTAAATCGCTCCAATTTGTCCTTATTGGATGTGTCCGGCATGATCAACAGATTGTTGCAGGTAGAATGAATCTCAGAAAATGGGTAAAATGGGTATTTTATTAATTAGTAAAATTAAGACATAGTGAACAACCAACAATTATTTATTGTGAGGCTTGTTTTTCTGCGATTGCCGCAATACTAATAGGGGTGCACTGCAATGCGCAAGGGGGGCGTACTGCAGTACGAAAGAGGGGCGTACTGCTGTACGAAAAAGGGGCGTACTGCTGTACGAAAGAGGGGCGTACTGCTGTACGAAAGAGGGGCGTACTGCAGTACGCCCCTACATAATCGATTCAATTTCTAGGTAAATCGGACAGTGGTCAGAATGTTTCACATCAGGATATATTGCTGCTGAACGCAACGAATTCCTCAAAGGCTCAGAAACACTAATATAATCTATCCGCCAGCCCTTATTTTCTAATCTAACACTTGGAAATCGCTGACTCCACCAGGTATAATGTCCCGGTTCTGAATTGAAAAAACGGAACGTATCAATATAACCTGCTTCGAAAAAACGATCCATCCACGCTCGCTCCTCAGGCAAGAATCCACTACTCTTTTTATTTCCCGTAGGATTATGAATATCAATCGCCTGATGTGCTATATTATAATCACCACAAATTACTAGCTTAGGACGATCCTTACGAAGCGTCTGCAAATAATCCATAAACTCATCCAACCACTGATACTTATATGCTTGTCTCAACTCACCGCTGGTTCCACTGGGAAAATAAGCATTGATAACGCTGATATCTCCGAAATCAGCACGAATAACTCTTCCCTCCGCATCACTCTGCATGATGCCGTTACCATAAAATACCTGATCAGGGGTAATCCGGGTTAATATAGCTACTCCACTATATCCCTTCTTTTCCGCATTATACCAGTAGATTTCATAACCCAATGCCTCAATCGCTGCAGTATCTACCTGATTTTTTTCAGCCTTCACCTCTTGAAGACAAATGATATCAGCAGGATCCGTAGTCAGCCATTCCACAAATCCCTTTTTAATGGCGCTCCGAATACCGTTGACGTTATATGATATAATCCGCATGAGTTCAATATTATAGAGATGAATGCCGCCGGTCTCCCCTCAAGTATAAGACCGGCTGCACCTTCCGATTAAGCTAAAATAGTTGCCTTCACATCTTCGAGGATATCCCGGGTTTCCTCCTTAGAATTGCCCTCAGCGTAAACACGCAACAACGGTTCTGTACCTGATGCCCTCAACATAATCCATCCACCGTTGTCCAAATGGTATTTTACTCCATCAATCGTTTCAATCCGATTGAATGTATATTTTCCAAATGCCGGGTATTCATTCGCCAAAGCCTTCTGAATGATCGAATTTTTCTTTTCATTCTCTATATGCAGATCATCTCTTTCATACACGAATCGACCTACCACTTCATATACCTCTTCACACAGCTCTTTCAGGGTTTTTCCGGTCATTGTCATGAATTCATACAATGCAAGTCCGTCGTAAATACCATCGCGCTCAGGTATATGTCCCTTAACCGCAATTCCACCACTCTCTTCACCTCCTGCCAAAACATCTTCTTGGGTCATTATCTCACTGATGTACTTAAATCCAATGGGTGTTACGGTAACAGGCAAGCCATATGCCTCACACAATCTCTTTACACGATCGGTAACTGAAAACGCGACGGCCACCTGACCGGTCATATTTTTATACTTATGCAGATAATGCACCAGCAACAGAATAATATGATGCGCATCAACAAAATTTCCATCTTCATCATACAATCCGATTCTATCTGCATCTCCGTCTGTCGCCAATCCAATTTTCAGTTCGGGAGTGTCCCGAATCGTGGCCGACAACTCTTGGAGGTTCTTATCCAATGGCTCAGGGGCCTGACCCTGAAATCCGGGGTTATGCTCACATCTGAGCAATACGGCAGAAGGCAATAATCTCCGAACCACATTTTGTCCCGCCCCAAACATGGCATCATAAGCCAACTTGAATGGAGAATTATTCAATGCTTCAAAATCAAATTTCTCTTGCAGATACGCAACATAGGCATCTTCTAAAGCGACATATTCCATCAATCCTTGCTGCTGCCAATGATCGAGTCCCTCGGACGGAATAGTTACCGAATCAGGTATCAAAGCCTCCACAGCAGCGATATCAGCCGGACTGGAAGGTCCGCCATGGGCGCCTTTCAATTTATATCCATTGTAAGATGGAGGATTATGAGATGCGGTGATGACAACACCCTGACTGGCATTATGTTGTAATACACCTAAAGAAATCATTGGCGTACTGATAAAACCCTTAGCCAATAATACTTTGATTCCATTAGCGCACAACACCTTTGCCACTACTTCAGCAAACATTGCTCCGCCAAATCTACAATCATGACCAACCACTACTACGGGCTTTTCAAAATGTTGCAATAACCATTGAGCCTGCCCCTGAGCCACACGGGCTACATTATATACTGTAAATTCCTGAGCAATAATGGCTCGCCATCCATCAGTTCCAAACTTTATCTTTTCGATTGTCATAATATTTTTAAGGTATTTTTATTATTCTCAGATGATCAAATAAGAATGAGAGACCTTGTGGTCCAGACCGCGCTCGAATCTTTGAGCGCCGGCAAATTAATTTAAAAAATGTGGTGGCACAAAACTAATAATCAGTTTGTACCGGCGTTAATCTTTAATTTTATCCTTAATTATGCAGATGGCACAAGAAATTCTTTCGATAAATCCGGCTACGGGCAAAACAATTGCTCATTATCAACCTTTTGACGAAAATAAGGTTCAGGGAATTTTGAAGAAAGCTGAAAAATCGTTCAAAACCTGGCGTACGACTTCGCTCCGCGATCGAGCCAATGTATTGAAAAGCATCGCCGCACAGTTGCGTAAGGATCGGGAGCGGTTGGCTAAACTGGCCACCATAGAAATGGGTAAACCAATTGAACAAAGTAGAAAAGAGGTAGAAAAATGTGCGTATAATCTGGAATATTATGCCAAACACGGTGCTTCCTTCTTAAAAAACGAGTTGGTAGAAACTGAAGCCAGAAAGAGCTATGTAAGTTATCAGCCGCTGGGGGTGGTGCTGGCAATAATGCCTTGGAATTTCCCCTATTGGCAAGTATTCAGAGCTATGGGACCTATTCTCATGGGGGGCAATACCATGGTTTTGAAGCATGCTTCCAATGTTACCGGCTGCGCATTGGCCATAGAGAAAATCATTAAAACAGCGGGAGCTCCTGCAGGCTTATTACAGACAATTGTTGCTCCATCCTCTGCTATGTCGGCCGTAATAGCCGCTCCGGAAATTGCAGCAGTTACCTTTACGGGCAGCACCGAAGCCGGTAAAAAGATCGCTTCCGTTGCAGGTGGCCATCTTAAGAAACAAGTTTTGGAGCTTGGAGGAAGTGACCCCTATATTATTTTAGATGATGCCGATCTCGAAAAGGCGGTAGATATCCTGGTTGCAGGGCGTCTGGTTAACAACGGTCAGAGCTGCGTAGCAGCAAAACGATTCATCGTTGTGCCGCCAGTATATAAAGAATTTCTAACTCGGTTTACCCGGCAGATGGAGGCCGCAAGTTTTGGAGACCCCATGGATCCTCAACATAAGATTGGTCCGCTGGCGCGAACAGACCTAAGGACTCAACTGCATGAGCAAGTTGAAAAGAGCATCGCAATGGGTGCCCAACTTCTTTGTGGGGGCTATATTCCCGAAGGTGAGGGAGCTTACTACCCTCCCACGGTTTTGGCCAATGTTGTTCCGGGCATGCCGGCCTATGACGAAGAATTGTTCGGACCGGTTGCATCCATTATCAAAGCCAAAAATGAAAAGGACGCGATCAGGATTGCGAATGATACTGTTTACGGACTCGGTGCCGGAATTTTTTCAAAAAACAGGAAAAAGGCAGAAGCAATCGCAGCTTTTGAGCTGGAAGCAGGCAGTTGTTTTGTGAATGAATTTGTTCATTCCGACCCTCGGCTCCCCTTTGGGGGCATCAAGCAAAGCGGTTACGGTAGAGAGCTGGGGCTTTTTGGTATCCGCGAATTCGTCAACATAAAAACCATCTTTATTCAGTAATAACCCTATTCAATTTACAGCTAATCCGACCCACATGTACACATACCTGGCTTTAGGCGACTCCTATACCATCGGCGAACAAGTTCGAATGGAAGAAAACTTTCCCAATCAGTTGGTTAATCTGTTAAATGAGCAACAAATTGAAACCGCTGCTCCTGTGATCATTGCGCAAACGGGTTGGACCACCGATGAGCTAGCAGCTGCCATTCGTGAACATAATATCACAGACAGCTTCTCGTTTGTCAGTCTGCTTATAGGCGTCAACAACCAATACCGCGGCCGGTCGGATGAAGAGTTTAAAACGGAATTTATCGATTTGCTGCAACAGGCAATCAATTTTGCAAAAGGGCGGCCGGAACGGGTATTTGTGGTATCCATTCCTGATTGGGGTGTTACGCCCTTTGCCACAGCTGAAGGAAGAGATCCTGCACAGGTTGCTAAAGAGATAGACCGTTTCAATCAGATTTGTGAAGTGGAAGCTAAAAGTGCAGGTGCTAATTTCCTGAACATCACTGATAGTACTCGGAAAAATGCTGCTACAATCGGTTATCTTGCGCCTGACAATTTGCACCCGTCGGCTTTAGAATATACTGTTTGGGCAGAAAGACTGGCGCCTTTAGTGAAAAAAGTATTGAAGTCGGGTTAATTATTATCCTTACCTCCAGCCCTTAAAAAATATTCGTTTTTCAGATCCAACCGGATGTTTAAAGTAACAATAGGCTCCTCTTCCATAGAATGACAGAGGAGCCTATTTCAACTAATACATTTCGATTTCCTACTTTATTGAGGAAGCCGATTAAGCGTTATCAGATTTCTTTTTATTCTTTGCAGTTGTGGCGGTCGCCTTCACTGTAGTTTTAGTTCTGTTCGGACTAGCTTTCTTTTTTGCAAGCGCGAGTTGGGTCTTGCGAGTTTGTAGACGACGTTTTCCTGCATCGATAGATTTCAGAATGGCATCTTCAAAAATCTCTGAATTAGCTTTAACATACTCGTCTTTACCCGGTACTCGGATATTGAGTGTGCAGACAATTACATCCTTAGTTTTTTTCGCCTCCTGGATCAATGTAACCTCTACTTCCTGGATGTCTTTGTAAAACCTTTCCAATTTGCCGACTTTGTCGGTAATAAAAGATTTAAGCGATGGACTCGCTTTGAAGTCGGGGGATTCGATACGAATTTTCATACAGTATAATGGGTTATTTAATTGTCTGCTGTTGCCACACTCTTCTTCCTTCACCCGGGATAACGTGCTTCTCGCTATGATAAGATGATCTCACCAAAGGTCCGCTTTCCACATAATCCAAGCCCATTTCATATCCCTTCTCTCTAAAATATGCAAATTCATCGGGATGAACAAATCTCACCACCGGAAGATGCTTTGGAGTAGGTTGTAAATACTGTCCTAAAGTAACTACGTCGCAACCATTGTCGGCCAAATCCTGCAAAGATTGCAATACTTCTTCTTTGGTCTCGCCCAGGCCCAACATGATACCGCTTTTGGTGCGCATGCCCCCGTCTTTTAGTCTGCGAATTACCTCTAGGCTGCGATGATATTTAGCTTGAATTCTCACCTTGCGCGTCAAACGTTCCACTGTTTCTAGGTTGTGAGAAACCACCTCGGGCGCCACATCAATTATTCTTTGGAGATTATCCCAGTCCCCTTTAAAATCAGGAATCAGAGTTTCCAATGTAGTATCCGGATTTAGTGCACGAACAGCCTTCACTGTGTTCGCCCAAATGGTCGATCCCCCATCTTTCAGTTCGTCGCGATCTACAGAGGTAATCACCGCATGCTTTACCTTCATCAGATAAATAGCTTCTGCGACCCGCTGTGGCTCGTCCCAATCCACCGGATCTGGTCTACCGGTTGCTACTGCACAAAATCCGCATGAGCGGGTGCAAATATTACCGAGAATCATAAAGGTAGCGGTACCTTCCCCCCAACATTCCCCCATGTTGGGACAGTTACCACTTTCGCAAATCGTGTGCAACTTGTGTGTATCAACGAGCGAACGGACATGACGGTAATTTTCACCTACGGGCAATTTCACCCTAAGCCAATTTGGTTTTTTGACCCGGGTAGTATTCTCGTTCTGCTCTATATTGTTTATGACTGGTAGTTCCTGCATGACGCTGCAAATTACGTCTATCACCAACGTTTGCCAAATTGGAAACCGGCAAATAGATTTACGTTATAGGGATAATGGTTCTGACGAGCCATGATCTCAATCTTTTTTGTATATAATTCTGCATTGACTCCAAGATTTATAGCCAATACAGTTTTCTTGCCAGGAGCGAAATCAAAATGCAATCCGGTCCGAAACTGCAATCCGGGAACCAATTTTATTTCATTAAGTCCTTTGCTAAATCCGGCGCTTCCCATTACCAATCGCTCATTTAAAAAAGAACGAGCATTGGAATCAGAATATTTGATCACATCCCTTCTGCCCATACCGCCACCAATTGGCACCAAAGCATCTACATAGTAGGGCTTCAACAAACCGACTACAGGTCCGCCCATCAAAAACCAATGCACCGATACATTCCCGGGTTCGGGCTTGCCGGCAATCATTTTCCGAAAGCCATAACTAAATTTCAGGCTATAGAAATTATTGACTTTACCCAAGATAAAGGGACGAACCGGTTCTCCGGGCTGGAGCCCCTGCTGTTCATCATTGGTCTGCTTGATTTCCTTAGGATGCTTTATCTCACTAAATTCTATCTGCGCCATCCTTAGGTTATAGAAAAGATCGCCTTCCTTAGCTCCGGCCGATCGAACCCAGCCTTTCTCGGCAAACAGACTCCAACCATTGGTATTGAGCCTGATACCTCCACTAAATTCGGTGCGGATAGGTTTAGGCTTTTTAACCAGAGGCGGACGAACTGCAGGACGGATCGGCTGAATGGAATCCTGCGAAGCATTTATCACTTGCTGAGCTTCCGAAATCCCGGAAGTAGACAAGAATATGATTAACCCAAACCAGATACCGCGCATTAATTTCTGAATTTCGCTAAATATAAAACCTAATATTGGTTCCTGAAACCTTATAATAAGCCGCTCCCCAATTATTTATTCCATGTAAATTTACAAAAATTTCAATCGATGACCGCAACAGTAACCTATAAAGGAGATCTGAGGACCGAAGCTAAACATATCCAATCAGGAACAGTCATAGAAACCGATGCTCCTGTGGATAATCAGGGTATGGGTGCACGATTTTCGCCCACCGACCTGGTAGCAACTGCACTGGCATCTTGTATGGCTACCATCATGGGTATTTATGCGAGAACCCATGAAATCGATATCGAAGGCACTCGATTTGAAGTTGTAAAAATCATGACCCCACCGCCAAGAAGGATCGGTACCGTTAAAGTAGATCTTTATTTCCCCTCCGATAAGCAATATGACGACCGACAAAGAAAGGCTTTGGAAAATGCGGCACGTACATGCCCTGTAGCATTGAGCCTCCATCCTGACTTAGTTCAGGAAATCCAATTCCATTGGGAATAAGGATTAATGGCACAAGTTTTATTGCATTTCTAAAATACTGATAGTTAGCAACTGAAAGAGGCTCTTTTTTGTCGATTGCGGGACTATCCAAACTTACTATTCCTATGAGTGCCATACCCCCAAAGCATGAACAGTCTGTAAGACTTGCAGCTATTTTGATTTCCATCTCGCTCATCATTGCCCTGCTCTATGTATTACAAATTCGATACAAATGTCCGGCGGCAATGATAAGAGCAATTATTTTATTTCCGGTTGCGCGTTTTCTGGAACGATCGCGAATGGGGAAAGCGCTTGCGGCTATTTTGGCGGTAATTTTTGGAGCTTTGGTAATTTGTGGCATACTCTGGTTCATAGTGTATCAGGTAATTTCCATTGGCTCCAATGGCACCAATCTCACCGGTAAATTTATTTCCATATTTGAGACGATCCAGGAATGGATCAACGAACAATTTGGCATTCGACCGACAGAACAAATGGATCGCCTGAATAAGCAAGGAAACGAATGGCTTTCAAATGCCGGCACCTACCTTGCTGCGGCATTCGGATCAATCGGGGGGATTTTAGGAAGCGCTGTACTGGTGCCGATCTTTAGCTTCTTCTTACTTTATTATAGGGATTTTTTTAGGGCTTTCTTCTTTAAAGCTTTTAGGAGCACTCCAAAGGAAAAAGTAGCAGCTACCCTACAAAAAATCTATGATGTGGTGCAAAGCTATTTGCTGGGTTTACTAACAGTTATGGCCATTGTCGCGATCCTGAATAGTGTCGGACTGTGGTTGATGGGAGTAGAATATGCATGGTTTTTCGGAACACTAGCCTCGCTATTGATGTTGCTTCCTTATATCGGCATAGCTATTGGCTCCATTCTCCCGGCCATTTTTGCGTTAGCGACAAAAGATAGTTATTGGTATGCAGTAGGTGTTATCGTTTGGTTTCAAGTTGTACAATTTTTAGAAGCAAACATTATCACACCAAATATTGTAGGGAGTAAGGTAAGTATCAATCCGCTGATGTCAATTATCGCCATCATTCTGGGCGGCATCCTTTTCGGAATGGCGGGTTTAATATTGGCTCTTCCTATGATTGCTACATTAAAAGTGCTATTTGATGCAACCCCCGAAACCCAACCTTATGGATTCTTAATTGGCGAACCGGAAAAACGCTATCTCAAGAAATTCTCATTCGGGAAATTCCAAAATAGAATCAGGAAGAGTAAAAAAAATACAGAAGAAAAAACAATACCTAAGGAATAGGATCGGGATAAAAGCTTGCCAGGATATAATCTTCAAGCAATAAAAATAGAGTGTCGTCGGTCGCATGATAAGACGTTGTCTGCTCCAGAGTTCTTAAAAAATAAGCCTCTGTAGCTGCATGATTACACCACATTTTAGTCGATACTACCGGTCCGAACTCCATAATTTCACCCTTGATTTGATAGGTACCCCGCAATCCATTGCAGCCGGAAAAACCAGTCACCCGTAAACTGTCCTTTTCAAACAAGAGATAAATAGGCTTCTCCGGCTTATTAACTACCGTATCGGTAAAGCGAGCCAGTATCCACCGTTTCCCATGAATATCTGTAATGTTTTGCTTGTGGGATTGCTGCTTGGTCGTGTTGCAGGAATAAATTCCGGTTACAAAGCCTAAGAACAACAACACCTGAATAAAATGCTTCATAAAGATCGAGATCAACTGCAATTGACTAATAAATGTACGTAAAATGACAACTGCAGCCAAAAAAAGGAAATTATATATTTATAATTTGTTAAATATTATTGAATCCTCCTCACGACCTCCCCACATTCGAGCATTTTCTTCCCGAAATACGGATTTTTAACGTTTTCTTCCCGACTCAACCAGTACGCGCCCCGGTCATTAAAAGCCATTGGGCAATATTGTTGGTAAACCTGCCCTTCCGGAAAAGGTACCAACTCAATGATGTTAGCAATGTAGCCTGAAATAGTATCAAAAAACAAACGCTGTACTTCACAACTCCTATCCTCCACTTCCGCCAATCTTTGTAATGTCACCTGCAGTGGAGTGAATAAATCCTGAAGTTCCTCAGCCGATTCCTGCCCCTTTATCTGGTCGACCACACGAAGCATAATTTTTGACCAAAAAGCAGCAGAGTCCGCCCGATCTTCAGTCAGTGCCTCCTTCAATCCAAAATATCCATCCATCAGGTGCAGGGTATGCACTGCCGTAAGACTATCCATAGCAACGATATTATCTGGTCGATTGGCAGTGTCCACTGCAATGTTACCGGGTTGTACACCCCTGCAGCCGATTAAAATCCAACCTAATAATAAAACGGAAAAAACAGTCCGAATTCCCTGGGTATATATAAGCACCATAGCGTCCAGATTGAATTCCTCATAAATCACTCAACACAATCACCGTCAATCCCTGAAAAAGGGATAAGTTTGCCTCCCGGAGGTATTTTATATGAGGTACTTCTGACAAAGGTAGCGACGAAAGTTAATCGTCGGCACTATAATTTTGTGAACTTATGCTTATTTCATTACAAAATATTTCATTCTCTTTTGGCTCGAGAATCATTCTCGAAAACGCTAATTGGCAGATAAATTGGGGTTCGCGGATCGGACTCGTGGGTAGTAACGGTGCGGGTAAATCTACCCTATTGCGTCTCATATCCGGCGCTTACCGTCCTGATTCAGGCACGATCAACAAACCTCGCGACCTAACCATAGGATTTTTCAATCAGGATCTCCTCAGCTTTTCGTCTTCCGATAATATTCTCCAGGTAGCAATGCAGGCTTTCGAAAAAGCAAGTCAGCTCGAAGTTACCATGGAGCGTCTCTTACAAGAACTAGAATCCAAACCCGAAGATCCGGAATTGCTCGATCAATACAGTCATGCGCTGCACGAATTCGAACTAGCGGGTGGGTATGAGATGGAACATCGGACTGCCGAGGTGTTGGAAGGGCTTGGGTTTTCTACGGCCGACCTGCGCCGCCCCTACAATGAATTCAGCGGGGGATGGAGAATGCGGGTACTACTAGCGAAGATGATGCTACAAGCTCCGGCACTGTTGTTACTCGACGAACCGACCAACCACTTGGACTTACCCTCGATTGAATGGCTCGAACGTTATCTGCAAGGCTACCGTGGGAGTGTGGTAATTGTATCTCACGATCGGTACTTCTTAGACAGGATGGTTACCGATATCGTGGAGGTCTGGCAGCGAACCCTGCACTCCTACTCGGGCAATTATTCATTCTTCTTGAAAGAAAAAGAAGAAAGAATGGAATTGCAGCAGCGGGCTTATGAGAATCAACAGGATTATATCCGTCAACAAGAAAGATTTATCGAAAGATTCAGGGCGAAGGCCACAAAGGCGGCACAGGCTCAGAGTGCATTAAAAAGGCTGGATAAATTAGATAGAATTGAAGCCCCTGACGCATCTGTGCCTTTAATGAATATCAATTTCGATGTGGGTGTGCAACCGGGTAAAATTATTTCCGTATTAAAAGGGATTTTCAAACAATTCGGGGATATAAATATTCTCAATAATGCAGATGCGGAAATCAACCGGGGTGATAAAATAGCGCTCATCGGTGCCAACGGTAAGGGTAAATCTACCCTTTTGAGAATTATTGCCGGAAGAGAACCCCATGGAGGCGTAAGACAAGAAGGCCATAATGTAGTACAAAGCTTTTACGCACAGCACCAGTTGGAGGCTTTGGACGTGGAAGTGGAAATTTTGGAAGAACTAGCCCGATCGGGATCAGGTAAGACCGAGCTGGAGTTGAGGCAACTTCTGGGCTGCTTCCTGTTTAGCGGTGATGATGTATTCAAAAAAATCAAGGTATTATCCGGAGGTGAAAAAGCCAGAGTGGCATTAGCCAAGGTTATAGCGGCAAGAGCGAACTTCTTATTGCTTGATGAACCGACCAACCACTTGGATATGCAGTCGGTAGAAATGCTTATTGAGGCACTGGATCGATATACCGGCACAGTGATCCTCGTTTCCCACGACCGTCACTTTATTAGTCAGGTCGCCAATAAAATTTGGGAAATTGAAGACGGTCAGATCAAGATCTTCAACGGTCCGTATGAGGAATGGGTGTTGTACAAGCAAGAAAAGGCAGCCAGAGCGCAACAAGCACAGACACAACCAGTTAAAGAAGTCAAAAAAGAAAGTCCGAAGCCCAAAAACGCTCCTACCAACGAAGAACGAGCGAAGATTAACCAGCTGAAAAAAGCATATCAGGAAAAAAAGAAAGCTTTTACCAAACTGGAAGAAGAGCTGGAATTTTTGAATAGCAAAATGGCCGCGATCACCACATCATTGGCAGATCCGGAGATTTATTCGGATAAAGACAAATACATTTCACTCAACAATGATTTCAAGTCATTAGAGGAAAAACTGAATAAGCAATCGCAGCAGTTTGACCAAATGTTTGAAGAAATGTTGGCTTTGGAAAAAGAACTCGCCGAGGTCGAAGGATAAATATTTTATTGTAAATTCGCCAGTTAAGTTATTTATTGTTCACAATCGGCGGCGGTTTTTGGACAAAGAGAAATTTCGATTTCTCCTGAAAACCTGCTAGCTGTCTATATAAATTTTTCTGATGGGATGTGGCAATTGTGGCACAGGCGGCAATGGTAAGCCCGCTGGTTGCCAAAGCAATGGCGGATGTAGTTCGGGTGGCTGTAACCGTATGAATGTTTTTGACTGGCTGAGTACCATTCCTTTATACGATGGTTTGAAACCATTTCCTATAATTGAGATTTCGTTTAACAGGGGCAGCCGAAAGGACTTTTTCCGAAATAACACTAATTATATATTCGAGAAAGGCGACATGATCGCCGTTGAAGGTGTGGGTGGTTTTGATGTGGGTCAGGTTAGTCTGACGGGTGAGTTGGTAAAACTCCAAATGAAAAAATATGGCGTAGAGGACAGTCCGGCGTTAAAGCGTGTTTTGCGACCGGCTACTGAGGAAGATTTGCAGCAGTGGGAGTTTCAAAAAAGTCGGGAACAGGAAATTATGGTTCGTAGTCGTGCCATTGCCAAGCAACTGAATTTGGAGATGAAGGTTTGTGAAGTTGAAGTACAGGCGGATGGCAAAAAGGCTACGTTTTACTATACGGCTGACCAGCGGGTAGATTTTAGGGAATTGATCAAGGTATTGGCGGCAGAGTTTAGGGTGAAGGTAGAAATGCGTCAGATTGGTGCTCGGCAAGAAAGTGGAAAGGTGGGCGGTATTGGTTCTTGCGGTCGAGAATTATGCTGCAGTACATGGCTCACAGATTTCAAATCTGTAAATACCTCTGCTGCACGTTACCAGAATTTATCAATCAATCAGGCAAAACTTTCCGGTCAGTGCGGACGACTTAAATGTTGTTTGAACTACGAACTGGACACTTATATGGATGCATTGAGGGTATTTCCCGATAATGCTGAGTCGATTCAGACAGCCAAAGGCACAGCATATCTCCAAAAAAGAGACATCTTCAAAAGTCTGATGTGGTATAGCTTTTCGGATAGTAATAAGCAGTATCCCTTAACGATCGACCGGGTTAAGGAAATTCTGGAACTAAATAAGAAGGGTGTTCGTCCGGAAGAACTTCAAGCGGTGGAACTGGATGTTGATACGGAGAAGAAAGGTATCAAGGTAGATGTTGGGTTTGTGAACGATGTAGGACAGATCAGTTTGAAGGCATTAGAGCGCTCAAGCAAAAAACGTAAGGGTGCCCCTAAAGGCCGTCCTCAGGGGAATAATGAGAAACCATCGCTCACCGCTCCTGCTGGACCGCCACGAAAATCTAATCGTCCACAGCAGCCCCGCGGTAAGGAGCAGCCGGTAAAGGCGCAACCTGTTAAGTCGCAACGCCCACAGCAGTCACCCAGGCCTCCCAAACCGCAACACCAGCAATCTGGTCAGCAGCCCCCCAAAAACCAACAAAATCCGCAACAAGCGGCACCAAATAGTACCGGGGAATCCAGACCTCAGCACCAACACAGGAGACCGAGACCTAAAGGACCTCGTCCTCCCCGACACAATACAGAGGGGCAATAAAATATGTAAACACAGATTAGTTTGTGATGAATAAAAAATAAGGGCGCAGTTTTCGCGCTCTTATTTTTTATAAGTACCTACAAACTTCATTTAAGTTCAAACCGGTTATGCTTGGCGAGGTAGCTTTGCGGCCTCTGTGTGAACTGATTTATTTCCCGCAAAGAGCGCAGAGATTATTTCACGCAAAGAGCGCAGAGTAGATGATACATATGCCAAGTCATTGCGTACTCTGCGAATTAGCTTTGCGATCTCTGCGTGAACCTTTTTATATCTCGCAAAGAGCGCAGAGAAGCTGCTACATATGCTAAACCTTTGCGTGCTCTGCGAATTACTTTGCGGCCTTCGCGTGAACCGACATATTTCCCGCAAAGAGCGCAGAGAAGATGCTACATATGCTAAACCTTTGCGTGCTCTGCGAATGACTTTGCGGCCTCTGCGTGAACCGATTTATCTCACGCAAAGAGCGCAGAGAAGCTGCTACATATTCTAAACCTTTGCGTGCTTGGC
>CAZWPF010000010.1:0-46995 GCA_964636205.1 uncultured Chitinophagaceae bacterium | reverse complement strand
GCTAGCTCTTCTCTTTCTCGCGCAGGACCCTCTTTCTCTTTCTGTTTCTCTTTCTGTTTCTCTTTCTCTTTCTGTTTCTCTTTCTCTTTCTGTTTCTCTTTCTCAACCCCTCTTTTTTTCTAAAATAAAAAAAGGAGCGATTGCTCCCTTTTTTTATTTCATAGCCGCTTCAATCTCTTCGACGGTAATTGGAATGTTTTTAAACAAATCCTTGTTTCCTGTCGATGTCAGCCAAACATTGTTTTCGATCCGGATCCCCATCCCTTCTTCCTCGATATAAATGCCGGGTTCGATAGTGAATAACATGCCGGATTTCACAGGAAGAACTCTGGTGCCAACATCATGCACATCGATACCTAAATGATGTGACAAACCGTGATAGAAATACTTTCGGTGTGCAGGATTAGCCGGATCCTGGTTCTTGATATCTGATTTGGTCAGCAATCCGATCTTAATTAATTGCTTATCCATTTCCTTGCATACATCTGCAGTATAGTCTACGATGCTGATACCGGGCTTTAGAATTTTCTTTGCATAATTATGTACCGCCAAACAGGCATTATACACCTCTTTTTGGCGTTTAGTGAATTTACCATTCACAGGTATAGTACGAGTGAGATCGGCATTGTAATTGCCATATTCTGCACCAAAATCCATCAACAACAATTCTCCTGATTTACACTCCTGGTTGTTATCAACGTAGTGCAATACCCTGGCTCTGTCACCTGAGGCAATAATAGGGTCATAAGCATGACGGGCAGAACGGTTGCGGATGAATTCGTGTGTGATCTCCGCTTCAATTTCATATTCCATCACCCCGGGTTTGACAAACTTCATTACCCTGCGGAAAGCCTTCTCGGTAATATCAACAGCCCTTTGTGTTACCTCTACTTCTTCTTTCGTTTTGATAGCCCTTAGCTCTTTAATCAAGCGTGCGGCGCGCTCATAACGATGCAAGGGATAGCGATTCATAAAATCCCTTACAAAGAGAAGATCCGGGCGGAAAAGACTGGTATCTAATCTGTCGTTTTCGTTGGTGTTGAGATAAACGGTATCGGCATGATGCATCATCACTTGCAGCTGTGCATCGATGCTGTCCAGCCATTGCACATTAGTTATTCCGGAAATTGCAGTGGCTTCATCCTGCCGCAGTTTATGTCCTTCCCATTTTTCAAGATGTTCGTTGGGTCTCAATAATACTAATACTTCACGTGCATTTTTATCCGGATTGTCCGGGTACAAAATCACCATCGATTTCTCCTGAATAATGCCCGAAAGCCAGACTACATCTGAATTGGCGCGATAAGTATAGATGGCATCTCCATTCGTCGGCAACACCGGGTTGCCGGGAAAGATAGCGATCGAATTGGGTTTCATTTGGCGCACGAAGCGCTGCCTGTTCTTTACATAAAGTTGGGCATTAATTGGTTCATATCTCATACCATGTTATTTTATCCCCGTAGAGGGAATGTAAATGCTAATTCAAGTGTTGAAAGTAAGAAATTTCAGTTGATCCATAAATTTCGCGGCTACACAACTGATGATTTTAGAAAAAAATTAGCCATGTAGACTGATGATGTATCAGGTACATGGCTAAATTATGTTTCGGAAATGGTTGTTTCCGATAATTCGGAATAATTAGACGTTAAATCGGAAGTGCATTACGTCTCCGTCTTGCACGACATACTCTTTTCCTTCGATTCTGAGTTTACCGTTTTCCCGACAAGCAGCTTCACTACCATATTTTACGAAGTCGTCATAAGCGATTACTTCTGCTTTGATAAATCCTTTCTCGAAATCACTGTGAATGACACCGGCAGCTTGAGGCGCCTTCCATCCACGGAGGATAGTCCATGCGCGCACTTCTTGTACACCTGCAGTGAAATAAGTGATGAGATCAAGCAATTTATACGCTGCTCTGATCAGACGGTTTAATCCGGGTTCTTCGAGCCCGTATTCCGACAAGAACAATGCCTTATCCTCCGGATCTTCCATTTCCGAAATCTGCGCTTCAATCGAATTGTTCATCACGATTACTTCGGCATTTTCTTCGGCTGCAGCCGCGGTTAGCGCTTCTGAATATTTATTCCCTGTATGAATACCAGCCTCGTCCACATTCGCTACATAAAGCACCTTTTTCTGAGTCAGCAGAAAGATGTCTGCTATTGCTTCCAGTTCTTCACCTTCCAATTGCAAACCGCGGATATTTTTACCTTGACTCAGATGCTCACGACAACGAATCAGGGTTTCGAGCATGCTCTTGGCTTTCGGATCATTGCCTGTTCTAGCAACTTTCTCTATTCTTTGAATCTTTTTCTCTACACTTTCGAGGTCTTTAAGTTGAAGCTCGGTATCGATAATTTCCTTATCGCCAACAGGATTAATTACACCCTCTTCTCTCAAAATATTATCATCGTCGAAGCATCGAATAACATGCACAATTGCGTCCACTTCGCGAATATTTCCCAGAAATTTGTTACCTAGTCCTTCTCCTTTGCTAGCTCCTTTCACCAAACCGGCAATGTCCACAAATTCTATCGTAGTGGGCACAGTTCTGTTGGGTTGTACCAGTTCCGCCAGCTTATCCAATCTTGAGTCGGGTACGTCGACCTGACCAACATTCGGTTCTATGGTGCAGAAACGGTAATTGGATGCCTGAGCTTTTGCATTGTTACTCACTGCATTAAATAGGGTAGACTTTCCCACATTGGGCAGTCCGACAATTCCGACCTGTAAAGCCATAACTAAAAAATTTGCGCGAAACTACGGTTTATTTGCTTGGAGCTTAATAAAATCTTCAGGACCCTCGCTGTCATAGAAGCTTTTTTGATTCATGTTTTTCTCTACGAACTGACGAAGACTGGCGGAGCTATTAAATTGATCTCCAATCCTTTCTGATATATTCAGCAATGTTAATCTACCCTCCGGTGCATTGAGATTTATCCGATATAGGTAATAAGTTTGAGTGCTGTCTGAATAAAGATTGAGAAAGGAAACTCCCCTAATTTCCGACAGATGGGCTTTGAAAACGCTGGTCTGACCGGTAATGGCCTGTTGCAGCACCTTATAGTGAAAATTGTCGATCTTACTTACGTAAAATTCATTGTAACTCTGCGCATCGGATGCCCATTGTCCCAGCAAACGCTCATCGACGGGGATCGACGGAGTGGTAATGGGAACAGTAGATTGGTAGGGGCAACCATACAATAATAAACAACAGAGAATCAGGATGCCTGACTGCATCAGCTTGTTCATGGATAATTTAATTTGTGTGTGTAGATATGATCGGTAATATTACATTAAATCCCTGTATTAGCTTAACGAGGAGCCGATTGTTAACGTTTTATTCGAAAAATGATCCCATTTTATAAAAGCCCGATCAACTGTTAACTTTGTCCCTACCCAAGAAGAATTTGTCTCCATGCGTTGCTTATATTTAATTAGTTTAGTATTTTTTCTATTATCAGGGGCAATTGGTAGCAGAAGTTTTGCACAGTCTGCTCCGAAACATGAATTCCGGGCAGCTTGGATCGCAACCGTCGGTAATATCGACTGGCCGTCTAAGCAAGGTTTGCCTTCTCTGCAACAACAGCAAGAGTTTATCAAGCGTTTAGATGCACTCAAAGCAATGGGCTGTAACGCAGTGATTGTTCAGATCAGACCGGCCTGCGATGCTTTTTACGAATCCTCGATCGAGCCATGGAGTCGTTATCTTACCGGTAGGCAAGGTCAGCCACCGTTTCCTTTCTATGATCCATTACAGTTTATGATTGAAGAGACGCATAAGCGGCAAATGGAGTTCCATGCATGGTTCAACCCGTTCCGAGCGCTGGTCGTCAATACTAAAAATCCCAATCCTCAATCCCATATTACGAAGACACATCCCGACTGGATAATCAATTACGGCACCAAAGCCTATATCGATCCGGGTCAGCCGGCAGCAAGAGAATATGTTATCGGTGTGATCATGGATGTAGTAAGGAGATACGATATCGATGCGGTGCACCTGGATGATTATTTCTACCCCTATAGAATTGCTAAGGTGGAGTTCGCGGACGATAAGACTTTTGCAAAGTACAGTGGCGGTATTAGCAGTAAGGATGACTGGCGGCGAAACAATATCAACCTGTTTATTTCCGTGCTCAATACAAATATCAAACAGGTGAAGCCTCACGTGAAATTAGGGATTAGTCCGTTTGGGGTTTGGCGCAATTCCAGCGTGGATCCAAGAGGGTCGGTAACTCGGGGCGGACAAACCACCTACGATGATTTGTATGCGGATGTGATTTTATGGATGGAAAAAGGCTGGATCGATTATCTGATGCCGCAGCTTTATTGGGAGCACGGACATAAACTGGTGGCATTCGATGTGCTGTTGCCTTGGTGGGAGCAGCACAGTTACAACAGGCATATGTACTACGGACTCGGAGTGTACAGAATGGTTGATGCTACAAGTCAGACATGGCAAGGTCCGCGAGAAATATTAAAACAGGTAAACACAATTCGCAAGCAAACTTCAGTGCCGGGATTTTCTTTTTATAGTGCTTCGAGTTTCGATAAAATTCCTAAAGCTATTACCGATAGTCTGCAACGAGTTTATTGTAAAACAATTGCCTTAGTTCCTCCTATGAAATGGTTGGACAGTATACCGCCGGCGGCGCCGGAATTAAGGGCGATTCCCTCATCACAGGGAACTCTTTTGCAATGGGAACATGCGAATCCTGCCAATGAAACTACACGTTTTGTGGTCTATCGTTTTGTTGGTGACGAGCCTATCAATCTCAATCGTTCCGAGCATATTCTTGCAATTGTTTCGGAACAAAGTTATCTGGACGAAAGTGCGAATGATTTTAGCAAATGCACTTATGTGGTTACAGCGCTGGATCGGTTGTGGAATGAGAGCAGACCAAGTAATACTGCGATGACATCTTTACAATAGTGAGTTAGATTTTTGGTGAAATGAGACGGTTTAGACTAATTGTTTTTTAGAAAAATTAACGCTGAGAAAATATGGACAATAAATTTAGTGTTGGTGTAATTGGTTCGGGAGCGATGGGCTCCGGAATCGCACAAGTCGCAGCCATGGCAGGCCATAGCGTGGTGCTGTGTGATAACAATCGATCGGCATTGGATAAAGCATCAAAATCTTTGGAAACGATTTTGAAAAAGCTGGAGGAGAAAGGAAAGATAAATTCCGTGGCTGAAGTATTTGGTCGTTTTACATTCACTACGGATATACAAGGATTGTCTGCTTGTGGCTTGGTAATTGAAGCGATCGTGGAACAACTCGACATCAAGAAGAAGGTATTTGCTCAGGTTGAAGAGTTGGTAAGTGCAGAATGCATTTTGGCTACGAATACATCATCCCTGTCTGTAACTTCAATTGCTGCCGCTTGTAATGATCCGAAGCGTGTGATGGGACTGCATTTTTTTAATCCGGCACCTTTAATGGCTCTTGTAGAAGTCGTGCCGGCGGTACAAACAGATCCTGCCTTAGTTGCCTACGCGGTAGATTTGATGAGACAATGGGGCAAAGCACCTGTTGTTGCAAAGGACACTCCCGGTTTTATCGTCAATCGCGTAGCCCGTCCGTTTTATGGAGAGGCGATTCGTATTTATGAAGAAGGAATTGCCAAGCCGGAGGAGATCGACAAGGTAATGACGGCAATGGGCGGATTTCGAATGGGACCGTTTGAGTTGACCGATTATATCGGACATGATGTGAATTATGTGGTGACGGAAACCGTGTTTCAATCCTTCTTTTATGATCCTCGCTATAAACCCTCTTTCTCTCAGAAGCGTTTGCTGGAAGCCGGTTGGCTGGGGAGAAAATCCGGCCGAGGATTTTATAATTATCAGGATGGAACGGGTCGCACCGAGGTAAAGGTTTCCGCTGAATTGGGAACGAAGATTTTGGAACGTATTGTGGCTATGTTGATCAATGAAGCTGTAGATGCATTACATCTGGCTGTTGCTACCAAGGGTGATTTGGAATTGGCGATGACCAAAGGGGTAAATTATCCTAAAGGTTTATTGGAATGGTGTGATGAATGGGGAGCGGATAGAGTGTTGGGTATTCTCGATGGATTATACGAGGAATATCACGAAGATCGTTATCGCGCTAGTGCATTACTACGCAGGTTGAGTCGCGACGGGCGCAAATTGTTGTCGTAAAAAATTGGTTAAACTATTCGTGGGCGGCGACTTTGTCGTGACAATTTTGGAGATCCGCTCTCAGCGCAGTGCTGTCACGATTCACGATTAATTCTGCAATAGTTTGATAGCGCTTCATTATCGCTTCCAGCGAACAGTGACAATAGGCGGCAGCATCGGCAGTATCCGTAAAGGTGCTGCGGCCTACATCCTCCATGCAGGTGCGTAGATAGTCCGACCGATGTTGTTCTGTCCACCCCTCTTTACAAGAGATGAGTGAAAAAGTAATTGAAGTAAAAACTAGTATTTTTTTCATCACTCTGGCTGTTTGCTTGTTGATAAACTTAAAAATTAACAGGGATTGCTCTGGGTGAAACATTTACTTTTGTCGGTTGTATGCAATATACTTTAAAGAAAAGTCTGGGTCAACATTTTTTGCATGATGAAAACATGTGCAAGAAGATTGTTGCACAAATCACGGTAACTCCGGGGATGCAGTTGTTAGAGGTAGGTCCTGGGGGCGGTGCACTGACAGCGTTGTTGCTCGATTTTCCGGTTAACTACAAAGCGATAGAGGTTGACCAAGAGAAGGTGGAGTATTTGTTGCGTACTTATCCAAAGTTGACCGGACGGGTATTGTTGCAGGATATACTAAAAGCAGAGATGCCCTTTGAAGGGAGGTTTAGTATTGTGGGTAATTTCCCTTACAATATTTCCTCGCCTATTATGTTTCGGGTATTAGAATGGGAGTCGCAGGTCGACGAAGTTATAGGTATGTTTCAAAAGGAGGTTGCCCAGCGGATAGCAGCGGGTCCGGGAACCAAACAGTACGGCATCTTAAGCGTGTTGTTGCAGGCTTATTTTAAGGTGGATTATTTGTTTGATGTTCACGAAAACTGCTTTACTCCACCTCCTAAAGTTAAGAGTGGCGTAGTCCGTTTTACAAATATTGGCAATCCATTTGACATAGAGGATAAGGCGACGTTTAAACGGTTGGTAAAGCAGGCGTTTAATCAGCGACGAAAGACATTGAGGAATGCTTTGAAGGGATTTCTTTCAACGGATGAAATGACGGATTCTATTTTTGATAAACGTGCAGAGCAGTTGGCCGTGGCTGACTTTGTTGCGCTTTATAAAAAACATTTAAAATGACGCATGGAGGGAAAGTGCTGGTGGCGGCACCGGTACATTCGATATTGATCGACGGACTTATTTCGTTGGGCTATGAAGTGGTGTCGGTAGAGCGGATAGTACGTGGGGATGCTTTGACTATAATTTCGGATTGCATCGGGCTGGTAACATCCAATAGGTTGCGGGTGGATCGGCAATTGTTGGAGGCTGCTCCATTGATACAATGGGTAGGCAGAATGGGTTCGGGCATGGAGATAATTGATACAGAATTCGCGGCTAAGCGCGGCGTCCATTGTTTTAGTAGTCCGGACGGCAATGCTAACGCCGTTGCAGAGCACGCGATGGGATTGTTGTTGTCGCTGACTAAGCGGATAGCGCAAAGTCAGGCTGAGATAAAACAGGGTATGTGGAACCGGGAGCGGAACCGCGGTGTGGAGTTAGAAGGTAAGGTGGTGGGTATTGTCGGATATGGCCATACCGGGAGTGCATTTGCCAGAAAGTTGCAGGCTTTTAATACACGAATAATGGCCTATGATATTCAGGAGGTGGACTATCCGCCGTACGTACGCAAGTCGACACTTAGTGAGTTGCAGCGGGAAGCTCAAATAATTAGTTTTCATGTGCCTTACAACGAGGAAACTCATCATTATTTCAACACTCGTTTTTTGAATGAGATGCAGCACCCATTTTATTTGATAAATACTTCAAGAGGTGCCGTGGTAGAGAGTTTAGCAGTGATTGAGGGAATTGAGAAGGGCCGGATATTGGGTGCCGGATTGGATGTAGTGGAGGCTGAGCCGCCCGGAGACGGTATCGCGATTGAGGATAAAAACATTATGAAATTAGCAAATATGCAACAGGTCATAATGACTCCCCATATTGCCGGATATAGTGAAGAATCTATATACAAAATGAGTAAAAGTTTATTAGATAAGTTGTTGGTTTTATAGGATAACGTATGAGATAAACATATTTCTGATAAATTTGCAGAGCTGAATGTGGTATTTTAACAAGAAATTTTATCTTTACCCCTTCAATTGGTTAATAAATCATTAAATCTGAATATGAAGCGTACATTACGTTGTTTATTCTTCATGCTGCTGTTTATCGGCGCCGCAGACAAAGAAGTACTTGCCCAGGCACAGGTTGGTGAGATTGCCGGTACCATCCTGGATGACAGAAACGAGCCGATTATCGGTGCTGTTATCCGCGTTGAGCAGGGTGGCGTCGCTAAAGGTGGTGCGGTGACGGACTTTGACGGTAAGTACTCCGTTAAGCCGTTGCAAGCCGGTCGGTATGATGTATCTATCTCGTATATCGGGATGAAGCCCGAACGAGTAAATGGCGTAATTGTAAGTCCCAGTTATACTACTCTGGTAGATAAGAAGATGAAATCTTCTACCGAACTGGATGCGGTAGTAGTTGTATCTACCTATCAGCCTCCATTGATCGATAAAGGGAAGCCTGGTGTAAGCACGACTCTGACCAGTGAGCAAATTAAAGTATTACCTACCCGTAGTACTTCTGACTTTGCTTCAATGAGTACCGGTGTGTACCAGCGTTCAAGCGGCGGTGGTGTAAACATCGGCGGTGCACGTGGAGAAGGTACGTTGATTATTATCGATGGTATTCAGGTTACCGGTTCAAGATATATTAACCAAGCTCCTGACGTAATTGACCAAATGCAGGTAATTACTTCAGGTATTTCTGCAAAGTACGGTGATGCGACCGGGGGGGTAATTAATATTACTACTCGCGGTATTTCCAGCAATTATCGTGGTGGTATCACTGCTGAGCACTCAGTTGAAGGATTTAATAATAACTTAGTTGCATTTAATATTTCAGGACCTTTCGCAAGCCGTCGCGATGAACATGGTTTTAAAAAGCCGGTAATTGGTTTCTTTTTAGCCGGTGATTATCGTTACGACAAGGATCCTTCACCTTCTTATATAGGTAACTGGGTTGTGAAGGATGATGTTTTGGCTGATCTGCAAAAGAATCCGCTGGTTGCTCGTCCTAACGTAACCGGAGTTCCAAGTTTTGCTCCACGTAGTGAATACGTTACCAAACAAGATTTGGTATATGAAAAGGTACGTCGCAATGCTTCTTCTCAGCGTGCGAGTTTGACAGGTAAATTGGATTATGAACTGACTCCCGGTACCAACATTACTGCTGGTGGTTCGTTCTTCTATACAAATGGATATAATTTCAGTCGTTCACTCGCACTGTTTTCACCAGAAGCTACTTCTAAAACACTCAGTTATACAGGTCGTGGATATTTACGTTTCACACAAAGCTTTAAAAAGCCTGCCACCACTGACGAAAATGGTGAACGTATAGATGATGTTAATACTATTCAGAATGCTTTCTACTCTGTACAGGCTGACTATCAGAGAGATCACAGCAGTGTTCAGGATCCGAACCACAAAATGGATCCGTTTAAATATGGTTACGTAGGTAAGTTTGTTGAAGAATTTGAACCGGTATATGCTCCTGGTGTGGACGACAGTACCGGAAAAACAGCTATCTTATTATATGGATATCAACCAACCGGTGTGAAGTTCGACAGAGCTGAACTGAATCCATTGTTGGCAAACTATACCAGTGCTTATTATGATTTAGGCGGCGAGGCTCCACTTTTGTTGAGCAATATCGCTAGTGCAGGTGCTTATCTCCGTAATGGTGATGGACCTAACTCAACTTATTCTTTATGGTCTAACGTAGGTACTCCTCAAGGAAGCTTCAACAAGCAATTGGCTGAGCAGTTTTCTTTAGGCGTGGACGCATCGTTTGACTATAAAATGAAACGCGCTACTCATGCTATTGAATTTGGTATGTATTATCAACAGCGCTCTGAGAGATTCTATGCAGTCGGTGGTTCTGGTTTGTGGAGTTTGATGAGATTGTTGACTCACCGCGTAGTTCCTTTCTCTGAAATGGATAGAGGCTCTAGCGCAGTATATATCGCTGGTGGTCAGCGTTATTCTCAGCAGGATATCAAAGATGGTCTGGTTCCTTTCGGACCTTATGATACAGTATTTTATGATCGTGTAAGATATGATACCGCGGCTCCTGTAGGTGGTTTCGATTACAATTTGCGTCAGAAATTAGGATTGGATCCAAAAGGTCGCGATTATCTGCAACCTGATGCTTATGATCCATCTATGTACTCGTTGGACATGTTTACTGCTGATGAGTTGTTGAATAATGGCGCAAGCTTGGTTAACTATTTCGGTTATGATTATACCGGTAATATGGTAACCGGTCCGGTTAACTTTAACGATTTCTGGACTGCTAAAGATGAAAACGGCAACTATACTCGTCCGATCGGTGCTTATCGCCCCAACTATTTGGCGGGTTATATTTCCGACAACATAACATTTAAGGATATCAGATTTAATATTGGTGTGCGTGTAGAACGTTTTGATAATAACACCAAAGTGTTGAAAGATCCTTATAACTTATACGGTGGAAGATACGCCGGAGATGTGCCGGGTACACTCAACCAAATTAATAATGGTGCGCATCCTGAAAACATCGGAAGCGATTATGCAGTTTATGTAAACGATAACGCTTCTTCTAGTCCGTCTGTAATCGGTTATCGTAAAGAAGATACTTGGTACGATGCGAACGGTCGTGAAATTTCAGATCCTTATGTACTGAGAGGTGCAACAGGTGGACGCGATCCTCAGCCTTATTTGTCGGATCCTAACGGACCACGTATCACTGACGAGAATTATGATCCTAATACTTCGTTCGAGGATTATAAACCTCAGGTGAATGCAATGCCTCGTGTTTCGTTCTCATTCCCGATTACAGATGTAGCGTTGTTCTATGCTCACTATGATGTAATCATCCAACGTCCGAAGCCAGGTTTGAATGGCGTTCTGACAGGTGCAGGTGCGTTTGCTACTCCTGCTGATTACTTCTTCCTGACTCAGAATCCAAGTAATATCATCGGCAATCCGGATCTGAAACCCGAGAAGGCTATTAACTATGAAGTTGGTTTCCAACAAAAATTGACAGAACTTTCTGCGATTACCATCAACGGTTTCTATAAAGAACGTAGAGATCAGATCCAGATTCGTCCTTATGTATTTGCATGGCCTCAAACCTACTTTACATATGGCAACCGTGACTTCTCAACAACCAAGGGGTTGGGTCTGAAGTATGAATTGCGTAGAATAAACCATTTGGCAATGCATATCGCCTATACGCTTCAATTTGCCGATGGTACCGGTTCCAGCACTGCTTCTGGTAACTCGGGCGGTACCGGCGCGATTGCTGCGGGTGGTTTGTTACAATATCTGGTTTCTGCACAGTTGCCTAACCTGATGTTTACAAACGCACTGGATTATGATTCTCGCCATATCTTAAACGTAAACGTTGACTATAGATATGATAAAGGCGAGGGGCCGGTTGTAGCAGGAAAACGCATTTTGGAAAATGCCGGTGCAAACCTTCTGTTCCAGACACGTAGTGGTGAACCTTATACATTGTTGGCGCAACCGCAGACATTGCAAGGTGGGGTACACAATGCAAACGTAATTATCGGACAGATCAACGGTGCGCGTTTGCCATGGCACTATATGGTGAACTTGAAAGTAGATAAGAGCTTTACAATTAATTTCAATAAGAAAGCTGAAGACGGTACTGTTACTCAGGGACGTCCATACTATCTGAACGTGTTCACTTATATTCAAAACTTGTTGAATACTCGTGATGTTCTCGGTGTATATCGTTTCACAGGTCGTCCTGATGACGATGGTTACCTGACTTCTTCATTGGGTGAGAACGTTATTCGTACACAAACCGATGCGCAATCATTCCAGGATTTGTACAGCTTGGCTATGAATAATCCTGGCCGATACAATTTGCCAAGGAGAATTACTATCGGATTGCAATTCAATTTCTAAACAAAGTTATAACGATCATAAACCATGTTATTTAGTAGTAATAAGCGGTTAGTGATTACAGCTCTGATAGCTGTAGTGACAGGCATGAGTCTGGACGCGGGAGCTCGCCCCAATATTCAGGCGAATACCAAGCGCACAGTGTATGATAATGGAAAGTTTCGTACGACTGCGAGTTGCCGTCCGGCGGTAGCGTCTATAGATCTTGATATCAATAACGTACGTGCCCGTCTGATGACAGGTGGTGATATGTGGTGGAATATCGGGATTAGCGAGGCAGGATATGAGGTGCCCAAAGGTTCCAGAAAACACTCATTGTTTGCTGGTTCGATTTGGGTAGGTGGTTATGATCCTCAGGGACAGCTTAAAGTTGCCGCTCAGACTTATCGTCAGGACGGTAACGACTATTGGCCTGGTCCTTTGGAAGATAATGATGATGTAACTGCCGCTACTTGTGCTGAATGGGACAGATTTTGGAAAATTAATAAATCAGATATCATTTCTTTCCGTGACATGTTTGATCGTGTAGGCGAGGGTGGTATAGAAGGCGCTGTTGAAGGTCAAACCAGATACGATGCGATTAAAGAGTGGCCTGCAACAGGTAACGCTGACGCTAAGGGTATCAGTGGTACCGCTTTGAGCCAGTTGATCACAAGTAGTCGCTCTTATGCTCCATTCGTGGATGTTGATGGTGACGGTGTGTATAACTGGAGAAAGGGTGATTATCCCGGGGTGCCAACAGGCGCAGAGAAGGAACTGCCCGGTGACCAATATATTTGGTGGGTTTTTAATGATCGTGGTAACGTAAAGCAACAGACACAAACTGAAGCTATCGGTTTAGAGGTTCAAGCAAGTGCATTCGCGTTTTCTACTAAAGACGTATTGAACGATGCTACCTTCTATCGTTATAGAATGATTAATAGAAGTAACCTCTCTCTGGACAGTGCTTATGTAGCTACCTGGACGGATGCGGATTTGGGTTATGCTTTTGATGACTATATCGGTTGTGATACAAGCCGTAGTTTGGGTATTCTTTACAATGGTACCAGTATTGATGGATCTGGTCAGATCAACAGTTATGGTACTCAGGTTCCAATGGTAGGTGTCGACTTCTTCGAAGGTCCAAAGAGAAAAGTTACAGCATCTGATGGTACTGACTCTTTTGAGGTACTCGGAATGTCCGGTTTTTACTATTACAATAATGACTTCTCTCCGATTGGTAACCCGTCTAACGGTCAGCATATTTATGGCTACATGACCGGTACTACTCGTGGTGGACTTCGTTTTACTTATGACTGGGACGGTGTACCGGGTTCTCGTTCAACAGCGACAACTGCAGGTCGGCCGATCACACAGTTTGTTTATCCCGGTGACCCTTCCAACAATACTCAGTGGTCTGAGTGTGCTTGTAACAACCTGGTTGGTGACCGTCGTTTCGTACACTCTTCGGGTCCTTTCCAATTGGAGGCAGGTGCTGAAAATACTATTACTATTGCCGCTATCTGGGTTTCTGATGCAGGTGGTTGCCCTAATACATCATTTACTAAGATTCGCGCTGCATCTGATTTGGCGCAGGAATTGTATGAGTCAAACTTCCAAGTTATTCGTGGACCGGATGCTCCGCGTATGGTAGTTAGAGAGATGGATCGCAAATTGGTGTTCTATCTGTTGAACGATGATCCTCGTAGTAATAACTATCAAGAGAAGTATGGTTATGATACTGCTGCAAGATATCGTGTAGCTTCAGCGAAGTCTCGCAATTTTGAAGATTCGTTGTACA
This sequence comes from uncultured Chitinophagaceae bacterium, assembly GCA_964636205.1. Taxonomy (GTDB): domain Bacteria; phylum Bacteroidota; class Bacteroidia; order Chitinophagales; family Chitinophagaceae; genus JBEBVQ01. The sequence continues at coordinate 33,018 of CAZWPF010000010.1, read as the reverse complement.
AGTTCGAAGGTTACAGAGTATTCCAATTGAAGCATGCTCAGATTCAACCTGCTGATATCTTCAACGAAAGAGGAGAAGTTAATACTGATGTAGCAATCGAAGTATTCCAAACGGATATCAGAAATGGTGTGGGTACAGTTCGTAACTGGATTCGCGAGGATCTCGGTGAAGGAAATGATTCTACATGGACTTCAGTGGTGAAAGTAGAGGGTAGAGACAGTGGATTGGTACATAGCTTTGCACTTGAATTCGACGCCTTCGCGACCGGTGCTGATAAGCGTTTCGTGAACTATCGTAATTATTATTTCGTAGCGATTGCCTATGCATATAACGATTTCGCTGCAATAAGAGATACAGCTACAGGAAAGGTTGTACCAAGCTTTAATGGTTCTACTCGCGAGTCTGCTGCAAATACACAGGATATTCCTTATCTGGAAGGGGATAAAGCTCCAGGTGGTGAGAACTTGACTGTTGTAGCGGCGATGCCTAATCCTGCTAACGGAAACATGGGTACCGTATTGAATTCAGATTACGGAACCGGTGTTATCATAAAGAGAATAGAAGGTATCGGTAACGGCGGGTTGTCATTGCAATTGTCGAAAGCTTCTGAAGAAGAAGCTCTTGCCGGCCCTGACTATCAGGCTGTACACGCTGTTTATGATGCAGGACAGGGACCTGTTGAAGTTAAGGTGGTTGATCCGCTTAACGTTAAACCTGGTAAATGGGAACTGTTTATTAAGGGTGTTGAGAACGGTGAAAGAGGTTTGATCGACACCTCAGCTAAATGGGAATTAGTTTATAATGGTGGAGCTGATGTTATTTACAGTGAGCGTAGCCTGGCTGTCGAAAATGATCAGATCCTTGAGAAATATGGTTTGTCTGTAACAGTGAAGCAAGTGGTTCGTCCTGGTGAAAACCAAGCAGACAGAAACGGTTATATTACTTCTTCAGTTGTATTCGCTGATCCAGGTAAGACTTGGTTAAGCGGGGTGCCCGACGGTGAAGGACGTGCCTATAATAACTGGATTCGGAGTGGTAAGAACATGGAGTCTAATGATGAAGATGGTAATCCTCCGCCATGTAATTGGAACGATACACGTGTACCAGGTGGTGGAGCAGGTGGAACAATGTTTATGGACTCTGTTGGTCAGTTCTACGAAAACCTGTTCGCTAGCAATAGCTTGTTGAAAGGTACTTGGGCACCGTACGCACTTGCGGCTGATGAGAACAGAGCGTCTTGCGGATTTGGTGTGATCTATAACGGTTCCGCTACTTTGGGTGGTCTGAATAACATTAGAAGTGTTGATATCGTAATGACCTCTGATAAGTCGAAATGGACTGAGTGCGTAGTAATTGAAATGCAAGATGATCCATCTTTGGCTGAAGGTGGAGCACCTAAGTTTACTCCACGCAGACACGCGTCTTGGACTGGTGAAGTTGATGCCAATGGTAATCCGATCTATGATAACACCAAGACTGGTAAGTCGTGGTTCCCGGGTTATGCGATCGACCAAGAAACCGGTATGCGTTTGAATATCGCATTCTCTGAGGATTCCTGGTTGAAAGGATATAACGGTGGTGATATGATTTGGAACCCGACATCTGATTTAATGAGTGAAATGGGTACGCCTATCTTCGGTGGTAAACACTATGTTTATATTCTGAATACCAAATACGATAAGGGTGAGGAGTTGTATCAAGTGCTTTCAAGCACCAACCCATTCGTACCATCTCGTCGTATTCCAACGATGATGATGTGGGTAGGACTTCCGTTGGTGAATAGCAATTTTGAACTGAAGTCTATTCAAGAGGGTATTATTCCAACTGAAACTCGCTTGAGAATAAGAGTAGATCGTCCTTATGCTTCTTATGCACCGGATTCAACAATCCCTGCAAGAAACAACCGTCTCCCGCTGTATTCATTCAGCACAGATGATTTGGCGCCAAGCACTTTGGATGATGCTGAAAACCCATATGCAAAAGACAAGCAAAAGTTGCTTGACAGAATCAAGGTGGTACCTAATCCTTACTACGCTTATACCGGATATGAAATCAACCGTCTGGATACCCGCGTAAGAATTACCAACCTGCCTCGTCGTGCAACAATCAATGTGTATTCACTGGATGGTTCGTTGATTCGCAGAATCGAGAAAGATAATCCCAACGTTTCTTATATCGATTGGGATATCAGAAACGCTAAGGGCTTACCAATTGCAAGTGGAATGTATTTGATCCACGTAAATGCAGATGGTATTGGTGAAACAGTATTACGTTGGTTTGGAGCAATGCGCCCGATAGACGTTACGAACTATTAATATTTGGATAAAGGAGCCGGTTTACCCCGGCTCCATTAAAAAATAACATTACATCAAATTATGAATACTTTTTCTACCAAGGCTGTCGTAGCGATTTGTGCTCTCGGCTTATCCGTTCAGGCTTTTGCCGGTAATAAGGACCGGACAGGGCAGGCAGGCGCTATGGAATTGATGATCAATCCATGGGGGCTTAGTAATGGTGTATTTGGTGCAAACACAGCTAATGTAAGAGGCCTGGAAGCTATGAAGGGTAATATCTCCGGATTGGCGCTCACTCCGGGTACTGAAGCGGGATTTGCACATACCATTTATTTGCGCGGTAGTAACGTCGGTATCAGCAATATGGGTTTCGCACAAAAAGTTGGAGACCTCGGTGTATTCGGGGTTAATATCCAGTCGATGACTTTTGGCGAGATCGATATCACTGATTATAATAATCCGGACGGTGGTATTGGTTCTTATAAGCCGCAGCTGTTTAATATTCAGGCGGGTTTTGCAAAGGAATTCAACGATTATATTCGCGCGGGTGTTGCTGCAAGCTTTATAAACCAATCGATCCGCGACGCGAAGGCTAGCGGTGCATGTTTTGAAGCGGGAGTACAATACGTAACCGGTGCAAGAGATAATTTCCATTTTGGTGTTACGCTTCGCAATATTGGTACTAATATGCGTTTCTCCGGACAAGGTTTTGCTATTAACTACGAAGCTGCTGAGAATCCTTTGTACACAGGGAGCCGTAATACTCCTACCGAGAAATTTGAAATGCCAACCTATTTGAATATCGGTTTGGCTTATGATTTCTACCTGGACGAAAACAGATTGCCTAGCGAAGACGCTCAACCTCAGCATAGAGCTACCGTAATGGGGGCGTTTCAGTCGAACTCTTTTAATAACGATTATATTGGATTGGGTGCTGAATACGCTTTCCAAGAGATGTTTATGTTGCGTGCAGGATATCGCTACGAAAACAATATCATGAATGCGGAGGAAAGTCGTACATTCTATACCGGATTTAGCGCCGGTGCCACTGTTCAGTATCGTGCGAATGAAGGGAAGGGAGCTAACGTAGCTATCGACTACGCGTTCCGTCCTACTGCTCGTCCGAATAACGGGGTACATACCATTTCATTACGGATGGCATTCCCTCAGGGCGTGAAAAAATCTGCCGGTAGTTAAGATTATTAGTTAATTTTATATTTCTGCAACGCTTCTGTTCATCCGGAAGCGTTGTATTTTTTTGTTTTTAAATGCTATGAGTATGTCTGGAGTAAATTACGTTACCAAGGAAACATTGGAACTGATGAAAGAAGAGTTGGCTCAACTCAAAACAGCAGGACGTTCGGAAATTGCAAGGCAAATCGCAGAAGCAAGAGAAAAAGGTGATTTAAAGGAGAATGCAGAGTACGACGCTGCGAAAGAAGCTCAAGGGTTGCACGAGGCCAAAATAGCGCAATTGGAAGCTGCTATAGCGACAGCAAGAGTAATTGATACCAAGGATCTGGACACAAGTAGAGTTTCTATTTTAAATAAAGTGAAGCTGACCAACCTTGGCAATAAAAAGACATTCGTCTATCAGATAGTTTCTGAATCCGAAGCTGATCTTAAATTGGGTAAGATTTCAGTTACCTCTCCTATAGGCAAGGGCATATTGGGTAAGGTTGTCGGTGAAGTAGTAGAAATCCAAGTGCCCGCAGGCAAGCTTAAACTGCGGATCGAGGAGATTTCTATATAAGATCCTCCAATAAATTATTGACACCTTCAGATGGAACGACAGTTTGTTATGCCATTTGAAGGTGTTAATTTTTTTGTGATCTTGTTGATTCCCCTACTCATGAAAAGTCTAAGTGCGATAGAAAATGTATCTTGCGTTGGACTTCAGAACCAAGGTATATGAGTAGTATATTTTCGAAAATCATTGCCGGCGAGATACCTGCGTATAAAATCGATGAAAATGATCAGTTTATCGCGTTCTTGGACATCTTCCCAATTGCCGAAGGCCATGTACTGATAGTTCCTAAAATAGAGATTGATCGGTTTTTTGATGTTCCGGATGAGTTTCTTCGGGAATGGCTGCTTTTCGCAAAGCCTATTGCGCATGCTATTGAAAAAGCTTTTGATTGTAACCGATGCGGAATAAGTGTATTGGGACTGGAGGTGCCGCACGCACATATGCATCTGGTACCAATAAATTCTGAACAGGATATTAATTTCTCAAATAAACGACTCAAGTTGGAGAAGGAACAATTCCTTTCTATTCAACAACGTATCATCGAGCATCTGAGTCGATAATTCCGCACTTTTTCAGTGCAACAGGCAATTTTGTCACCTAGATCCTGAGGTGCTGCCTGCTATTTATAGTTCTTAGTGATTCTAAGATTAACAACGATGAATACTATGGTATGGATGACTTCTTTAAGTGAATGGTTGTTTCAGTTTTTGTTGAAGGCAAGAATCCCTTATCAGACCGCGATATACTTGCACTTGCTGTTTGTTTTGGTTTGCGTATTGATCCTGGCTTGGCTCGCTGATAAGTTGGTTAACGTATTGCTGACTTCAGCAGCACGGAGGTCGAAAAATCTTAAGGTAGGTCATTTACTAGACCTAATGATACGAAACAGGTTCGTGCGCAAGGCAGCACACCTGGTTTCTCTGGGTATCGTAGACTTTTTCATACCGTTGATATGTAGTCATCTACCGGAATTTATTGGGGGAGCGAAGAAGATAACGAGCATTCTGCTGATTTTGCTTGTGATTAGTATTTTGAGGAGCTTTTTCCGTTCCCTTACAGAATTGATCAAGGAGCGTCCCGGATTCAAGGACAAACCTATGGATAGCTATCTTCAGGTTGTGAATATCGTAATGATATTCGTTGCCGGGATACTGATATTCTCTGAGCTAACAGGGAAACCCGTTTGGGCGTTTTTCACAGCTATGGGAGCTCTGTCCGCCATTTTATTGCTGGTATTTAGAGATACTATCTTAGGCTTCGTTGCGAGCATTCAAGTAACTACGAATGATATGGTCCGCATCGGCGACTGGATAGAGATGCCAAAATACGGGGCAGATGGAGATGTGATTGCGATCACCTTAAATACCGTTAAGGTGAGAAACTGGGACAAGACCATTACCACGATTCCTACTTATGCCTTGATTTCGGACTCATTTAAAAATTGGCGAGGAATGCAGGAATGGGGTGGTAGGCGAATCAAACGATCAATTTATCTAAAAATTTCCTCAGTGAAATTTCTGACACCGGAGGATGTAGAGCGATACAAAACCTTTGCCTTGGTAAAGGACTACCTTACAAGTCGGCAATTAGAAATTGATCAGTACAATCATTCGATCAGTGCCGATAAATCACAATTGATAAACGGAAGGAATCTGACCAATATCGGGGTGTTTAGAGAGTATATCAAATCCTACCTGAAGGTTTCTCCGGGAATTAATAAGGATATGATTATGATGGTGCGACAACTGGCACCATCTGAGCATGGATTGCCGATGGAAATATACGCATTCACCGATACGGTTGTCTGGGTAAGTCACGAAGGTATCATGGCTGATATATTCGATCATATCATGGTAGCGGCTCGTTACTTTGATTTGGAAATATTCGAAGCCCCTACGGGAGGAGATCTGCGCACAATCAGTAGCCCGGAAACCGGAAGGTATGCTGTAATTGCTCCTCGATCAGGAGAATAAATTATGTACCAGATAAGCTGAAGACCAAGCTAAAACTAACATATACGCAAACTGGATAAGTGGAATCTTCCAGCCGCCGGTTTCTCTTTTTACTATTGCCAACGTACTCATACATTGCATGGCAAACGCGTAGAATACCAGCAGGGACAGTCCGGTAGCCAGTGTATATACCGGCCGACCATCCGGCCATGTAGCGCTTTGCATTTTTTCCTTTACGGTTTGCTCATGACTGTCTCCCTCACCAACACTGTAGAGGGTAGCCATGGTGCCCACAAATACTTCTCTGGCAGCAAAGGAGGTGATGAGTGCAATGCCAATTTTCCAATCATACCCCAGAGGCGAAATCGCGGGTTGGATAGCCTTCCCAGCAATGCCAATAAAGGAGTTTTCCAACTTTTCCGATTGATAAGCGACTTTCAATTCTTCGGTTTGACCGGGATGTTTCGCGATAAGTGAGTTGTATCTTTCATCAATCGATCGCATGGTCTGCATCGGACCGAAAGAGGCGAGCACCCATAAGATCAGGGAGATGGCCAGAATGATTTTTCCTGCTTGAGTGACGAAGATTCGGGCTTTCTCCAGCATGGTGATGAATGCATTCCTCCATCTAGGCATCCGATATACGGGCAGTTCCAGTATAAAGAACGATTTCTTTTTGCTGCGAATCAACAAATTCATGATGAAGGCCACCACCAACGCCATGATGAATCCTAAAAAATACATGCCTAATAATACTAACCCCTGCAAACTGATAAATCCCCAAATGTTTTTTTGAGGAATGATCAATGCGATGAGGATAGTATAAACAGGTAGCCGGGCGGCACAGCTCATGAGGGGCGTCACCAGTATAGTAATGAGCTTCTCCTTTTTACTGGGTATACTGCGGGTCGACATGATTGCCGGAATGGCGCAGGCAAGTCCGCTCATAAGCGGCATAACGGATCTTCCATTCAGACCGGCAGATCGCATTAGTTTATCTGTTAGGAAAGAGATCCTGGCCATGTATCCTGTGTCCTCAAGCAGGGTTATCAATCCGAAGAGTATCATGATCTGTGGGATGAAAATCACGATACCACCGATGCCTGCGAGCAAGCCATTAATGAGCAGATCGGTAAAAATGTTTTCCGGCAATTTTTCCGATAACCAACCGCTTAAGCCTGCAAATCCCCCATCTATCCAGTCCATCGGATACTGAGCTAGCCAGAAGATACTTTGAAACATGGTAAACAATACGGCAAGCAGAATGAGATAACCCCATATCGGATGTAGTAGGATCTTATCGATGCGCTCCGTATTTAGAATCGAGGACTTTGGCTGTCCGACTTCTATAGAATCAGACACTATCTGATTGATGACATCGTAACGTTCCAGTGCTTCTTTTGCCTGAATGGTAGCCACAGGTGTTTTTTGTTGTTGCAACAAATCACCCATGAATTTTCGCTTGATGCTGCTCAGGTAGGTAGCTGTGTTGTAACTGCAGGCTATATGCCAGGCCTGATAGGGACTTGCGGATGGGTAAATGTTTTTGGTTGCTTTGACTGCAACTTCGGGGAAGATATCCGGGTTGACAAAGGATTTATGTGGTTTGATAGGACCGGTCTTCGTCCATTGAGTAATTAATTCTTTCAGATCTTTGATGCCAACCCCTTTTCTGGGATTTACGGGAATCACCGGAACACCGAGTCCTTCCGAGAGTTTCACCATATTTACCAGAATGCCTTTTTGACGGGCGATATCCAGCATGGTCAGTGCCACTATCGTAGGAATACCTAAATCGATTATTTGGGTGGCGACGATCAGACCGCGTTCCAGACTGCTTGCATCTATGGTGATGATCACAAGATCAGCCTGGTCGGGTTGTACCAGCCAGTCGGCCGCAATTTGTTCGTCTTGAGCCCGGGGATAAAGACTATAAGTACCGGGCAGATCGATAACGGTCGCCTTTCTATGATTGTTGAGAGCGACCAGACCTTCTTTTTTATCTACGGTAACGCCGGGAAAATTGCCCACTTTTTGATTAAGGCCGGTAAGGGCATTAAAAAGTGAGCTCTTTCCACTATTGGGGTTTCCTGCTAAGAGGATATTCCGGATTTGATTCATAGCTTTCGGCGTTTATGCAGCCATAGACTATGGGAAAATACCGAGTTCTTCGTATGCAACGCCCACCTTGTTGATCGCTACTACGAATGCTGCCGTACGCATATCAGGAATGCCTTGAGACATCATGCAGTCCCGAATTTCATGATAGGAGCCTATCATGGTGTCTTCCAGTCCTGAATAAACTAAATCTACCTCGTCCGGACCGTGCAAGATTTTTGTTTTATCCTTTTCGGAAATAGACTGACCGGTCATATCTTCTACCACTTTGATGATAGAATTATTCTGGTTTTCGCTGAATCGCTTGTCCATTCTTCCGAATCTTACGTGGCTCAGGTTTTTCAGCCATTCGAAATAGGAAACGGTAACACCTCCGGCATTGATATACATGTCGGGGATAACCATTATTCCTTTTTTATTTAAGATTTCGTCAGCTTCAGGAGTCAATGGACCATTTGCAGCTTCACCGATAATCTTAGCCTTAATTCTATCGGCATTGGAACCGTTAATTACATTTTCCAAAGCAGCCGGAATCAGGATATCGCATTCCATTTCCAGCGTTTCAGCGGTATTGGTAAGGCTGGTAGCTCCCGGGAAATTGAGAATAGATCCGGTTGATTTTCGATGAGCAATTACTTCTTCCAATGGCAAACCATTGGGATTATACAAACCGCCTTCATATTCTGCAATACCTACGATTAGCGCACCGCCTTCGTAAAAATATTTTGCGGCATGGTAACCGACATTACCTAAACCTTGAACGATTACTCTTTTGCCTTCAATACCGGTAGTCAGACCAAGACGATCCATATCCTCTTTGATACTGCAAGCTTCTCTGATACCATAGTAAACACCAAGGCCGGTTGCCTCGGTACGTCCGCGCACACCACCCTGACTAACGGGTTTTCCGGTAACGCAGCCCATTGCATTGATATCGTTGGGGTTTAGAGAAGCGTAAGTATCAGCTATCCAGCTCATTTCACGAGCGCCGGAGCCATAATCGGGCGCGGGTACATCAATACCGGCACCGATAAAATTTTTCTTAACCAATTCCGAAGCATACCTTCTGGTGATCTTTTCCAGTTCGAATACGGTATACTGTTTCGGGTCGATCTTGATACCACCCTTAGCACCCCCGAAAGGAACATTCACAATAGCGCATTTGTAAGTCATCAATGCTGCCAATGCCATCACTTCATCCTGATTCACATCCATACTGTAACGGATACCACCTTTACAGGGCAGTTTGTGATGCGAGTGTTGTACTCTGTATGCTTCAATTACCTCGATTTTGTCGCCAATCCGTACAGGAAATTTCATACGGTAGACAGAATTGCAGGCTTTAATTTGTTCGAGAATTCCCTTTTCGAACCGGGTGTACTTAGCGGCTTTATCAAAATTACGTTCCACACCCTGAAAGAAGCTGTAGTGTTCTTGGGGTGTCTGATCAATGGATGCCATACTATTAGAGTATTGATTGTGTTGGGGAAAATTTATGGTTACTTTGTTTTTTCCATTCTTTTTATGCGACGTTCCAAGTGGATAAGGAACGCGACGATTCCCGCAAATATAGTAGCTAATACTAAAACGACAACGTAAATTTTGCCGTTGCTTCGCATTAAATCTGCCATTTCAGGTTTATGTTCCTGAGCGAATACAAACGCCGGAAAAACCAGAATGCAGAGGGTGGTTAAGAGAGATTTCATGTGCTTCATTTCCAGAGCTCAATGTGATTAATCAAGGTAATCTGCCTCGTGTTTGATAAAACGGATCCGTATCCTAAGGGTAGTAATCCACAAGCCTAATAAAAACCAACCCAGTATGGCAGGGTAGAATATTATTCTCATACTACTATCCAGATCGTAGGCATTGAAACCGGGATTACCGCCCGCACCGGGATGCAATGAGTCCACCATCCGGGGTAAAACCCAAAGTAAAGGGATCATCAACGCAAATGCGAATATATTGTAGACAGCACTGATGCGTGCACGCTTTTCCTCATCTTTAATTCCTCCCCGCAATACAAGGTAGGCGAAATAGATTAACATACACATGGCCGTTCCCAACTGCTTGGGATCATTGCTCCATGCGGCACCCCATGTGAACTTTGCCCATTCCATCCCGGTAACCATACCCAAGATACTGTATAAGATACCTACATTGATGAATTCTGCCGACCGGATATCGTCGCGGAGATTCCCGGAACTTAAAAATCGAATGGCATATACACAGGAGATTAAAAAAAGCAAGATCATCCCAAACCACATCGGAACATGGAAATAAAGGTTCCGAATGGTTTCATTAATTATATCCAAACGCGGGACGGGTAACAACAGGCCGCCGATAATAGTATAGGTAAGTAAAAGTACACAGAGCACTTTCCACCAGGATTGACGCATAAACCCTGTAATTTTCCAGTAAAGGTAAATCTTTATCTCCAACGACCACGGAAATCAGAAATGAAATTTCATTTTCCGAATTTAGACGACACATTAAAAAAAGTAATTGCAGAAGCAGATACCCGCGACAATGCTATTCTTGCCAAAGAAAGGGGAAGAGGATCATCCCCAAAACAATAATCATCAGATCGAGCAGGATCAAAATTCCTGCGAGTCCCCACCACCCCTCTTGATAAACCGGACTGAGCGCTTTTTGTGCTAAATTGCCGAGTATCATTAGTACTGGTGTCACCAGAGGAAATCCGAGGATGGCCATTAAGGCCGCATTTTGATTAGCGCGGGCAGCTATTGCAGATAAGAATGTAAATACTACCGACAAACTAAATGCACCTGTGATTGTAATTAATACAAATAATCCGACCTGTTCTATCGGCATCCCCAAGAGAATACTGAAGAGGGACAGACTGACCAAACTCATCATTATTAGGAGAATGATGCTGTAGATCATTTTTGCCGCCAAAAAGGTGGTGGGCTTAACAATTGTAAAATAATACCGAAAGCGTTCCGGCGATTCTTGTAAAAAGCTTTTGGCAACTGCATTTACCGCTACAAAAAGCTGGGTAATCCAAAACAGGGCATTCCACACCCGGGATTCGGGTTGGCCATTCATTATATAAATTACAAACACTGTTGCGCCCACATAAAGCAAGACGCCAAATAAGGTATGCCGCTGCCGCCACTCCATGAGCAGGTCTTTGCGAACCAGCGTGTATATTGTATTGAGTGACATCCGTCGCTATCAGTAAATGGTAATATAACCTGTTTCCAGTTTTTCCTTATTCTTAAACAATTCGAACTTGTAAATACCCTTGTGCTGGAAGTTCCTTTTATCAATGATCACTGACGGCTCACGGACGCGGGGGATTTCTATTACCCGACGATTGTCATCAGTAAAAAAGGTTATGCTATAATCGTGCTTCGCCGCTTCGGGGATTTCTACATTCACATGGCCGGTAAAGGGATTGGTGAAAATATACTGCGATTTAATATAAACACTGGGATGCTCCGGCGTTTCAATACTTGGTAATTTTAATTTGGGCTTTGTCACAGTCGATTTAGCCGGCGCTGCCGAAGTCTTGGTTTCTGTATTTTTTGTCCCCGGTTTGGAAGGTGTCGTTGTTGAGCCCGGTGTGGGAGGGGCGGTTAAGACTTCTTCTACCATCTTGACTTCTGAGGCATATTGCTGTAATGCTTCATTGGGTGGCAGAACTTTCTGCTTTAACAATTCAGCACTGTCCACTTCGAGTTTGAAATAGTTACTGTACCAAGTAAGATTGGAGTTAAAAACAATATATAAACGATACCAGTTGGCTCCCGGCATGGGGTGGCCGTCGATAAATGCCTGAGGGCCCTTCCCTAATTTTTTTACATAACCGATTGTGGCAAAATTAAATGCGCTATCCGCAGAGCGCTGTACAGCAATTGATTTAATGACATCGTATTGAGATGTCCAGCTGAGAATATTCATTCCATCTTGCGTAGAACCAATCATGTCGGGAAGCAAAGGCTGTGCCTTTAATCCGACAGAAAAGACAGTCGCCCACACCAGAAATAAGATTTTTCGAGCCGATACTTTACCAATCATTTGTCAAACCTACTGCAATTCCGGAAAACCACCAGCACACATGCTAGGCTTTTTACCAATTTGAGTCAAAACCCTGTCTTTCGGCCTCCCTTTTCTAATCCTTTTCTATTACCTTAGCTATGTTTTTACCGAGTCTACCCAACAATATTACATAGGACAATAATTTATTTGATTTAATATATAATACATAATGAGTATATTTGTACGTAAATCATTAGCTCAATTAGAAGCGGAAGCATCCGATTCGGAGAAAGGTTTAAAAAAGACGCTTTCTGCTACTGCCCTGGTGGCTTTGGGGATTGGTGCCATTATTGGTGCGGGTTTGTTTTCCCTCACAGGCATTGCGGCTGCTGATAATGCCGGCGCTGCGGTAACCATTTCCTTTGTCGTTGCCGCCATAGGGTGCGCCTTCGCAGGTCTTTGCTATGCCGAGTTCGCATCTATGATTCCTGTAGCGGGCAGTGCTTATACTTATTCATATGCTACCCTGGGAGAATTTATCGCCTGGATCATTGGGTGGGATCTGGTGTTGGAATACGCCTTGGGCGCCGCAACGGTATCCGTTAGCTGGTCGCATTATTTCGCCGAGATTCTGGGGAAAATGGGCATTTATTTTCCACCGCGACTTCTTACTTCACCTTGGGAAAGCGTGACGCTCGCTGATGGAACCGTTGTTTCTAATGGTATCATCAATCTCCCGGCAATTATTATAGTGTGTTTATTGTCCTTATTACTCATCCGCGGGACCAGGGAATCCTCTATGATCAATAATGTATTAGTGGTCGTAAAGGTGATCGTAGTATTGTTGTTTGTTGGACTCGGTTGGAGCTATATCAATCCGGACAACCATGTGCCATTTATTCCGGCCAACCCGGGAGAGGAGGCAGTACGTGCCGGAACAATGGGTTTCTTTGAGTTTATGGAGAGCGATTATTTTGGGCATTTTGGGATTAGTGGGATTATGAGAGCAGCAGGTATTGTGTTTTTCGCATTTATTGGTTTCGATGCAGTCTCCACAGCAGCACAGGAAACCAAAAATCCCAAAAAGGCAATGCCCATAGGTATTATCGGCTCGCTGGTGGTTTGTACCGGTTTGTATGTGTTGTTTGCTTATGTGTTGACAGGACTGGAGCATTATTCAGCTTTCGAAAATAATGCAAAGCCGGTTGCTACTGCATTTGCAAAAACGGGTTACCATTTTATTAATAGCTTGATGACATTGGCTATCATTGCCGGTTTTACCTCAGTCATGTTGGTCATGCTGTTAGGTCAAAGCCGCGTGTTTTACAGTATGAGTGTCGATGGACTGTTACCCAAGTTCTTCTCCGATCTGCACCCAAAAAATCGTACTCCGTGGAAAACAAATATCGTGTTCATGGTGTTTGTGAGCATTTTCGCCGGCTTCGTACCTATTTCGGATTTGGGGCATATGGTGAGTATCGGTACCTTATTTGCATTTTCTTTGGTGTGTATTGGGGTAATAGTCATGCGTAAAAAGGCTCCGGATGCACCTCGCTCATTTAAGGTCCCGTTGGTTCCGCTGGTTCCAATTTTAGGAGTAATTGTTTGTGTCGCAATGATGGCTTCCCTGCCTTTTGAAGCCTGGGAACGACTGGCATTGTGGTTGGGTTTGGGTATGTTGATCTATTTCGGCTATAGTAAGAAGCATAGCAAAGCTGGAAAAGCTGCCCGCGGCGAAAAATAGCGAGATGTAAAACTTCTCATCGGCCGGGGTAATTTATACTAATGCTGGATGAAGTTTAATTATTTGCTACTTTTGTCGAACGTTAACTTTTTTGACCATCAAAAACACACTTCCTGTATATGGCATATGATGTGATTGTAATCGGTAGCGGGCCCGGCGGTTATGTGGCGGCTATCCGTGCATCCCAACTGGGTTATAAAACTGCAATCGTTGAAAGAGAAAATTTGGGCGGTATCTGTCTCAACTGGGGATGTATTCCGACCAAAGCCCTGCTGAAATCAGCACAGATAATGGAATATATCGGTCATTCTAAAGACTACGGTGTCGTGGTGGATGACTATAAAGCAGACTTCACTGCAATCGTTAAAAGAAGTCGTGGTGTCGCTGATAAAATGAGTAAGGGTATTCAGTTTTTGATGAAGAAGAACAAGATCGATGTGATCATGGGATTCGGAAAACTGAACGAGAAGAAAGAAGTGGTTGTTACCGGAACAGATGGTAAAGAAACAGCTTATCAAGCTAAGCACGTAATTATCGCTACCGGCGGTCGTGCGCGCGAACTGCCTAATCTGCAAATCGATGGCAAGAACGTAATTGGTTACCGTGAAGCGATGTCGCTCTCCGAACAACCTAAATCGATGATTGTTGTTGGATCAGGGGCGATTGGAGTAGAATTCGCATATTTCTACAATAGCCTCGGTACCAAGGTTACTATCGTAGAATTTATGCCGCGCATCGTGCCTGTGGAAGATGAAGATATCTCTAAAGAATTGGAGAAAATCTATAAGAAGAAAGGTATCAATATCATGACCAATGCTTCTGTTGAAAAAGTAGAAGCCGGTAAAGGTGGTGTGAAAGCTTTTGTTAAGACCGATAAGGGTGAAGAGGTACTCGAAGCAGACGTGGTATTGAGTGCGGTAGGTGTTGTTGCAAATATTGAGAATATCGGACTGGAATCCCTGAATATTAAAACTGAGAAGGGCAAGATCGTAGTAGACGAATACTATAAAACTAATGTTGATGGTATTTATGCTATCGGCGACTGCGTTCCGGGTCAAGCTCTGGCTCACGTAGCATCTAAAGAAGCGATCGTTTGTGTTGAAGCCATTGCAAATAAGGACGGCAAATACCACCATCAACCTGAACCGGTTGATTACGGTAATGTACCAGGTTGTACATATTGCTCTCCAGAAATCGCTTCTGCCGGTATGACCGAAAAACAAGCTAAGGAAGCAGGTTATGAATTGAAAGTGGGTAAATTCCCATTCTCAGCTTCCGGTAAAGCAAGTGCTGCCGGTGCCACAGAGGGCTTCGTGAAAGTTATTTTTGATGCTAAATACGGCGAATGGCTGGGTACGCACATGATCGGTGCTAACGTTACCGAGATGATTGCGCAGACTGTAACCGCACGTAAGCTGGAAACAACATGGCAAGAGGTTCTCGACAGCATTCACCCACACCCGACCATGAGTGAAAGTGTGAAGGATGCTATCGAAGTAGCACTGGGTGAAGCAATTCACCTCTAGTATTTTATTGAAAGAACAATTTATTGTTGAATAATGAAAATGGCTCTGTATCAATTACAGAGCCATTTTTTATGATATCATTCCATCCTTTAATGGTGCTTCAGCCGCCTCATTATTTAAAACGTGCATCGGCCGAATAGGGTTCAATCGAAACCTCATATCGTTTCTCATCTAAAGCCGTCAGGGTATTTAAGTCGAACAAAGAATACCAACCATTTCGACCTCCGCAAGCACTCGGATGGTGTGGCGCCGGTCCGTCAGTAGTCGCGTTTCTGCTGGCAATATATACCACTCCGTTATGATCGTCTACAGTAATACCGTGAGGCTGAAAGAACTTCCCATCCAAGCGTTTTACAATCTCCATGGTCTCGTAGTTCAATACATAAACCGAACCTTTTGATTTGGGAAAGGGAGAAACATCCTCCATGCAGGTGATGAACATATAGGGCATTTTTCGGGACATGGCAATTTCCTGCGGTTTAATACCCAAATTGAATACATGAATTAGCGTGTCCGCATGCGCGTCCATTACTCTGACTTCATCTGATGCCTCGCAGGTTAGAAAATATTTTGAAAAATCAGGGGTCATCATTATTTCATGAGGGTCTCGGGTGCCGGCAGCAAAGGTCGGAGCACTCCCGTCGATGGTGATTCGCTGGATAGCGCCACCGGAAGGTGCGAATCGATAAATCACATTGCCGTACTGTGCCGTCACAAAAAAAGTATCGAAACTCGCGTTGCTGGCGATCCCATGAGGGAAAATAAATCCATTGGTCGGATTAAAACGGCGAACTTCCTGCATGGTCTCCGTATTAACCAGAATTAACTGTCCGTTACCCTGCCAATCACTTACCATTAACTGCTTGCCATCCGGTGAGAGATGTACAATATTCCAAGAGCCGGTACCAACATTCAAAGATGCGACTACCTCGTCTATTCGGGTGTCGATCTTCTGGATATGCTGTCCGCCAATAAAAGAAACATAGGCATAACGTCCATCATTGTCTACCTTAATGCAATGCGGTGCTTCAACCGCACCCGACATGCCAACGGAGATATAGCGCATGACCACTTTTTTCTCTGCATCTATCACAGCCACAAGGTCACAACCCTGTTGGGTTAAGTATATTTTTTGTCGGGTATCGGGATTATCAGCAAAAGGTATTTTTCCGTTCTTGTCCGGAGCTCCGCGTGCTATCCAATCCCGTACGGTCAGAAATTCTTCGCGAGAAAGTGGTTGCTCGTGCAAGGGCATGGTCGGCTCAGCGATAGGTCCCAAACTTGAATCAATATTCAAAAAGAATAATAGGGAGGAGTTTTCAATACTATAAGGTATCGCAACCGCACCATTATTACCTCCTTCAAATAAATGCTCCCAAGAATCTAGTCGCAATCCTCCGGCATTCTGATAGCTTTGAGCATTATGACAACCCGAGGTAGCACACCGGGTATTAAATATTGCTGCTATCTCAGTGGGGAAATTACTGACTACAGTAGGGTTTACGGGCGTTTTAAATGGCTCGTGCTTACAGGAGAGAATTATTAGTGTAATTACAAAAAAGCTGAGAATAGCTGTCCGCATGCGTCTGCCGGTTTACTTCTGACATAAAGTTAAGTCAAAAAGACGAAAGAAGGTTTTGAGAAAGAGAGGGTTTGAGAAAGAGAAACAGAAAATTAGAGAAAGAGAAACAGAAGGAGAAGGAGAAAGAGAAGGAGAAGGAGAAAGAGAAACAGAAGGAGAAAGAGAAAGACGGACCTGCGCGAGCAAAGAGGATTAGAGAAAGAGTGTGGGAGAGGTAGTGTGAGTTCAGAGAAAAATTATTTTTTTACCATGCTTGCCATTGTTGGGAATCGTGGCTGCGGGGAATTGCTTGCCGGTATTTATCTTGAGTTGGGGAATAGTCCGGGCTTGTCTGAGTGGATTGTTGATGCAAATCTAAATATGAGGACAGTTTATTGTGAATCAGCACCAGCGTCTGAAATATGCGCTTGCATCAATTGTAATTCTTCAGCTACATGTTCCCCAACAGCTTTGTCCTTAACCTGTTCCGCGTGAACGGGAGTTTTCATACTTTCACTTTCCGAACTCGGTAGGGTGAAGTCAGACTGATCAGTCAACATGCTTTCCGACAAATCCGAGTCGGCCGAAGTCATTAATCCAGTTGGATCGTTTGAATGAGCGGAAAAATGCTCACTTGCAGGCTCAGTGGTCTGATTTTCAGTAGTTTTTGATGCCTGGTTTAGGATGATATGCCGGGCGCCTTCCGGATATTCCACAGCCAGTGAGCTAGTACTATCTGTCGTTGTGATAATATTGGATTGCCGATTCAGAAAGCTAGTTTTATTTAACTCAATCAAATAAAAAGCAATCGCTGCGACTACGAGCGAAGCTCCCAATGTCAGTAAGCTTATCACCGATTTACGCGCCCCTTTTGGAGGTATAACAAAGGAATTGAGTTGAGCCGGCGGCAGATTGTTCTGAAAATGCTCATTTATAAAATCAGATGAAAGCATATTTAACTGCTCTATTCCCTTGGATTTATGAAGACTCAGTCCTTCTATTGCGTCACTACACAGCGTACAATCATTGGCATGTCGTTCAATGGTATAGCATTCTTCATGGGACATTACGCCATTGACGTAGTCCCTCAACTGTCTTTTTGTTAGACAGGCACTTTTATCGAAAATATGTGCCAGTAACCGGTGCATCTTTAATTTGTATTATGGTTTAATAAATTACGAATGATTTGTTTTCCAATTCGAATATGTGCCCGCACATCGGTCAAAGAAAATCCGGTTGATCGGGCTATATCTTCAATGTTCATCTTTTCCAGATAGAAAAGTCTGATACATTCTTGCTGAGCAGGAACGAGTGTCTTAAATGCCTTAGTTACGCATTGTAACATGATCTGCTCCTCGGGTTGGGTAAGCTGATGGCTCCATTGTTCGGCTAAGGGCATGGAAATCAGCGAATGAGGGATAGTTTTTGACAACTGCTGCAAATGTGTCCCACAATAATTCTTGGTAGTTTGAATCAGCCAGTTACGAAAATTATCTAAGTTGATGTTTCTCAGATCGACACTCAAATTCGTAAATATCTGGCGCATAGCCGATTCGGCGGCTTCAGGTTGTTCCAGATATCTGCAACATAGGCCAAATACTAAATGGCCATAGCGTTCGAACAGTAAATGAATTGCCTGCTGCTCATTCATTTGCACAAATCTTTCTACTAGTACCTCATCGGATAGAGTTCTGTAACCCACGGGCCATATCTCGCGTTTCGTTTTCATTCCAGGGGCGTTTCCAATTCGATAGATTAGATAAAAAACTGTTCCAGTGAAATCCTAATGAGGCAATCGTCATAAGTCACCAGACCCTAAATCAGGAAAACCGGATTTTAAAACATATTGTTTTTGCCTAATGATTATAATAGATGGAAATTCCTACTCTATTTCGCCTCCGGCGGGGTAAATCATTGTATTTTTTTGTATCAAACAACTATATTTGCGCGGTCTTAAAGCATTGTTTTAAATTTTATGAATTCGATATTTTATCTCGTTCCGGTTTTTGGTTTGATAGCTCTTTTATACACCATGATAAAAAGTTCATGGGTTGGTCGCCAGCAGGCAGGTACCGATCGAATGAAAGAGATTAGTACTTATATAGCTGAAGGAGCAATGGCTTTTCTGAAGGCTGAGTATAAAGTATTGACCTATTTTGTGATAATCGCGGCCTTATTGCTGGGCTTTATGGGTAGCGCTAATGCAAACTCCCACTGGTCGATTGCTCTGGCCTTCGTTGTAGGTGCGGTGTTCTCTGCACTTGCCGGTTTTATTGGTATGCGCATCGCTACTAAGGCGAACGTTCGTACTGCAGAAGCTGCAAGAAGCAGTTTGTCGAAAGCATTGAAAGTGTCTTTCACAGGTGGCGCTGTTATGGGACTGGGTGTAGCCGGTTTGGCGGTACTCGGACTTGGTGGTTTATTTGTGATCTTGATCAGCATATTCGCTCCTGAACTGACTGCCGATAGCAGCAAGGTATTGCAAGCTATTGAAGTATTGACCGGATTTAGCTTGGGTGCAGAAAGTATCGCGTTGTTTGCACGTGTAGGTGGTGGTATTTACACAAAGGCTGCTGACGTGGGTGCGGATCTGGTAGGTAAAGTCGAAGCTGGCATTCCCGAAGATGATCCACGTAACCCCGCTACTATTGCCGACAACGTTGGGGATAACGTAGGTGACGTAGCCGGTATGGGTGCCGACTTATTCGGTTCTTATGTTGCTACCGTGTTAGCAACCATGGTGCTGGGGCAGGAAGTTAGAGATGCTAGCGGGTCTGCATTGTTCGATGGTCTGGGTGGTTTTTCACCAATTCTGTTACCAATGTTGATAGCTGGTATTGGTATCATTTTCTCGATCGTGGGTACTTGGTTTGTAAGAATATCTGATTCGGTAGGTATCAGCACCGCTCCCGTTCAAAAAGCTTTGAACATGGGTAACTGGGGTTCAATTGTTCTTACCGGTATTACTTCTATCTTCCTTGTAAAATATTTGCTTCCTGAGTCCATGTGGTTGCGTGGTAACGAGTTTACTCAGAATGGTGTGATTGGTGCCATTATGGTTGGTCTGGCCGTAGGTACCCTGATGAGTATCATTACTGAATATTACACAGCAATGGGTAAGCGTCCGGTGATGAGCATCATTCGTCAGTCTTCTACCGGTCATGCGACTAATATTATCGGTGGTTTAGCGATTGGTATGGAAAGTACCTTCCTTCCAATCCTTGTATTAGCTGCAGGTATTTACGGTTCTTATGCTTGCGCAGGTTTATACGGTGTGGCTATCGCAGCTGCCGGTATGATGGCAACTACCGCTATGCAGTTGGCAATCGATGCTTTCGGTCCGATCGCTGATAATGCAGGTGGTATCGCAGAAATGAGTGAATTGCCTTCTGATGTGCGTGAAAAAACCGACGTCCTGGATGCAGTAGGTAATACTACCGCCGCTACCGGTAAAGGTTTTGCAATTGCTTCTGCGGCGCTGACTGCCTTGGCATTGTTTGCGGCCTTCGTAGGAGTTTCAGGAATTTCCGGTATCGATATTTACAAAGCTGATGTATTGGCAGGTCTGTTTATTGGTGGAATGATTCCGTTTATCTTCTCTTCTCTTGCGATTACTGCGGTAGGTAAAGCTGCTATGGCGATGGTAGAGGAAGTTCGTCGTCAGTTCCGCGAAATTCCGGGCATTATGGAAGGGAAGGCAAAGCCTGAATACGAAAAATGCGTTGCGATATCTACACACGCATCTATTCAAAAAATGATGTTGCCGGGTGCAATCGCTATCCTGTCTCCATTGATTATCGGATTTATTTTTGGTCCTGAAGTATTAGGTGGTTTCCTGGCCGGCGCAACCGTTAGTGGTGTATTGATGGGTATGTTCCAAAACAATGCAGGTGGTGCTTGGGATAACGCTAAGAAATCATTTGAGAAAGGTGTTGAAATCAATGGACAAACTTATTATAAGAAATCTGAGCCGCATAAGGCATCAGTAACCGGTGATACAGTAGGTGATCCTTTTAAGGATACTTCTGGTCCTTCCATGAACATCCTGATCAAATTGATGAGTATCGTAGCGCTGGTTATTGCACCTACCCTTGCTGCTATGTTTGGTACGGGCAACGGACATCATGCTCAAGTTTCTGAAAAACAGGAAACAGAAAAGGTAATTTCCGTTCAAACTCAGGAAGTGCCTGAAGCGGTATCTTTCAAATAATTGAGATTAATTTAAAAATACACGGCTCATTGTACTGGTTACAATGAGCCGTTTTATTTTAGGTTCTAAAGGTGAGAAATTTAAAAGCCATTTTTCAATCAAACAGTCCTCGCCTCCATTGCTTTTTTTCAGCCTGGCGTTGTTTTGCTTGCCTTCGCCGCTCGATAACTGCTTTGGATGGACGGGTCGGTTTTCTTTCCTTTGGTATGGTGAGCGCTTTTTCAACCATCTCCAACAACTTGGCAAAGGCGATCTCTTTATTCTGCAATTGAGATCTGGTCTCCGAAGAAACCACAATAATATGACCATCTTTATGAACCTTTTTTTCAAGAGAAGCAAATAGCAATTCTTTCTGTTCGGGTGTGAGAAAATGCGAATTGTATATATCCCACCAAGCTTCGACACGGGTAGCAACCTTATTGACATGCTGTCCGCCCTTTCCACTACTGCGGGTAGCTCTGAAAAATACTTCAGTCGCCAGTCCCTTCTTCAGCCGCTCCTGATTCATAATACAAAGTTAGTTTTTCTTAAATGGATTTCCTGCTATACAGATGGCTATCATCCTGGACCGAATACACCGGAATTAAAGTAGCGTTAAAGCTTAATGAGTATCTTTATTATTAGCTGAAAAGTGTAATTTTAGCGGTTATATGAGAATTACGCGGCTCCTGATTACGGTCACTGTCTTTTGTCTGCTTTTGCTCCAAAACCTGGGGGCACAAACGCAAATAAGTGGACAGGTGTCGGATATCAAAACCAAGGTGCCGCTGTCAAATGTCCAGGTGCACAATGTACATACGGGTCGGACTGTAATAGCCGATAGTGCAGGACGATTCAGTTTAGAAGTTGGTAAAGGTGAATTGTTAGAGTTTCAAAGTCCGGGTTATCAAGTTCAGCGTTTGAGAATTCCGGAGGGTGCGACTCCACCTTATTATAAAATCTTTTTGGAGGAGACTCCCGGACTTGCTCCTGAGTATATCGCCGGCGGCAGAAGGGGGATCGATTGGAAGGCAGATAGTTTGCATTATTATGAAACTTATAAGCAGGCTCTGAATTTCCCTCAGTTTTCCACTCTGGATGCCATCAAGCATCCCTTTAGCGCGATGAGTAAACATAACAGGCAAATTTGGGCATTCCAGAAAGAGTATAGTTGGTTTGAGAAGGAGAAATACGTCGATTATACCTTCAATGAAAGGGTGGTGGCTAATCTGACCGGTATGAGTGAAGACAGTGCTAAAGCTTATGTAAGCATGTATCGGCCGAGTTATGACCAATTGCGGAGCATGAGCGAATATGATTTCTATAAGTTTATTCGCGTTACTGTGGACCAATTCCGGGCGGGTTATAATCCGCGTCGCCCGATGCGCAGGGGAAGTCAGTAAGCAAAAAAAAGCTATCCTTTCGGATAGCGATTTCCAGTTTGCACGGTGATTAAGCAATTCGTTTTAGTGCCCTGCCGGTTTTTTTAGCGAAAAAATGCATAATATCAGCGACGTTTCTGGGCTGAGCCTCCATCAGATGGTTATCGAAGTACCAATCTTTTTCGTTCCTAAACTCCAATTTACTATGAATGCCTTGCTGATCTGTCAGGTCTAATCCC
The DNA here is from genome assembly GCA_964636205.1 of uncultured Chitinophagaceae bacterium. Classification (GTDB taxonomy): domain Bacteria; phylum Bacteroidota; class Bacteroidia; order Chitinophagales; family Chitinophagaceae; genus JBEBVQ01. The sequence goes on along the minus strand of CAZWPF010000010.1, from coordinate 10,258 downwards.
CAGTTTTTCTCGCTAAGGACGAATCCATATTCTCTGAAAAAACTATCAGAGAATTGATCCATATTGAAGTATTGATAGTGTTGGTTCATTACATCGAAGAATTCTTCTGCCGTAAATTTGGTAAACTCTGAATTCGATAGACCGTAAAGGTTTCCATCTATATTAAAATAACCGATCGCTAATCTGGGTTCATTGAACCAATGAAAATCTTCTTTGATTTCAAAGTTTTCTGTCACAATGGAAATCCCATTTAGCTCCAACCGCCACGATAGCTGCTCTTTCACTTTGTTAAACGGATACATCGCACTTAATTTTCTTCAATTTAATCAAGCAAAAACCGCGCAAACATGACTGATTATCAGTCGAGTCAATTGTTTTTCCTTAATTGATTGGTTTTTAACCTGATAGGTATGATTAGTTTATTGGGGCACCGTATTGCTCTGATAAATAGTCGATTGTACCTCCACAAATCTGGGATTATTTTACACAATTAATGGCATGCATAGTCAATCACAAATTTTTAACAGGCTATATCAAATTATTATTTTGGTAGTTCTGTTTTCAGTTCTATTTCAACTTACCTTTGCCGCAATTTTAAAAGAAACCGAAGATGCGGCTTTTGTATATTCTTGTTTTCATGCTGGGAATCGTTCCCCAATTGTCGGCTCAAAAGCCTGAAGGACGCTTTACCTTGAGTGGGTACATTAAGGACGCGGCAACTGGAGAGGAAATCATCGGTGCCACAGTGGTGGTGAGAGAATTGCCCGGCACGGGAGCGGTTACCAATGCTTATGGTTATTATGCTTTGACTGTGGCTTCAGGTACTTATACCATCGTCGCGCAGGCTATAGGTTATCGTTCGACCGAAAAGACGATTCAACTTAATTCTTCTCAGAAGCTGGACTTCAAACTTGGTACTTCACAAACTGAATTGGAGGAGGTTGTTGTAACTGTGACTCGTCGTGACGAAAACATAGTTCAGACTCAGATGGGTATTGAGCGGCTGGATATGAAAGAGGTGCAAAATATTCCGGTGCTGATGGGAGAGAAGGATGTGTTGAAGACGATTCAACTGCGCCCCGGTGTGAAATCGGCAGGAGAAGGAAATAGCGGATTTTATGTACGAGGCGGGGGCGCTGATCAGAACTTGATTTTGTTAGATGAAGCTACCGTGTACAATGCTTCGCACTTATTGGGTTTCTTTTCTGTATTCAATACGGATGCCCTGAAGGATGTAACGCTTTACAAGGGTAGTCAGCCCGCTGCTTATGGCGGACGTTTGTCTTCTGTTTTGGACATCAGAATGCAAGACGGAAATGATAAGGAATACGGTGTAGAAGGTGGTATCGGATTGATTTCTTCCAGATTAAAAGTGGAAGGTCCTATAGTTAAGGAAAAGGGTTCATTCTCCGTCTCAGGTCGGAGAACCTACGCTGATCTTTTTCTGAAACTTTCATCCAACGAAACCTATAGAAAAACCACGCTTTACTTCTATGATTTAAACGCAAAGGCTAACTACAGAATAGATGACAAGAATCGCATTTTTCTTTCGGGCTATTTCGGGAACGATATCCTAGGGTTTGGCGACAATTTTGGTTTTGAATGGGGAAATGCAACAGGGACCATCAGATGGAATCATTTGTTTAGTCAGCGCCTCTTCTCCAATACCTCATTAATCTATAGCAATTACCGATACAATATCTTCATCGATATGGGTGGAACTAAGGGAAATATTCTTTCCAAAATTCAGAATTACAATCTGAAGCAGGATTTCCAATATTTTGCTAATAGTAACCACGAACTGAAATTTGGATTCAATTCTTTATTCCATCAGATTATCCCGGGTGCAATCACGTTGGAGAGTAATGAAAGTGTTGTTGAAACAGATTTGCCTAATAATTTCGGATGGGAGAATGCGGTGTATGTCTCACACAAATGGCGGTTTTCTGATGCGTTTAATGTAGAATACGGATTGCGTGGGTCGTCGTTCAGTGCAATGGGCCCGGGCGACTATTACACTTTCGACAATAATGGGAATGCTATCGATACTGCCAAATATTCTGCCGGTGAGTTTGTAAAGAGTTATTTCTTTGTTGAGCCCCGACTGGCTTTAAATTACGTGATCAATCCGGTGAGTTCGGTTAAGTTCGCTTACGGTCGGAATACACAGAATTTACACTTATTGTCTAATTCTACTTCGGGGAATCCTACCGATGTTTGGATCCCAAGCAGCATCAATGTAAAACCGGAAATCAGTGACCAGGTTTCTCTAGGTTATTTCAGAAACTTCGCTGATAACAACTATGAATTTTCTGTAGAGACCTATTACAAGGATATGCAGAATCAGATCGACTATAAAGATGGTGCGCAACTACAATATAATTTCACTGTAGAATCACAGTTGCTTACCGGAATCGGCAGAGCATACGGTGCTGAGTTTTTCCTGAAGAAAAAATATGGCCGCTTGAACGGATGGATAGGATATACTCTGGCAAAAAGCGAACGCAAAATTGAGGGCATTAATAATGGCGAATGGTATAATGCCCGCCAGGATCGTACACACGATGTATCGATCGTGGGTATTTACGAGTTGGCTCCTAAATGGGTGGTATCCGCGTCCTGGGTTTATTATACCGGAAATGCAGTAACCTTCCCTAGCGGTAAGTATTCGGTTGCCGGAAACGTGGTTAATTATTACACGGAGCGTAATGGATATCGAATGCCCGATTATCACCGTTTGGATTTAGGAGTAACCTGGAACCGCAAAAAGACCGATAAATGGGAGTCTAGTTGGAACTTCTCTTTGTACAATGCATACGGCCGACAAAACGCGTATACTATTACATTCAGAAAGAATCCGGATGATCCTGGAAGGACTGAAGCAGTGCGAACTACTTTGTTCAGATGGATTCCGGCAATTACCTACAATTTTAAATTCTGATCGCCATGATTCGCAATTTCAGTTTGAAAACTTCGCTTTTACTGCTGCTGACCGTTGGTTTGTTCTCCTGTCAGAAGGTGATCGATATTGATCTTAACGAAAAAGAACCCAAGATTGTGATAGAGGGGTTTATCTCCGATTTACCCGGTCCATATACGATTCGGATTACAAAGACAATCAACTTCGACGAGCCTAATGAGTTTCCCGGCGTTTCGGGTGCGAATGTCGTGCTCCATGATGATAAGGGTAATAAAGAGGTGTTGCAGCAGGTGGCTCCGGGTGAGTATGTGATTAATAACATGCAGGGGCAGCCTGGGCGTACGTATACTTTGGATGTAACGGTGGATGGTGAAACCTTTACTGCTGTTTCTTATATGCCTTTGCCGGTGCCCATCGATTCTCTGACTATCGAAGAAAGTTTCTGGGGTATTCGACAAGTAAATGTGTATTTAAAGGATCCTGCGGATAGAGAGAACTATTTCAGGTTGGTACAATACAAGAATGGAGAGTTGGTAGATGTATTGACCATATTGAGCGATGAACTGCAGAACGGTTCCAACCTCACCACCCCTTTGTATGTCGAAAGAAGAGAAGATACGCTGATGGCGGGGGATTCTATACTGGTGCAGTTGCATAGCATCGACCGTACTGCATTTGATTATTTCCGAACCTTAATGATGTTGGTGTCTGCGGCGAGCTCACCATCAGATGCACCTGCGAACCCTATATCCGGATTTACCAATGGAGCGCTGGGCTATTTTTACGCTTGCGGATTGCGTGAGGACACCATCGTGGTTCCTAAAAACTAAACGGGGTTATTTAAGTTCGGTAAGACTGCCACCCTTTCCTTTGGGTGGCTTATAATGTAAAGGCTGGTTATGAGGCATTTTACGCTCGCGATCAGCAAAATAACTGCTATCTGCGGGGGTTAGTCCGAATGTTTTCGATTGAACCAACTCGTCGACCATGTATTCTTCTTCTTTGATCATGCGGCCGGTTCTATTATCGTAATATCGCCATATGCCGTGCCTCACAGATCCTCTGGTGGTGGGTACGGATACGAGTTTTTCAACACCGGTTACCGGATGTACTACAATGAAGGTATCGTAAGAAGAGGATGGGTCGAGACTGCGGAAATTGCCGACGCAGACTAAGTTGCCTAATTCGAAGTACTTGGCTTCGCCGTGTAAATTGTTGAAACGAAAGTTTTCGATTGCGACGAGGTCGCCTATCTCGTTGATTTTATACCAGGGACCAATCTTCTGTCCGTGGTCGTATGCACCAAAAGCCGTGTAAGCAGCTTCACCAAGGGAGGCAGCAAATTTCTCCCACCAGAGACCGTGTCGTCTCCCTTTTTCATCGCTAAGGTTAACCGTAACTTGAGCTGTGTCATTGACGGTGCCTTTGAGTGAATTTTTTTCAGGTCTTTGTTGTTGGGAAAAGGCAGAAATCGCAAGCAGGCAACAACAGCAGGTGATCCAAATTGTTTTCATATCTTATATGATCGGGTACTACCCGAATTAATTTAAGCTACCGGCTGCGATTTCCGTCCTACTCCCTGTCAAATGGTTATACGGCAAAGGAAGATCCGCAGCCGCAAGTATCACTGGCATTGGGGTTACTAAATATAAAACCTCTGGCTTCGAGTCCGTCGTGATAATCTACTTTTATCCCTGCCAAATAGATACCGTGCGCTTTTTTCATAATTACCGGAATGCCTTCGATGTCAAATTGTTCATCGTCTGCTTCCATTTTGTCAAAACCAAGGACATAACTCAAGCCGCTACATCCTCCTCCTTTCACTCCGACCCGAAGGAATTGCCCGGCTTCGAAATCCGGTGCATCCATGAGACGTTTTATTTCTTTAACGGCACTTGGAGTAAGTACTACCGTTGCGCTGGTTACTTCCATAGCTGAATATAGTTATTATTACAAAAATACATTCCTGTGTTTCGAATCCCAAATTACGTTACAACTGTATAGCCACAGTCGATAGGCGTATGAGTCCTGTTTATAAATCACAGGAAATGTTAAAAACTCATAAGTTTGTCAATGGTTTTAGTCAACCTGCTTTTGGCCAGGAAATTGTTCTCAAGTTCGATAGCAAACGGAACTGGTGTATCTAAGCTGGCGCATCTGATAACCGGTGCATCTAACAGGGCAAAGCAGTTCTCTGAAATCCAAGCAGCGATTTCTCCGCCAATGCCCCCGATGAGGGTATCTTCATGCAATAGCAGAATCCTACCTGTTCTGGCTACTGATGCTTTTATCGCTTCATAATCCAGCGGTAACAAGGTACGCAGATCCAGTATGTCGATCGACAAATCAGATCTTTGTTGCGCCAGTTCCATCGCCCAATGCACACCACTTCCATAAGTAATGATGCTGAGATCCGAGCCTTCTTGAACCAATTTAGCTTTACCGATTTCTATAGTATAATAATCATCCGGTACCTGTCCGCTGATACTTCTATACAATGCTTTATGTTCGAAGAACATAATGGGGTTAGGGTCTTCGAACGAAGCCAATAGCAAGCCTTTTGCATCTTCCGGGGTAGAAGGGTACACCACTTTCAAACCTGGTGTATGTACAAACCAGGCTTCATTGCTTTGCGAATGGAAAGGGCCTGCTCCAACCCCTCCACCGGTGGGCATCCTGATCACCACATCGGCATTTTGGCCCCATCGGTAATGTATTTTGGCGAGGTTATTGACGATCTGATTAAATCCGACGGTAACAAAATCGGCGAATTGCATTTCCATCATCGCCTTGTATCCTTTGATCGATAAGCCCAAAGCTGCGCCAACTATCGCGCTTTCGCATAGAGGTGTGTTTCTTACGCGTTCTTTGCCAAATATCGGGACAAAACCTTCGGTAACTTTAAAGGCACCGCCATATTCTGCGATGTCTTGTCCCATCAACACGAGGTTTGGATGACGCTCCATCGCTTGTTTTAAACCATCTGAAATAGCCTGAATGAGTTTTTTTTCAGATTTAGTTCCGGTGGCTGGTACTGTTGTATTTCCGTTATGAGGAGCGTATACGTCTTTGATTTCTTCTTCCGTATCCGGAACGATTGGTGTAGTTTCGAAACCTCTTTGCAGTCCGGATTCGATCTCTTGCTTTATCAGCTCTCTGATATTTTCTACATCCTCCGCAGATATGATTTTTTCGCTAATCAGGAAATTTTCGAAGTTTTGAACGGGATCTTTTTCTTTCCAGATATCAAATAATTCTGCGGGTACATAGCGTACTCCGCTGGCTTCTTCATGACCTCTCATCCGGAACGTCATGCACTCCAACAAAATAGGCCTTTGATCTCGGATGCAAGCTTCTCTGATCTCGCGTACCGTTTTGTACACCTCGAGTATATTATTCCCATCAATCGTTCTACCCTCTATTCCATAACCAAGGGCGCGATCGGCCAATTGTTTACAACGAAACTGTTCACTTATAGGTGTGCTGAGACCGTAACCGTTATTCTCAATTAAAAATATTACAGGCAGGTCCCATACAGCACCCAAATTCAGTGCTTCATGAAAATCCCCCTCACTGGTTCCTCCATCGCCGGTAAAGGCGAGTGATACTTTGTTTTCTTTCCTGAGTTTATGTGCGAGTGCAATCCCGTCGGCTATGGCCAGTTGAGGGCCTAAATGCGAGATCATACCGCAGATATGGTGTTCGTTGGTACCGAAGTGGAAGGAACGCTCTCTTCCTTTAGAATATCCGTCCTTACTTCCCTGCCATTGCTTAAACAACTTGTCGAAGGGCAATTTTCTGGCGGTAAACACTCCTAAATTGCGGTGGAGCGGCATGATATATTCATCTTGATCGAGGGCGAGGGTGGCACCGACGGCTATCGCTTCCTGACCGATTCCGCTAAACCATTTTGAAATTCTTCCCTGCCGGAGTAATACCAGCATTTTTTCTTCTATCAATCTGGGACGAACTAATTCAGTATAAAACTCAATCAGCTGTTTATCGGATAATCCACTTCGGTCGAACTGCATGGTTTAAAAAACTGTTTGGACTGCAAAGTTAGCAGGATCGCGACAATAAGCTACATCGTTGGGTAAGCAGCCATTTATTCAATGAAAAAATCCCTTCAAATTTCTATTTTAAGAATATTTGAAGGGATTTGCAATTAAAGAATTTCGGATACTAATTAGTAGCTTCTTTGTTCATTACGTTCCATATAATTGATAAAGGCGTTGTTTACGACCCGATTACCTCCCGGAGTGGGGTAGTTACCGGTGAAATACCAGTCCCCATTGTGATTAGGACAGGCATCGTAGAGGCCTTCGATCGATTGGAACACGATATCAACAGAGGCATTCACATCTTCCGGATGTAGCATTTCGGCAATTTTACGGCTGATTTCTTCTGCTGTAAACGGCTCGTAAATTGCTTTTACGAAATTTTCTTGCGTGGAGGTGCCATTAGCTTTTGCCTCTTTACATTTCTGATATACTTCTTCTAACAGAGATTCTTTGCCGTTTTCCTTTAATAGTGCCACAGCTGCCTGGAATGCGATAAAATCACCCATCTTACTCATGTCGATTCCGTAACAATCCGGGAATCTGATCTGAGGTGCAGAGGAAACGATGATGATCCTTTTGGGGCCTAAACGGTCGAGCATTTTGATAATACTTTCCCTCAGGGTAGTTCCTCTAACGATTGAGTCATCGATCACCACCAGTGTATCGACTCCTCTGTTTACGGTGCCGTAGGTGATATCATAGACGTGTTGTACCATTTCGTTTCTGGATGCGTCTTCAGTAATGAAGGTTCGCATTTTTACGTCTTTGATGGCGATTTTCTCAATCCGCACTCTGCGACTGATCAGTTCCAGTAATTCTTCATCATTGAGTTTACGGGTGATGATCCGATCTCGCTTAATCTCGTTCAGATAGTCTTCGAGTCCTTTGATTAGTCCGTAGAAAGCAGTTTCTGCGGTATTGGGGATAAAGGAAACGATGGTGTTTTTCAGATCGTTATCGATCATCTCCAGCACCTTTCCTGCCAGATTTCTTCCAAGTTCCATGCGCTCCCTGTATATATCCGCATCGCTACCACGACTAAAATATATCCGTTCAAAGCTGCATGCTCTGGTTTCTTTTTCGGCTAAGATTCTGGGATTGCTAAAGCTACCATCGGCTTTGACGATAATGGCATGACCGGGTTTTAATTCCTGCACTTCTTCTATGGGCACATTGAATGCGGTCATAATTGCCGGGCGTTCCGAAGCAACTACAATGACATCATCTCCTTTATAGAAAAATGCGGGTCGGATACCGTTGGCATCTCTCAATACAAAGCTATCTCCATTTCCAACCAGACCGCCGCAAACAAATCCTCCATCGAAATTTTCTGCCGCATTTTTCAGAGCTCCTTCTAGGTCGAGCTGTTCGGGATGAGCCTCGTCAGCAAGACAGAGATAATGGTGCACCATTTCGATCATGGCACCCAAATCGCTCTGTCTCAAGCTTTGTTCGGGGTTCAGGTTGAGTTTGGCAAACAGCTCCTCAGTATTCACCAAGTTGAAGTTGCCGGCCATGGTCAGGTGGCGGGTAGGATTGATGTGGGGTTTAATAAACGGATGGCAAAAAGCCACATCGTTTTTCCCTTGTGTACCGTAACGGAGGTGACCCATCATTACTTCCCCCATAAAAGGCATATATCCTTTTACTAGTCCGGGGTATTTATGAATATCCGGGTACATTTTTGCCATTTCCTGAATATCCTGATTCAGTCCTTGGAATATACGTGCAATCGCCTGAGCGCCGCTTTGGCGTTGGCGATACATGAATTGATGCCCCGGGGTAACATCAAGTTTTACTGTTGCTATACCTGCTCCGTCCTGACCTCTGTTATGCTGTTTTTCCATCAGCAGGTACAGTTTGTTCAGGCCGTAAAAAGCAGTACCGTATTTTCGGTGGTAATAAGCTAGTGGTTTCAGCAGGCGGATGTAGGCTAGCCCACATTCGTGGCGGATCTCGTCAGACATGAGAATGCAAAGTTAGTGGATTTATTTCTATTCTTTAATACCGGCAACATTAGATCAATTTTAGCCAAGCGGTATATTTAAAATGGTGGTTATCATTAGTCCTATACCTATTAGCAATATACATGCCGAGGATATTTTTTGTAAATACATTACCCGTCTTAAAGTCAGTCTTCTTCTGATAATATCGGCCAAAAATACTTTTAGGAAATCGAATGCCAGTATGAGTCCTAAGCAGGTTCCGAACAGGGTGAGTCGGTATATCGGACTACTGTTGATGGTTGCGGTTACGGCTGCAAACCAGATAACTATCACTCCGGGATTAAATGTATTAATCAGAAATCCGCTGCTCCAAATTTGAAAATAGCGGGAAGTGCTGATTGTCTTAGGGATGGTGGAGGGGCGAACGGGTTTATATTTTCTTAAAAATCCTGTTATTCCCACCACAATCAGTACAAGTGATCCTGCAAACGCGACTGATCGCTGGTAATTTTTCAATACTTCTAGCCAGGATGCCGCAAAATTGGCGATGGCTACATACATGATATCGCTAAAGGATACTCCAAGTACAAACGCAATTCCGGCCTTATAGCTATGGTTAAGACTATATCTGATAATGGCAAATAGAGTTGGTCCAACAGAAATTGCCAAAAACAGACCCAGTAAAGTTCCGGTTATAACAGCATCTACCAGGTGTAATTGCATGCGGCAAGTTAATCAGGTTTCAGGAATTGAGCGACATTTTATCTTTTTAGATAATGTTATTTTATATTCCAGCCGCCACTATTGTTATTTCTCGTTTTTCGGGAGAGCGTGTTAATATGTTAAGTCGTAGGCAATTATGTGGTAGGAGTTCGCTGGCTTTCTCGGGCCATTCTATAAAACAGTAATGGCCACTATCCAGAGCATCTTGTATTCCTGCATCGATAGCTTCGGATACAGAGTCAATCCGGTACCAATCCATATGAAAGATTGTTTCCGACTTACCCTCGGGGTTAAGAAAGCGGTATTCATTGATTAAGGAGAATGTCGGACTTGAAACCGGTTCTTTTACGTTGAGGTAGCGACAAATAGCACTAATCAGCGTTGTTTTTCCCGCGCCCATGTCTCCGGAAAAAATCCAAATCGAATAATTCCTCGCTTTTTGCCAAATTTCCTTCGCCACCTCATCAATGGAGTCTAAGGTATACTCCAACTCCATATTCATACCATTCATTAGTCCGTAATTTATCTAACCAACTAGTTTATCCAGTGCTTCACACACCCACACACACTCTCTCTTTCTCTTTCTCTTTCTCGCGCCCTCTTTCTCT
>CAZWPF010000009.1:43948-48223 GCA_964636205.1 uncultured Chitinophagaceae bacterium | reverse complement strand
GAACGCAGCAGCCTTTCCACTTCCGCATCCGTCAGCGTTGCCCCTTCGATACGGGTAGATGACCCCGCGCTTTCGATCGTGGCGATTTTGCGCAGTTCCTTCAGATAACCACGCTGCGTCCGTTCCAGCACCTGCCACGATCCGTTAAACGTATCTATCACACTCAATAAACGGTTGATCTGCTGATGTACCGTACTGCTGAAGTCCAGTTTCTGAAACATACTTTTGGATATACCCATTTTGTATCCATTTTTATCCAATTACAAAAAAAACAAAAAAAATGTCTTTACAAAAACTAGGATTCTGAGTAAAGAAGACCAGTACATTCATCAAAAAAATGACAAAGACTCTTATCCAATAATCACTGACATTGCACCGGAAGATGCAGATCATTTTCGTAACTACGTTACATATACCGTCAATGAGGACGGTAGTAACTCTGGGCATATCGACGATGAGTTTTACATCTGCCGAATTCTCTCAGTAAAATCTAAGGAGTTTAAGATTATCCGAAACCGAGGTGATAAAATTTATGTGAGGTACCCTTACAAGGCCGATAACACATTCTATATAAACAATCTAAGTAAATCCAGCCTTTTCAATAGCGGTGCCAAATATAGCGAAATCGTTGATTAGCAAATATTAGCCAGAGAGCGACGCTATTAAATGATACATATCCAGATAAGCACTCGAGATAGGGGTTGTGAAGGTATTGACATTCCATCACCAAAGCAATATTGAAAAAGCACCGCAGTTCAAATATCACCCCTTCTCCATCTGGGCAATGATCTTGTTCACTTCCACTTCTGTAGATTTCAATTTCGCCTGACAAAAACTGATCAGCTCAGACGCGCGCTTCACCTTCTCCGCCAATACATCCACAGAAACGCTCTCCGTCTCTATCTCTTTGGCAATCGCCGCCAACTCAATATAAGCCGCCTCATAAGTTAAATTCTGTTCCATCATACTTGGTTTTTTGCTTCACCGTCGACGCGATCCGACTGTCAGCAAGTATTATCTCGATATCTGATCCAACTTCAATTTCATCGGGATTGCTGGTGATCCGGTCGTTCGACTTCACTATCGCAAATCCCTTACGCAAAATATTATCCGGCGACATCATCCTGATCATCGATATATAATGACCAAGATAACCGCGCTGGTTCTTCAAATATAAGGATTTGAATGTTCGAAGATTAGAAACCGTATTCTTGATATCATTGATACGATTGTACAAAATAATCTTCGGCTTCGAAATCACCGCAGCCGATAATTGTAATAAGTCATTTTTGTTGTTAAACAAGATCGACTTCGAAGTATTGACAACAACCTGATTCATCTGCACCAAACTTTCCTTGTGTCCGCTTATGATATCTCTCGACTTATTGACAACCGTACTGTTGAGCATCGATAGTTGCTGGAAATGTGTAGAGAACATTTGCTGCGATTTAATCAATACAGTCTTCTGAAATGATAGAATAGCGTCTTCGAATGATTTGTTATGCGCAATAATAAACTCTGCTGCCTTAGTTGGGGTTTTGGTCTGCGTGTGCGCCATCAGATCTACAATGGTTTCATTCTTCTGATGACCAATCCCGGTGAGAATGGGAATAGGAAATTTGGCCACCGCCCTCCCAATCTTATAATTGTCAAAAATCAGAAAATCAGTCTGGGAGCCGCCCCCTCTTGTGATGACCACAATATCATAGGGCTGTTGGGATTCAAATACCTCAATCAGCTTCTTCAAAAACTGATCTGCATTCGATTCTCCCTGCACTACCGTATGATAATCGTCAATCCTAAACTGATAACCGAAAGGATTGTTCTGTAAAGTATGTTTAAAGTCCTCCGCACCTGCAGAAGTATTGGAGGAGACTACTGCAATCCGCTGAATGACCAAGGGTAATTGCAGTTGGTTGTTGCGGGTAATATACCTGTCGCCGATTTTTTGGATGAACGGGTTCTCATTTACCAGACGTTCGAGTGTAGCTTGTCTTTGTTGCTCGAGCAGTCCTAAGGTGAAATTGGTATCGATATCGATCAAATCCAGTGAGAGTCCGTAAACGTTATGGAATGAAACGATTACTTGGACTAGGACATTGATGTTATTAGTAAATCTCTGACCGGTAACTTGTTCGAACTGTCTGATACTGGCAGAACCGCTACCCCAGGCCTTGCCTGAGATCTTTGCAATAATATTGTTTGAATGTTGGTCTTTTTCGACCAATTCGAAGTTGTGATAATTCTTATTTTGTCTGAAAGTATGATTGGTGATATCGGCGATCACCCAGAATTTCTGATTGCCGAAGGCGGATTGAATAACATCGTTTATTCGATCATTCAGTTCCGAAAGTCGTATATGTGTCAGCTCGCCCATGGTTACCCATCAAAGATAAAGATTTGTATGCGGCCGATGTTACCTTGGAACATCGTACATGCAGATGTCAAGTGATCACCTCTCTGAACAGAGAATAAAACAGAAAGCATACCGCTCAAATAAAAAACATGACGTAAAAATTAGAAAGTTTTTAGCGATGAAAACGTCAATTTTGTCAAAATTTGACAAATTAAGCAATGTTAATGTTGCTTAATTATGATATTTTTGTAGAAATAAGCTAAAATATGGCTAATTCAAGGTTAATTCCGACAGAGAAGATTATTGAGCGTCTGCAATACGAAAATCCCTGGTGGATTACCGGAACTATTCCCGAGTCCTATTCCAATTTGTCCAGACGTCTATATTTCGATTTGTTCTTCCCTTTTGTAAAAGAAACTGACATCCGTAGGGCTGTGGTGTTAATGGGACCGAGGCGGGTGGGAAAAACCGTGATGATGTACCATGCTATTGATCAACTACTACAAGAAAAGTCCGACCCCCAAAGAATATTTTTCATCGGTATCGACAACCCTGTTTACATAAACCTCGGCTTGCAAGAACTTCTGGACCTATGCCAGAAAGCTACGCAACATGAAAACCTCAACAATGCTTATGTATTTTTTGACGAGATCCAATACCTGAAAGATTGGGAGCGCCATCTGAAAGTACTGGTTGACTCGTATCCACAAACAAAATTCATTGTATCCGGATCAGCCGCCGCCGCTCTGAAATGGCATAACACAGAAAGTGGAGCCGGTCGCTTCACCGATTTCATGTTGCCCCCGCTGACCTTTCAGGAATTCATACACCTGAAAAACAAAAATCACCTACTAAGGGAAAGCAAACTGCTAATAGGAAATAAGGAGATTCCATATTGGTCGCCTATCAGTATCGATGAACTAAACAGAGAATTCGTCGAATACCTGAATTTCGGTGGTTACCCCGAGGTGGTGTTGTCGAAGAAAATTCAAAGCGACATGGGACGCTATGTGAAAACGGATATAATCGACAAAGTCCTCCTACGAGATCTCCCCAGTTTGTATGGCATTAGAGATGTCCAGGAACTCAATAGATTCTTTACCTATCTCGCCTACAATACAGGACATGAATTCTCCTATGAAACCATGTCGAAAGAAAGTGGCATTCAGAAAGAGACGCTGAAAAGGTACTTGGAATACTTGGAAGCTGCTTTTCTGATAAAAGTGCTAAACAAAGTTGATATCAATGCTAAACGATTGAAAAGAATAACATCCTTTAAAGTGTATCTAACTAATCCCTCATTGCGTACTGCTCTATTTTCTCCTGTTTCTGAATATGATGATGAGATGGGCAATATGGTTGAAACGGTCGTTCTGTCTCAATGGTTACACCGGGAACAATTGGATCTGACTTATGCTCGTTGGAAAGAGGGAAGAAAAGAAGGAGAAGTCGATCTTGTTTTGGTGGACGGTAAAACATTTAAACCCAAGTGGGGTATGGAAATTAAATGGTCGAACCGCTATTTTGACAAACCTCATGAACTCAAAAGCCTGATGGAATTCTGCAAGTCGAATGGTCTTCGAAATGCCATAGTAACCTCCATCGATAAAATGGATCTCAGGCAAGTAGAAGATCTATCATTTCAGTTTATACCAGCCGCTGTTTATGCTTTCAATATTGGCGCCTATATCCAGAACTCAAAAATTTGATTATAACTTCTACTTTGGACAAAACGCCCCTATGCCTCCAACCGTCGTGCGAATCTCGGACTGCGCTCTCGATGTGCGGTTTTCAGTCTTAGCCGGAAAACAGTAAAGGCGCACAGCAGTGCGCCCCATTCGTTTACAGGAAGAACAGACTAATTACCAACTCCCACTGGCTCCTCCACCACCGGAACGGCCACCACCAAATCCGCCAAA
>CAZWPF010000009.1:0-43848 GCA_964636205.1 uncultured Chitinophagaceae bacterium | reverse complement strand
AAACCACCAAGAGGCCAGCCTCCCAATCCACGACTACCGCGGCCGCTCATATAACTACCCCCACCACCGCCTTTCTTGATGATTAACCAGATAATCAAAATAATAATGATGATCACCACTCCTAATGTTCGAAAAGCTTCCGGCTCAACCTGTTGTTGCTTCTGATCCGCTGTATATGCACCACGAGTCGCAGCGATAATCGCATCTGTCGCTTTCGCAAATCCCTCATAATATTTACCCTGCCTAAAAGCAGGAGCCATCTCATTCCGAATTATATAACTACTCCGTGCATCCGTCAAATCCCCTTCCAGTCCATAACCGGTCGTAATATTCAACTTTCGATCATTCAGTGAAGCCAAAATCAACACCCCATTATCCCGATCCTTCTGTCCCGGCTTCCACTTGTTAAACAATTCCACCCCGTATTGCGAAGCTGCATAAGAACCAAGATCCTTAACCGTCACAATCGTTATTTGAGTCGAACTCTGACGTTCGAATTCCAACAATTTAGTCTCCAACCTGGACCGTTCCTCGGCCGACAACATGCCGGCAAAATCGTTCACCAACCTGGGAGGCGATTGAGGCGAAGGAAAATCATCCGCTCTCGCAATAACCGATATTAATAGGAGAAACACCAGGCACAGAGAAGCGCGAACGCTAATCCCCTGTACCATGCGCCCCTTGTTATCGCTGATCATAAATCAAATATTATTTCATCAGGAAGTTCGTTCCGCTCAATGCCGGGATCGGAAGGAAAAACTGTCGCAAGTGCATTTCCGATATAAACGATCGTATCGCATAATGCGACCGTCGGGTTCTGATCCTTTAAACCATTCTTCAACATCTTGGCAGCATCGATGCACAAGTGGGATAATTGGCCTTGGCTAATTGCCTCATCACTGTAAATAGCATACTGATGATCTTTGAGCGCCAAATAAATCAAAACCCCGTTCCTTTGCTCGGTCTGATCCATCCCTAACTCCCAAAACAGCTCATGCGCGCGATCGAGCGCGTCCATGTATTTGCAATGTGCTTCCACACAAACCCGGATTTCTCCGGTTGTCGTTGACTCCGCCTGTCGGATGGCTGCCACCACCTGATCTTCAGCAATAACTGCCTTCGTCGATTTACTATTTAGAAAATCACTAATCCCCATTATTGAATTTGAGGTGCCCTTTGTGCCGATTCATCAGCTTCAAATGTTGTTCTGGCGTCGAATCCCAACATACGCGCGAAAATATTGTTAGGAAATGTACGCACAGCTACATTATACTTCTGCACTGATTCGTTGAAATTCTTCCGCGCAACGGTGATCCTGTTATCTGTACTTTCCAGCTGATCTTGCAAGGTTAGAAAATTCTGATTGACCTTTAAATCCGGATAGCGTTCCGATACCATCATCAATCGGCCCAGCGCCTGACTAAGTTCACCCTGTGCTTGCTGAAATTCTGCCAACTTCTCGGGTGTGAGCTGATCTGCGTTGACTTGAATGGAAGTTGCCTTGGCGCGAGCATTAATCACAGATTCCAGCGTCGACTTCTCAAAATCGGCGGCTTTCTCCACAACTTTTACCAGATTGGGGACTAAATCCGCCCTCCTTTGATATTGATTCTGCACCTCACTCCATTTCGCTTTCACATCCTCATCAGTCTCTACGAAAGTGCGCTGCATATTACAAGTGGAACAACCTCCTATCAATAACAAAATAGCGAGTACCAACAAAAGGGGTAAGGAACTGCGTTTCATGATGTGCGTTTAATACAAACCTAAAATATTCCGTAAAAAATTACGATTCTCCCACACAAATTAACACCACTTATAAATAGCAACAAAAAAAATAGTATTTCTACGATATTCGAAATAGGTGTATTTCCCTTCTTGTGGCCTGTGTTTTTAAAAGATAGTTTTGATATATTCCTTTACCCCAATAAATTTTTTTTTATGATGAGCAACAAGTTACTTAAACTACCAGTGGTCTGTATGCTCCTCGCATCCCTCTCGGGAGGCGAGGTACAGGCCTACTCACATGGTCATTCCGACTTAAACAGCCCGGCAAACAAGTCGGCGCTGATGAAACCACAGGTTCCTGTAAGACCGGCACAGTTTGGTCATGTCGGAACAAACGGTCTCTATTTCCTTGAGAACAAGGGTCAGATCGTGGACCAAAATCGTCAGTTGAGAGACGATATTGATTTTAAATTGGTTACCCGGACGAATGTCAATGTTTTCATCGGCAGCGGCAACATCCATTATCAGTGGAACAGTATGAACCCAGAAACCGAAATGGTGCATACTTACCGTATGGATGTAACCCTTGTCGGTGCTAACAAAGATGCGACAATCGTTCGTGAAGGCTATCAGGATTATTTCGAACAATATTACAAAGGAGAGAATCCCTCCAAAGCAATGGCCTTCAACAAGGTTGTTTATCAAGATATTTACCCCAATATCGACTGGGTTTTATATCTGAATGATAACACTTTTGAGTATGACTTCGTAGTTCATCCCGGAGGTCGTGTTTCTGATATTAATATCCAGTTTGATGGCGCTCAATCCCTGCGTATCAATAAAGACGGCAGCTTTACTGCTACTACTCCCGCCGGAAGTATTACTGAAAATGCCCCTTATAGCTTTGATGAACAAGGGAATGAGGTAGCTTCCAGATTTCACCTCAACGGCAACAAACTCAGTTTCAAAACCGCGCCGTACAATACTTTTGAGAAATTCACTATCGATCCTACCGTAGAATGGGCTACCTATTATGGCGGTATCGGCCCCGGTTACACAACGCAATTCGGTACTCCGGGTGCAGAATGGGATGTGGGAAATGCCACCGCATTTGACGACGAACTTAATGTGTACATGGTTGGTTATACCAACAGCTTGAACAATATTGCAACCACCGGTGCTTTCCAACAAGCCTGGGGTGGCACCAACAATCCAAATGCCGGACCCAACGATGCATTCCTGGTGAAATTTGACGCTACCGGGAAGCGTCTCTGGGGAACTTACTACGGTGGAAATGGCGGTGAAGATGGAACAGGAGTAGCTGTAGATGAACTGGGCTTTATTTACATGGTAGGTAGCTCAGGAAGTACAGATGTTAATCTCTCTACTACCGGCAGTCACCAAACCACTCTGAACGGAGGCTCAGATGCTTTTATCGTAAAATTTGATGGAGCCGGTAATAGAATATGGGCTACATACTTCGGTGGAGAAGCTGCGGATGATGCCACCGATATCGTAAGCGACAAAGGCGGACATATCTACATCGCTGGACACACCAGAAGCACCACAGGTATTGCGCATGGTTCTGCCTTCCAATCTACACATGGAGGTGCCGTGGACGTCTACCTAGCTAAATTCACAGAAGACGGAGTTTTATCTTGGGCGACCTATTACGGAGACGCTCAAAATGAAGGTACCGATAATTTGCCTGCCAAAGTTGGTTGGGACGCAACCAACCAAAAAGTATATTTGGCAAGTACCACCGATATGAGCACCAACCTGGCAACTCCGGGTAGCTACCAGCCGAACTTAGATGTCATGTACGATGGCTTCCTAGTAAAATTTGATGTGCAAGGTCAGAGAGAATGGGCTACTTACTTCGGTGGACCCAGTCTGGAAATGGCTAACTCCGTAGCAGTAGATGATGCCGGGAATGTTTACATGACAGGCATCGTTCGTAGTCCGGGTTTGGCTACTCCGGGCGCTCACCAAGACACCGTATCAGGTGGCCAATGTAACTTCCTGGTGAAATTTTATACCGATGGTACTCGTGACTGGTGTACTTACTATGGCGGTAGCGCCGCACATGTTACTACTCAGGGTTATAGCGTGTACTTAGGCGGACAAACTGCGGATACAGCAGGTATTGCCACTCCGGGAGCACCGCATGATACCCTAATTGGTCTGGCAGATGTATTCATGGTTAAATTTGATACCACCGGTGTCAGAGAATGGGGGACATACTTTGGTAGTAATACCAACGATAACGGTGGTTACCTCGCTGCTGACGGCTACGGTAATATCTATATGACAGGCCGTACCTACCGTCCAATCGGACATCCAAATGCTGGTAGCTTAGCTACTCCCGGCGCACATCAGGATACTTTCGCTGACGGTGGAGCAGCTGGTTCTCTTGATGCATTCCTCGTAAAATTCAGCGACTGCGTGCAAGACCTGGCTATTACTATCGATAGTCTGACTATGGGCGTAACCGGCTCCAGCGTTTACAAAAACTATCAATGGTATAAGGACGGCAATCCAATTCAGGATGCTACCGACTCTACCTACACTGCTAAGGAAAATGGTATGTACTCAGTGAAAGTGAATAGTGCTCTGAACGGTTGTCCGGACTCCGCATGGTACGAGATCAATAACATCATTGATGATGATGACGATGACGATGATGATGATGTATCTGTTGGCCATTACAATAAATCGGAAACTGTAAAGGTATTCCCTAATCCGGCTAGCAATACTATTTACATTCAATCAGCTCAACCTGTAAATATCCAACTGAAGAGCATCGACGGCAAGTTGATCTTAAATCAACAAGCTGCTACATCAGTGGATATCAGCAAACTGGCTTCAGGTATTTATCTGCTTACAATTTCCGATCAGGAAGGTAAAGTAATTCATACTGAAAAGCTTATAAAAGAAGGACAAAAGATTTAGGATTGTGTCCTGACATATATGGCGTCGACTCCATTGTTGAGTCGGCGCCATTTCGTAAATTAGTTTCAACACCATTTATGAATTGTAAATCAATCATAGCGTTATTCAGTCTTATCATAAGTTTCACTGCCAACTCCATAGCACAGGTAAACATCCTCAATGGAGACGGCACCCCTGTTACCACCACTTGGTGCAACGATGATACTTTACATCCGATTCAAGGTATTCCCGCAGGAGGTACTTTTTCCGGCTGTGGCATAATAGAACAAAACGGCGATTGGTATTTTAGTCCGAAACTCGCCTCCAAAGACATTTCAGTATATCCACACCGATGTAGCATCAGCTACACTCCGCCGGAAGCCACCGGCTATAGTCGTATCTATCGCGCCATGAGAATACATGCACCGATCCTGATCGATGCGGGCGAGGATAGAGTAGTTTGCCGGCATGGCAAATTCGAATTGCCGGTGGAAATCATATACGGCTCTTCTTATCGCTTTGAATGGAGTCCGGGAAGTTTTTTAGTCGATTCCACCAAAAACCCCGCACGCGGCCAGATGCCGCTTCATGATTCCCAAACTTTTTATCTCACAGTTAAGGACGTCAATTCAGGCTGCATGGCCTTTGATACGGTCACGCTACACGATAAATCAGTATTCGCGGAAATAATCGGAACAGTACCCGATAGTATTTGTACCGGTGGACTGTTGCAACTAGAAGCGAAACGTTTCGATAATTATAATTATCACTGGTACACCGGAGAAGGAGATGTAATTGAGGGATTGGAATTTGAACATGCTTATAAATCTGCAGGCTCTAAAAAAATGATGCTGGTAGTAACCGATGATTTTTGTCCGGACACCTCCGCACATGATATTGTCGTGGAAGATTTTGTTCTCAACCTGTTTGCGAATCAAACCCATTTCGACAACCGTTTAGACCAACTGGATTTGACCAGTCAGGGCAGTCCTTCTCCCTACTTCATCAACGCCTGGCTGCCGGAACATGTATTTGCCGATCAACACGCTATTCAACAATCGATAAAGGCTGATAGTTCCCGCACCTATACCATCATCGGAGAGACCCCATTGGGATGCTTCGACACTGCATCAGTTACAGTTACCGTCTCTCCTGCTATCTATATACCTAATTCGTTTACGCCAAACAACGACGGACTGAATGATGTGTTTAGAATAGGTAGTTATGGGGATTTCATTCGCGTAGAACGCTTCGATATCTACGATCGCTGGGGTAAAAAAATATGGGACGGCAGAAGTAATGACAACAGCCGGAGTTGGGATGGCACCTATAATGGCGTACCCGCTGAAACCGGAACCTACTTCTATATCATTGAAGCTGAAAATCTCCAGGGGCTAAAAATCAATAGAAAGGGCGACGTACTTTTATTACGATAGTAGTTTCGGGTCATCTGTAGCGGCATGTCTCACATTGGAACCAGATAATGCCGGGCGCCTCTTATAGAAAGAGCAAAATATTACCGCGGGAGATGTTTAAGAACTGGCTTTGGTTATGGATCTTGTTGATTATTCCCCCGCGGGATGCACAACTGCATGCACAAGAACTGTTTAAGGATTCGCTACTGTTTCGGGTATCACCGACGCGAACCAATCCACAGAATGCTGACACCAACCACATACTTAAAATCCTCGACTCGGCAAAAGCTTATTTGCATCGTCAGCCGGATCGGGCAATTTCTTACTATCATAAAGCTATCAATGAAAGCAGGACATCCGGCTTTAAGGAAGGACTGGTAAAAGCACTGAACGGTAGAGCCACCGCCGCTATGTACGCCGGAGACTACGAATCGGCACTGCTGTTCTTTCAAGAAGCCTTGCATTATTCTCCCGGCTTACCCCTCAGTATTATCTCGGATACTTATACCGGTCTTGCGGGACTGCATATTTACAAATCACAATACACGCGGGCGATTTGGTTCTTCTACAAATATTTAGAGCTCGCAGAAACCCATTTGGAAGATAATCCTCCGCTAGCCCGTACCTACAACAATCTTTCTGCAGTTTGGCGAATTCTGCAGGACGATGAAAAGCAATATCAATACACGAAACTTGCCGAGAAAGCAGCCCTCCATGAGAAGGATACTACTACTTTAAGCAGTATTCTCTTCCGTAAAGGACTCTTTATTCAGGATACAAATATCAGATTGGGTTTAAAATACCATGAGCAGGCTTTATCCATGGGTATTCAACATAAAGACAATCACACAATTATCGCTTCCTTGTTGAATATCGCCAGAGCCCGGCGACAATTGGGCGAATTGGATCAGGCTTTGCAATTCACTCAGCATGCAGATAGTTTATTACAAGTCGCAGAAGAAAATCCTTTCAACAAACTGAGCTTTTACAACTCATTGGGAGAAAGTTACTATTGGCTGGGGATGTTCGACAAAGCCGAACAGAGTGCATTGAAAGCAGTAGAACTAGCAAAATCGCTGAATACCCGCACTTATTTGATGCGCACCTATAACCTGCTGACCCATATTTATGAGGAACAAAAAAATTATAGCAAAGCTTTTATCAGTCAAAAGAATTATGTCAATCTAAAAGACAGTCTTACCGATGAACATACCGTACAATCGGCTAATTTCCTGGAGTTGAAATATCAAAACCTCCGGATGGATCGGGAGTTGGCGATAAATCAACTGGCGATCACCAATCACAAAGCAGCATTGATGCGGAAAAACATGGTGATCGGCAGCATTATTCTGGGCATATTTTTAATTGGCACTGCATCTTGGATTGTTTACCGCAATATGCAAACGAAGAGCAAGATGCAACAAGAAGCCATCAGAGCGTTGGAGCGAGAGCGGGAAATCGAGCAAATGAAAGCCATCATGAAAGGTGAGGATCAGGAGAGTATTCGAATAGGCCAGGAACTACATGACGGCATAGGTAGTATGCTTTCGGTCATCAAGATGAATTTGAGTATGATACCCCAGGAGCATAAAGAATTGGCGAATTCTACCCAATATCAAGACATTCTGCGCTTGATCGATAAAACTTCTACCGACCTCAGAGAGACGGCCCACAACCTTATGTTAGACTCGTTGTTACAAGGAGGATTGGACGAGGCTATTCAACATTTTTGCAAGAAGACAGCCGATAAACACGGTATAGAACTTCATTTTCAGTCGTATGGCCCCCCTCCGACAGCACTCTCGGGAGAATTTCAACGTCCATTGTATAGGATCCTCAGAGAGCTGATCGCGCATTCAGTCCGCCAGAAAAATGTTACCTTAGTCGTGGTGCAGTTTAACTGGCAGGAAGATATGCTCAGCATAATTATCGAAGATGATGCGCAAGTGACGTTTGAATCGAGAAGCATTTTAGATGGATTGCTGTCGAGAATAAACGCGTTGAATGGACGCGTCGATATCGAATACGGTCAGGAGAAAGGCACCACCATTGATATCGAATTTGATATTCTTCAGCACCTAACTGAAACATGAAAAAACCTATCAAAGTAGCTATAATCGATGACCATCCTATGGTGATCACCGGCATTCAGAATATGCTGTCACCATGTAAGCAAATTCGGCTGGTTGATAGTTACGAAACCGGGGACGCCCTGCTCGAAGGACTGGAAAAAAAGCAACCGGATGTGTTGCTGCTCGACATACAACTCCCTGGAATTAAAGGAGATGAACTCGCCGAAATCATTCGCGAACGCTGGCCGGACATTAAAATATTGGCCATGACCGGATTCGATACTCCTTTTTATGTTCGGAACATGTTCGACAAAGGCTGTTTGGGATACATGCTCAAAAACACCGACCAATCGACCTTGATTCATGCTATTGAAACCGTGTATAAAGGCGAGCGCTTTATCGACGAGATGCTGAAAGAGCAGTTGGCTATGCAAGTGTTGAAAATCAAAAAAAGTAACGCATCTGGTCCTCCTCCGGTTCTCACTCGCAGAGAAAAAGACATTCTCCGTCTTATCGTACAAGAATATACCAGTCAGGAAATCGCCGATAGCCTGTTCCTCAGTCTGCGTACGGTCGAGAAATACCGCCTTAACATGCTCCAGAAATTACATGTGCGGAATACAGCAGGCTTGGTTAAAGCTGCCATATCAATGGGACTCACAGACTAATTCATTGTTGGTATCGTTTTATTAATGATATCCATGAATCAGAAAGCCCAACCTATGAAACAGCTACTATTTAAACTGACCACGTTGTTCATCTTTTGGGGTACTGCTGTTATCGCTCAGCCGAGCTTTCAGACCCGCATTGTCAAAGACAGCCTTTTCATACCTTGGGAGATCATTTACGGCCCTGACGATCATATCTGGTTTACCCAGAAAAACGGTTATATCTGTCGACTAGAACCTAAATCCGGTCGTACCGACACTGTTCATCATGAATCTGAAACCCTGATACGCGGAGAGGGCGGGATGTTGGGGATGGCCTTACACCCGGAATTTCTCACTACTCCACATGTGTTTGTAGCTTATAACTACTTAAAAAATGGAAGCTACACAGAGAAGGTAGTCAGATATAGGTATAACGGCAGCGGGCTCCAGGATCCAACAATATTGATAGATGATATAAATGCTGCCTTTAATCATAACGGCTGCAGGTTATTAATCTGGGGCGACAAGCTGTTTATTACTACCGGCGATGCGGAACAACAATCCGCAGCACAACAACCAAGCTCTGTAAATGGAAAAATCTTAAGAATCAATCTCGACGGCACCATTCCAGCAGACAATCCTATTTCGGGGAGTGCAGTATGGACCTGGGGCCATCGGAATGCGCAAGGCCTGGTAGTTGTTGCCGACAAATTAATAAGTACAGAACATGGTCCTAGTAACGATGACGAGTTGAATATCATTGTAAAAGGTCGAAACTACGGCTGGCCACAGATAACCGGCTTTTGCGATCAACCCCAGGAACAACAGTTTTGCTCAGATTCAAACGTAGTAGAATCAGTACTCGCCTGGACGCCCACACTTGCAGTTTCTGATCTGGCTTATTATAGCGATCGACAAGGGATGTTTCCCGAATGGCAGGGGCAGTTGCTGATGACGACATTGAAGGACAATAAATTGTACCAAATAAAATTAGACGGGAACAATATTCCTTTAGCCAATTCTGCCAAAGCGGTGGATGGCATAAAATTCGGTCGCTTGCGCGATATATGCATCTCACCCGACGGACGCGTATTCTTATCTACCAGCAATTCTGTAGCAAACGGCACCCGTGGCTCGATCGATCGGATCATTGAATTATACGACCCGACCCATATCGGTACCGGCAGTATCAACGCGGACGAACCTTTTTTCATTTACCCTAATCCTGTTAGGGAAGATGTAATCCGAATAGTTTCGAAAAACAATCTCGGAACAGAAACATATACAATTGCGGATTTACAAGGGAGGAAAATCCAGTCGGGAGTATTGTCGGCATCGGGCCTCATCAGCGTTTCCGATTTACCCTCGGGATACTATTTCTTGAGATTGATGGAAGATTCCAAAAATCCATATTGTAAGAAACTGATAAAATACTAGTTTCCTATTTATCATTTCTTTTCAGAATCATCCGTACGCTATCGATGGTCACGAATTTAAACACGATGATCATCAGTCCGCCGATTACTGCAAAAATCCCCAGTTCGACAGTCCAGGGCAGGGACAATAAACTAACACCCGCGGCTAAAAGCAGGCCTACTATCGGGAAGGAAATATGAGCCATTACCCAATTGCGATTATAGGGCAGTGAAAACCGCTTCTGACCAAAAATGATAAACAAAATTGCGAGTACCGATTGCGTGATAAAAGCAATTACGGCTGCGCCCAGTGCAAATTCCTGGGGAATGATCCACAAGTTGGCCCCCACATTAAAAATCACCCCTGCCAGTGCGATATAGTTCAATAGCTTCAAGTTCCCGTTGGCAGTAAGTAATGTAGAATACACATACATGATGCAATAGGCAGGGAAAGACGACATCAGCCAGGCCAGCACCTGTCCGTCATAATACCCTGCTGCGGGATACAGCATATGCATTAACTCCGGACCGTAAAAATGTGCTGCTATAGCGATCAACATCGACACCGGCAGCATGATATTAACTGCAACCCGGATGACCGGCGCGAGTTCTTGTTTGCCGGCGATCATTCGTCCGAACATCGGCAGTAGCACCCCCGCGAACATCAGTCCGAAGGTATTCCCCACATCCAGTAACCTAAAAGCAGAAGCATAAATCCCCGCTTCTTCTTTACCTCTGTCACCACCCAGGCGTTCCAACAGCAACATATCCGAGCGGGTATAAATAGCCATTAGGAAGATCAGAGAGGCATAGGGCAGACTTTCACGTGCAATTTTCAGGATCGCATCGAATTTGAAAGACAGACGTAAGGGGAAGGAAGCGATTCGCTTCAAAACAAGGAAAGCCAGAAGTAGTGCTACCGAATAGCAAGCAATTTGTGCGGCTACAAACCATTCAATCTGAAACTGTTCAGCGGTGCCCGGGTAAAACAAGAGAAATCCGCAGACGAGGATCATACAAAACCGGTCGGTCACAGAAAGCATCCCATCCAGCCGAAAACGCTGTAATGCTGCAACATTACTCCGGATATAGAGCATCAGCATATTCCCCGCCTGAATCAGAATCATTCCGCCCAACATACCCAGCTCGAGCCCCCTAAATCCGACCGACCATCCGGCGGTCATCACGATCGTAGCATAGATTAGCGAAAGGATGATCCTTGCGGAAAGCATCACCGGGAACATGTTCTTCAAACGGTCCGGTTCCTGGGAGATGATTTTAGAATTATAGTTATTCAGGCCCAGGTCCAGCAACATTTGAAAAATCACACTTAGATTAAATAATACCTGATAAGTACCATAATCTACGTGCCCCACCCTATTTTGGACGGTCCGGTCGATCATAAAGATCCAAACCGATTTCACCACCAGGTTGATGATGAGGATAAACAGGATATTTTTTACAAAAATTTGGCGCATTGGGGGTGTGATGACAGTCGGTAATATATAACGCCGACTTAAGCGATAATTATATCTTTTTTGCGAAAAATATGAATAAGCCTGTAAAATTATAATTTTGCGCCCGATTGCTATGCGTATTGCTGTAAATACACGTTTATTATTAAAGGGAAAACTCGAGGGGATCGGTTGGTTTACCTATCAGACTCTGGACAGAATTGTCCGGAATCACCCTGAACATGAGTTTATCTTTTTCTTTGATCGACCTTACGATCCTTCGTTTGTATTTGCATCAAACGTAAAGCCGGTGGTAGTACCGCCTCCTGCACGGCATCCCATCTTGTTTAGCATCTGGTTTGACATGTGCATTCCGTTGATGTTGAAGAAGTATAAAGCGGATGTATTTGTCTCTACCGATGGGCAGATGTCGTTGACTACCAACATCCCCACGTGTTTGGTGGTTCATGATTTGGCATTTGAACATTATCCCCAACATTTAAAACTGAGTGCACGTTTATACTGGCAGTATTTTTCTCCTCGGTTCGCCACAAAGGCAAAGCGGATTGTTACAGTTTCTGAATTCTCGCGTCAGGATATTTCCCGTCGCTATAAAATTTCGGAGGATAAAATCGCCGTGGCTCATAACGGGGCGCACAGCGCTTACCGACCTTTGAGTTTTGAGGAGCGCGAAGATGTGAAAAAAGAATATGCGGATGGCTGTGAATATTTTGTATTTGCCGGCGCCCTTCATCCACGTAAGAATGTGGTGAATCTGCTCAAAGCTTTTGTGTCATTTAAAAAGCACCATCGCACCAATATGAAATTGGTGATTGTAGGAAGAATGGCCTGGAAATTTGATGAGTTGGTCGAAATGCGCAATGAAATGCCCTTCGCCGAAGATGTCAAATGGGTGGGCTATATGGATGTGGATCAGCTTTCACGCGTTACCGGAGCTGCTTACGCAATGGTGTACCCTTCCTTGTTCGAAGGCTTTGGCATACCGATTTTGGAAGCGCTTCAGTGCAATGTACCTGCAATTGTCAGCAATACCTCCTCCATGCCGGAAGTAGCAGGTGAGGCTGCCTTGCTCACCAATCCTGAAGATCCGGATGATATAGCAGCGAAGATGAGCACCCTGTACAAGGACGAAACATTGCGGGCAAAACTGGCTTCAGCTGCACCTTTGCAAGCTTCTAAATTCTCCTGGGATAAGGCAGCTTCTATCTTGTGGGATAATATCTTATTGGCTGCCGATAAATAGACTACTAATAGAAGTCATAATCTCTGCGCGACAAATTCAGTCGCAATCCTCCGTAAAAATAGGTGGTATTTACCTGAGGCAGATATTGCTGATCATAACTGAATGTTCTGGTCGTTGCACCTAAATCTATAAACAGATTTTCCCTCAGTTCGTACGCAACGTTCAAATTCAGTAGTAAGCAATTGCCTTTTACACCGGAGATCAGACCATATCCATGTTCCGGAGAAGCAGGATCAATGATCGTTCTGGTTTCATAGTGTTTGGTGATATCGTTCCCATAATTGGCGGTACCGGTATCAACACCTTTCACATAGTACATTCCCTTGCCGGTGAGCCAGAGATTTTTGATGGGTTGGTAGCGTGCGATACCGATGATTTCTCCAAAACCGCTTCCCAGCGGGTGTGCCAATGGCTGATTATAATGGGTGTAATTAGCCATGGTATCATGCGCATAAGTAAAAGGACGCACGATATTGATTTCTCCTTGGAGATCCAGATTCTTAACTGTAAATGCATCAAAGTACTTCATCCCCAGTTGCAGTCCGTACTTATTACCCCACCATCCATTAGCAGCCGTAAGTTCTTTAACTCTAAACTCATCCAATAAGAACTGTCCGTAAAATTGGAGATGACGAGCGGCTAAAGCCTTAAAGTTGATCCCCAGCAGAACATTATCCGGACTCCCGTTGGCTCTTTCGATTTGGCGATAGAGGATTATCGGGATCATATAGCTGAATGAGTATCTGTCGGGCCGACTGAACACCACGCTTTCGAATAGACCCAGATTCAGCCATCTGGTAGCGTTGATGCTGAGATGGTGCACTGTAGCGTATTTATGAGGCAGTACCCGATCTCCCCCCCTGCTATATTGTGGAGTCAGTTCCAGATACAAGTTTTGGTAATTGATCTTCCAGATCTTGGTGTTTAATCGAAGGAAGGTAGCGCCGGTAGAAAAATCACTTAGGAACAAGCTCCTCATTCCATCTCCGAAGAAATGCTTATCGTAACCGAAGGTTACATTAATATGATCTTTAATAGCGGCAAAATCCACATAACCCCTTGCCAACAGATAGTCGTACTTATTGGGAGCACCCGTGCCGTGCAAATCAGCTGTTTGATAATAATCTGCTCCGGGCACCGCATCGTATCTATTAGCCCAGTCGGTAACAAAAGAAACCGGGTCTTCCTGATTATCAGTGAAGAAAGTATAAAAACCCAGCTTTTTGGCAATCCATCCGCGGAGTTCCACCCCACGGCTATTAGAAAAACGAGTGTTCGACTGACCGTTTGAATTATTTTCGGTCAGCACCAATCCGCCGATCACCGGATTCACTACAAGAAAGAAATTATCTGTGTTGACGTGTACAAAATCCGGTTGTTTCTTGTAGAAAGTGCGAAACCAAGGCCTTTTAGAATCTATGGCACCATCTTCATCGGGAGCCCATTCGCCACTTACGGAGATTGCTCTTTCTATATTGTATTGGTCAATACTACTCAATCCGATTCCTCTTCTCTGTTGCTCTATCAGGAAAGATACGGCGCTCTTTCTCGACACCGGCTTCACGGTCAGGAACAGATCGTTGGATAGTTCACCGGAGCGTGTCTCTATTCGGTCGAGCACGTGGTAATCTTCCTGTCCGAGCTGTAAATAGGTTGTCTGTGCCGACAAATTATAAGCACTAGCTGTACAAAGCAGTATAGCAGCAAACTTTTTCAAATTATTCATGACAGGGAGACGTTGATGGATGATTGATTGCCCAATTCAAAAATAATATAAAATACCATGTATGGAAGACCCCAATAGAAATTATTAAGGCGGTTTCAATGCATCGGTATCGTCTTAGTTTTTATCGACATTAGCCAGCTGACCACAAGCGGCGTCAATGTCTTTACCTCTGCTCCTTCTCAGTCGGGCGTTCACCTTACTTGCGGCAAGGATATCCATAAACTGCTGCGTCACCTCTTCATCGGGTTTTTGGAAACTGGCCTTTTCGATAGGATTGTATTCGATGATATTCACCAAATCTGCCGGTATTTTTCGGAACAACTTCACCAATTGCTCAGCGTCTTGTGGGGAATCATTCAAATTTCTGAAAAGAATATATTCGAGCGTTATTTCGTTCCCGGTTTGTTGGTAGAAATAATTGAGGGCATCAATTAATTCTTTAAGATTATTCGATTCATTGATCGGCATAATCTTATTCCTCTTTTCATCATTTGCTGCGTGCAATGACAGCGCCAGTTTAAATCTAACCTGGTCATCGCCCAATTGGCGGATCATCTTGGCGACTCCTGCTGTGGAAACCGTGATTCTTCGGGCGCTCATACCCAGCGATTCGGGAGAAGTGATTCTCTCGATAGCTCGGAGCATATTACGATAGTTGAGCAGGGGTTCACCCATACCCATAAAAACGATATTGGTCAAACGCTTTCCGTACTGAGCTTCAGCCTGCTTGTTCAGCAGCACCACTTCGTCAACGATTTCATCAAAATCCAGATTACGAACCCTTGGCATATAGCCGGTTGCGCAAAACTTGCAGGTAAGACTACAACCTACTTGTGAGGAAACGCAGGCGGTCATTCTCTTTTCAGTAGGAATCAACACCCCTTCGACAAAATGACCGTCGTGGAGCTGAAATCTACTTTTGATGGTGCCATCGCTGCTGAACTGGCTGTGATGGATTTTTACAGCGGGTATATAATAAGATGCTGAAAGTTTCTCCCTTAAAGATTTGGGAAGATTAGTCATATCAGCAATTGATGGGGCAAAATGCTTCCAGATCCAATCATACACCTGCCCGGCACGAAACTTCGGTTCTCCCAACTCTTTCAGCAGAGACTCCAGATCATTGAGCGATAGCTCCCTTAAATTTTTCATAGAGGGCAAAGGTACGAATACATGTTATTAGAAAATCCGATCTGCGGGACAGAAATAGGGGAAGCTGAGGGCAAAAATTAAATTTTCGGAGAAGAAATTCTCGACTATTTAATGGCTCCAAGCATGAAAATTATTTGATATTCAAGGTGAATTTTAATGACTATTTATTTTCGAAAAACGGCCTTATACTTTAAGCAAAATTAATTTGGATAGTTCATTATCTTAATTAATTTTGTCTGTAATAACAAATATTCTTCACATAAAATTAAGAGACTGTGGCGTACGAAAACAAAAATTATGGTGACTCTCAAAATGAGAGTTTGTTCAGCAAACGTGTAAGAGCAGGGAAAAGAAGGACTTATTTTTTCGATGTCCGTTCAACAAGAAGCAGTGACTATTTCATTACTATCACTGAAAGTAAGAAGCGTTTTGACGACAACGGCTATGACCGTCATAAAATGTTTTTGTACAAGGAAGATTTCAACAAATTCCTGACTGCTCTTACAGAGACAATCAACTATGTAAAGACAGATTTGATGCCAGACTTCGACTTCGACGCATTTAACCACGATCAAGATGAAAACGGAGAACAAATTGATTCACCGTCTATGGTTTCCGAAGTTGCATCTGATGAGGGTAATGTAGATGATTGGAAAATCTAATAATCAATAATTCCCATTTAAATAATTTCTACTTAAAAAGGCTTCGAAGATTGCTGCCGTCTTAAACGATCAGCAAAGCTTCGAAGCCTTATTCTTTTATTTAAACTCTGTCAGAGAACGCCCTTAGCGTTTCATCAGTGCAAAATCCAGGACTTCCTTCATTTCCTGAACATAGTGAAACCTGAGTCCTTTTATATAATTCTTATTAATCTCTTCTACATCCTTCTCATTTTGGCGGCAGAGTATAATATCCTTAATACCTGCTCTTTTGGCCGCAAGGATCTTCTCTTTAATGCCACCCACCGGCAAAACCTGTCCGCGCAGCGTAATCTCGCCGGTCATAGCCAGATAGGATCTTACCCTCCGACCCGTAAAGGCGGAAGCCAAAGATGTTAGCATGGTAATCCCCGCACTCGGTCCGTCTTTTGGTACGGCCCCCTCCGGAACGTGGATATGAATGTTATGTTGTTCAAACATCTCCTCGGGAATATTATAATCTGAGGCATGAGCTTTTAAATAAGAAAGAGCCGTCGATGCACTCTCTTTCATTACATTCCCCAAGTTGCCCGTGAGCGTCAGACTACCCTTACCCTTAGAAAGACTGCTTTCGATAAATAAAATATCCCCGCCAACATATGTCCAGGCCAAACCTACCGTCACGCCTGGAGGATGACCCTTGGTATAGATCTCGTTATTATATCGCGATTTACCCAATACCTTTTCCAATTGTTCCGCAGTCAGCTGAGGTGCAATTTTCTCTTCCATGGCCACCTGCCTTGCAATATTCCTCATGATAGCTGCCAGATGGCGGTCGAGTTCCCGAACACCTGATTCCCGGGTATAATCCTGAATGATCTTATTGATCAGTTTATCCGGAATTTTCAGGTTCACCTTACTCAGGCCATGCATTTCCTTCTGTTTGGGTATAAGATGGCGTTTTGCAATCTCAGTCTTCTCCTCCATTGAATATCCACTCAGCTGGATAATTTCCAAACGATCGCGAAGTGCCGGCTGAATATCGCTCAAACTGTTAGCCGTTGCGATAAACAATACTTTAGACAGATCGTACTCTAATTCCAGATAATTATCATAGAACGTACTATTCTGTTCCGGATCCAACACTTCCAGGAGCGCCGAACTTGGATCCCCTCTGAAATCCTTACCGATCTTATCAATTTCGTCCAGGATAAAGACGGGATTTGAAGTTTTTACCTTTCTAAGCGATTGGACTATCCGTCCGGGCATGGCACCGATATAGGTTTTTCTATGCCCTCTTATTTCACTCTCATCGTGCAGACCACCCAAGCTCAGTCTGACATATTTCCTCTGAATGGCATGAGCGATACTTCTGCCCAAGGAGGTCTTACCGATACCGGGAGGACCTACGAAGCATAGAATTGGAGATTTCAGATCCCCCTTCAGCTTCAACACCGCCAGATATTCTAAAATCCGATCCTTAATCTTTTCCATTCCATAATGATCGCCATCCAAAACCTTCTGTGCTCGCTTTAGATCGTAGCTATCTTCAGTAAATACTCCCCAGGGAAGATCCAACATTAGATCTAAGTGGTTGTATATCACTGAATAATCGGGCGTGGAGGGATGCATCCGCTCCAGTTTTTCGATATTCTTCTTAAACAATTCACGGGCGGCCTCCGGCCAACTCAGTCCTTCCGCTCGCTTTTGCAGATCTTTGATCTCCCGTTCATTGGGATCCCCGCCCAATTCCTCGCGGATCGACTTCAGCTGTTGTTGTAAGAAATATTCCCGCTGCTGTTTATCAATATCCGCGCGGGTTTTGTTGGTGATTTCATTTTTCAGTTCCAGCAACTGCAGCTCACTCTGAAGCAATTGGAGCAATCGCTCAGCACGCTTTTTAACATCCGCTTCCTCCAGCAGTCCCTGCTTGTCGACAATTTTCGCAGAGATATTAGCCGCGATAAAATGCAGTAGGAAAGACTGTTGCTCGATATTCCGCAAGACTATTCCTGCTTCATTGGGTAAATTGGGCGATTGTTGCAGGATTTTCTCTGAATAGTCCTTCACCGACAACATCAGGGCGTCAAACTCAGGGTCTGCCACCGGAAATTCATCCTCCAGATAAGTAACAGTAGCAGAAAGATAGGGATCCACCTGCTTGAACTCTTCTACTTTGAATCGCAAGCGGCCCATTATAAACACCGTAATATTGCCATCGGGCAGCTTGATCTGCTTCACCACCTTGGCGAGTGTACCAATGGTGTACAATTCTTCGGGATTCGGATCCTCGTTACTACTATCCCTCTGGGTTAAAACCCCGATCCATTTGCCGGATTTTTGCGCTTCATTGAGCGCTAAAACCGATTTCTCGCGGGCTACCGTAATGGGTAGCACCACATTTGGAAATAATACAGTATTGCGTAAAGCGATTACCGGTATATCTGTAGGAAGTAATTTCTTTTGTTGTTCATCCATCTCCTCCTCTCCCAGCGGCACGATAGGCATAAACTCAATTTCTTGTTCAGAATGACCAATAAGCATATTAATCATTGACTTCAATTCGGACATTATGGCAAAGTTTCTAGTCTGAAAACTAATAAATATATGGACTAATAAAAAGGCAATAGCTATGCCAAAGATAATTGGCCTGAAATTTTTACAGCTTTAATATTCCTATATTTACAGCAAATACTTTGTCATGACCTTTCGACATCTTATAATGTGTACGCTGTTTTGCCTGCCGGCTTTTCAATCAACATTCGCTCAGGACGAGGCAACAGACAGCAAAACTACACCGTACAACCGCCTGTACTGGGGTTCTAATTCGGATGCTGCAGTATTTTCAACTGCTCTGGTACAACATCTCGGCAAATCGGAAAAACTTACCACATTAAGATTTTCCTATATCAATTTTGGATTCAGTCTCCATTTTGATTTTAACCAGTATGTTGGTTTGTTATCAGGAGCCAATATCAAGAACATTGGCTTTATTGAAAAATTTGCGGATAGCACCGTTAAACGCCGGGTATATACCATTGGCGCACCGCTAGGTATAAAACTGGGCAAACTGCATGCTAAAAACTTTGTATTCTTTGGCGGAGGGGTAGATGTACCTTTCAACTATAGGGAGAAAGGATTTGTTCATCGCGGAGATAAAGAAAAATTCAACGAATGGTTTAGCGAAAGGACTCCTGCCTTTTTGCCTTATTTCTTTGCGGGGGTATCTGCTAATCCGGGATTCACTGTCAAACTACAATATTATCCGGGCAATTTCATGAATCCTGATTTTTCTATGCCCATGCCGGGTCATGATAATCACATATTCCAACCTTATCTGGGATACAAAAAATCCAACTTAATTCTGTTGAGTCTGGGTATGGATCTTTACCATGGCAAGCATAAAAAAGAAACTAATAAGAAAACAACCCTTACCATGTAAGCACATCAACCGGCGGCGGTCAATCTATTTGAATGATCTGCGTACCAGATAGAGATTAATTGTAATGGCCATCACCAGCAGCATGGCGACAAACTGGTGAGATTGTGCGTACAGTTCGAAGATTCCAAACTTATCTAGGGCCATTTTAGATCCGTTAATCACGGTAAAAATGCCCAGTAACACTTGTAAAGTAACCAGAATGACGGGCCAGATAGAGGCCCGCCTTATTAATGTCTTGCCTTCTTTAACTGACGCTCTGTATAACCATACCGCTCCGATTATCACAACAATGAATAGCAGATAAGCCAGGTTTCTGTGGATGATATGCACCACGATTGGATGATCCGTAATTTTTTGCAATCCTTGAAAACTCCTATTACCGTAGCTACTCGCCTGATCAACCCACCAACCGTTATTAATCTTTGGCCAGGTAGGTGCTGCCGGTGCTGCGCGTAAACCCGCCATAAAGGCACCATACACCAATTGAACGCTCAGCAGTATCATCGTCAACACATTGAAATTCCATAATTTCCGATGCACCATTTTTTGGGATTCGGGTATCAGCAATTTCAGGGCAAACCATAAAGTATAACATAACAATATCAATGCAGCCATAAAATGAATGGAAAGACGGATATGACTCACATACAAGTCCGTGTCATTCAGTCCGCTCTTAACCATAATCCAGCCTATAGCTCCTTGCAATCCACCCAACAAAAACAAGATTATCAAAGGAGCAATCATTTCTTTTCGGAAATAGCGCTTTACCAAAAACCAGACAAATCCAAATGCAAATACCAGTCCTATCAGTCTTCCCCACTGCCGGTGCATCCATTCCCAGAAATAGATTGCTTTAAAATCGCTTAGCGTATAATCGCTGTTCAGATACTGAAACTGTGCGATCTGCTTATATTTATCAAAAGCTTCCTGCCAATCTGCTTCATTCATTGGCGGTACGGCACCCAGAATCGGCTTCCATTCGGTGATTGACAACCCGGAACCGGTGAGACGAGTAATTCCACCGAGCAAAATCTGTCCGATTATCATTACCACCCCGATTATCAACCAGATGGCTATAGCCCTATTCTTTTGCGCGTCCACCATATTAATATATTTGCCTGCAAAAGTACACCCTAATTCCCAAGATGCCCTGAAGCAAACCGAAACCACGCTTAAAGCTTATATTTGAACAACTAATAAATCCAGATGAAAACCAAAGCGGATATAGTAAAAAACTGGCTACCCAGATATACCGGTCAACCATTGACTAAATTTGGCAAATACATCCTGCTGTGTAATTTCAGTCGTTATGTACACCTATTTGCCGAAATCCACAATGTGCCGGTCTTGGGTGAGAATGGGCCAATGACTTGCGCTACCGCGGATGGGATCACCATTATCAATTTCGGAATGGGGAGTCCGGGAGCAGCCACCATCATGGATCTGCTCAGTTCTATTAAACCGAAAGCAGTTTTATTTCTTGGAAAATGTGGCGGACTAAAAGCCAAGAATAAGGTGGGCGATCTGATTTTACCCATTGCAGCCATTCGTGGAGAGGGGACCAGTAATGATTATTTCCCACCAGAGGTACCGGCTTTGCCCTCATTTGCGTTGCAAAAAGCAATTTCTACTACGATCAGAGAATATGAAAGAGATTATTGGACCGGTACGGTTTACACTACCAACCGAAGAGTTTGGGAGCACGACAACGAGTTCAAATCCTATTTGAAGCAGATCCGTGCGATGGCCATCGACATGGAAACGGCAACCATCTTCTCGGTCGGGTTCTATAACCAGATCCCTACGGGTGCCCTGCTCTTGGTGTCTGACCAACCTATGACTCCCGAAGGTGTTAAGACAGCGGTCAGTGATAGAGCAGTTACCCTTAAACTATTGGAACCTCATCTTAGAATAGGCATAGATTCCTTACGTCAGCTAATTGATCATCGACTTACCGTCAAACATATGCGATTCTAATGCCGACCGATCCCTTATTAACCGTATCTGATCTCAATATCCGTTTTGCCGGTTATAACGAACTGCTGGCTGTTCAGAATTTATCGTTCCAGCTGGAAAAAGGCAAAACCAC
The DNA here is from genome assembly GCA_964636205.1 of uncultured Chitinophagaceae bacterium. Taxonomy (GTDB): domain Bacteria; phylum Bacteroidota; class Bacteroidia; order Chitinophagales; family Chitinophagaceae; genus JBEBVQ01. The sequence goes on along the minus strand of CAZWPF010000009.1, from coordinate 21,872 downwards.
TGCGATAGTCGGAGAAAGCGGTTCAGGTAAATCTCTGACTGCGCTTGCGATTATGGGACTCCTGCCGACAGCGGCCATCCAAACAGGTTCTATAGAATTGAAAGGGATTACCACTCCGCAGCCGGTCCGTGGTAAGGATATCGGAATGGTGTTTCAGGAACCTATGAGTGCACTAAATCCGGTGATGAAAATCGGAGAGCAACTCACAGAGAGCATACTGATTCATCAAAAAACTTCTGCTAAAAAAGCTCGCGTCATCGCTTTGGACTGGCTCTCGCGTGTACAACTTCCTGAACCGGAGAAAATATTTCACCGATACCCGCACCAGATTTCGGGAGGACAGAAACAAAGGGTGATGATTGCAATGGCCATGTGCAACCAGCCTTCTTTGTTAATTGCCGACGAACCAACCACCGCACTAGATGTAACAGTACAACAGGAGATACTGCAGTTGATGCAAGAATTGCAAACAACATACAAAACTTCAATCCTGTTTATCACGCATGATCTTGGTATCGCCCAGATCATCGCCGATAAAGTGTTAGTGATGTATCAGGGAAAAATGCAGGAATATGGTGATGCCCAAGAAGTACTGACAAGTCCAAAGCATCCATACACCAGAGCACTACTCCAATGTCGACCCTCGAAAGAACATGTGGGCGGCAGACTTCCCCTGGTGTCCGACTTTCTACAGCCTGAATCACGACCTGGCGATATAAAACTAAAGGAGAGCAAGCCAATGTCCGAACAAAAACGGGAACAGGAAAAACTGATTGAAATTACCGAACTAAATATTTGGTACCCGGTAAAGAGCAATTGGGCCGGTAGTGCGACAGCCTTTTTTAAAGCAGTAAACAATGTAAACTTCCATATAAACAAAGGCGAAGTGCTCGGATTAGCGGGTGAATCAGGGTGTGGGAAGAGCACTATCGGAAGGGCGTTAGTCGGACTCACCCCCATCAGCAGTGGATCGGTTAAATTCCTGGACTACGACTTAGCAGAAGCAAAGTCGATCGATTGGAAGCAGATCAGGAAAAAGATTCAAATGGTATTTCAAGACCCTTCTTCTTCATTAAACCCCCGACTTACAGTGGGCGCCGCCATAGAAGAACCCCTAAGCGTCCACCGGATTGTAACCTCGGGTCAAAGAAAGAAAGAAGTACTTAGATTATTGGATTTAGCAGGATTGCCACAAACCGCATACGACAAATACCCGCATGAGTTTTCCGGCGGTCAGCGTCAACGGATTGGCATCGCCAGAGCATTAGCCCTTAAACCTGAGCTGTTGATATGCGATGAATCTGTCTCTGCATTGGATGTGAGCGTGCAAGCGCAAATATTAAACTTGATGAAAGATTTGCAAGAAGAATTCGGACTGACCTACTTATTTATTTCTCATGATCTGGCAGTAATCCGCCATATCAGCGATCGGGTAATGATTATGAATAAGGGCTCTATTGTCGAAAGCGGATACACTGCAAACATTTTCGACAATCCACAACATCCGTACACCCGTAAACTGTTACAAGCCCTGCCCGAAATGCATCATATGTATTAACGTACTAGTCAGCATTTGCATTGAAAAATCCGAACCACATACCTATCAAAATTGTTTGTTAACTTTGCCGCGCCATGCGGACTCTGGTTTCCATAATCGTGTTGATCAGTCTGATCTATCAGTGCACCGTTCAATTAGGTGTATTTGCATGGTTTAATCTCAACCGAGATTATATTGCCAACGAGCTTTGCGTCAACAAATCCAAACCCCAATCCAAATGTAATGGTCGTTGTCAGCTGAGCAAACAACTGGAGAAGACCAACGATAGTCAGGACCAATCGGGAACCCATCATTTACCCAACAAAACTCAGAAAGCGGAGATTACCGACCTGCTTTTGTTTGAGGAATCGGCGATTGTCATACACAAAGCCTTTCCGGCAAAGAACGTTCACAATCCCCGAGTACCGCATTTTGTCGGCTACACGCCAGTCTCAGCAATCTTCCACCCACCGGCCTGCTAATTCAGATCCGTCGAATTAGTTATTCTTTTTGCTCATCGCTTAATCCTTATTGAATGAAACAATGGATAAGCGGCGTCTGCTTGCTGATTTTATCAGTGGGTAAAGCCGTAGCTTGTGACGTATGTGGCTGTGCCGCTACAGGAAGTTATTTAGGCATTCTTCCGCAATACCAACAAAACTTTGCGGGACTCAGTTATAAGTATCAGGAGTTTAATAGTCTCCATCCCGAAGTTTTTGGATCATCGACACCTATGGAAGCCAAAGACTATTTTCAAAGTCTAACCGCTTGGGGTCGATATTATCCAACCGAAAGGATACAACTATTTGCATTTGTACCCTATCATTTCAATTCTGTAAAAGAAGCGGGTGTACGCACACCTATCTCCGGCATTGGGGATGTGCAGTTGCTCGCCAATTATATGATATGGAACAATGCCGATAGCGGCAGCAGAATGCTAAAACATAATCTCCTGATCGGAGGCGGCATTAAATTACCCACTGGGAGTAATCACCATACCAATAGCGAAGGCTTAATTCTTTCGAATATGCAGCCGGGCACCGGATCTTGGGATTTTCTGTTTAATCTGAATTACACCCTCCGCTATGGCAAATGGGGCATCAATACCGATGCGATGTACCGATTGCCTACAGTAAACCCCCGAGGTTATAAATATGGCGACCGTGTAAGTAACAGTTATAGTTTATTCTTTTGGGATAAAACAGGAAGCGTCAACTGGCTTCCACAAGCCGGGGTTCGATATGAGTGGTCGGCTCAGGATTGGGAGCACTATGATTATCAGTTGAAGAACCCCTATAGCGGCGGATACCAGCTTTATACACATGTCGGAATCGGTGCCTATTATGGTCCGATAGCCCTGCAAGCACTGGTCAGTGTGCCGGTTAAAGAAAATTACGCCGGAGGCTTAGTAACCAGTAAAAACCGCTACGAAACACAAATTCAATTCTTATTTTAAACATTCACAACATGTCCAAACGCATCAGTATAATAAGTATTACAGTCATCTTAGGACTGGTCACCATTTTCATTTCCTGTAAGAAAAACAAAGAAATCGCTCCTTCGATCGAAGATGATACCAAGATTGAAATCATAGAACCGAAAGTCGATGCTGAGTATGAATCAGGCAGCACTGTACACATCAATGCTCATATAAGTAGTCCGGTCGCTCTGCATGGATACAACTGGCAAATTGTAGACCGGAATGGAGGGACAATCCTCGCTGAAGACGAGTCGCACAAACATGAAAAAGAGTTGGACATCCATGAGCATTGGGAATGGACGGGGACTTCCGGAGAAAGGATAGCGGCCAGACTGACAATTACTGCCATTATTGATCACGATGGCAAGACGGTCAGCGAATCTGTTGATTTCATTTTAAATCCTTAAATATAAACACTGACAAATTAGATTATTCACTAATAAATTATAAGTTATGAAAAAGAGAATCGTTCAGGCCACTACCCTTTTGTTCATGGGTGTGGTATTGTTGGGTGCCTGCAAGAAAAAAGAAGAACCGCAACCGGGGGGAGATAATAATCCGATTGTTGGGGGCAAAGGCACATTAAAAGTGGAGCTCAACCATGTGGTAAATGGAGCACCGTTGCAATTAAATAGCAGTTGGTATATCAACGAAAACGGAGATTCCTTTCAGGTAACCAAGATGAGCTATTACCTGAGTAATTTTAAATTTCACGGAGATGGCAATCCGGACTATTCCGCACCGGAAACATATTTCTTGGTTCAGGAAGAAGACCCTTCATCCTTAAAGTTCGAGATTAAAGAAATACCTGAAGGCAGTTATCATGCCATCAGCTTCTTGATTGGTGTGGACAGTTTGCGTAATGTATCCGGCGCACAAACAGGCGCTTTGGATCCGGTGCACGGAATGTTTTGGGATTGGAATACCGGATATATCATGGCGAAATTCGAAGGCAATGCTCCCGCATCACCTAGCAATGGCAAACTACTTTATCATGTCGGAGGATTTTCCGGTGAGCATAATACCTTACAGCGGGTAACTCTTAATTTGCCGAACACCATGAAGTTGATTGATAACTCTGCTCAATTAAAGATTGAAGCTGATCTTGGGGAGTGGTTCAAAAATCCGCATACCATTGATTTTTCGGAGCTGCATACCATTCATATGCCGAATGCAAATGCTAAGAAACTCTCTGAAAATTACCGCAGCATGTTTGAGATCAGTGGCTTTTCCGATTAATCGTCGGTATTGACCGATCGTGAATGACTGATATGGTTATCCACAAAGAAAAAGGTATCTTTACAGTACTGTGAAGAAGCTTATAATAGTCTGTATATTAGTCGTTACGACTTGCTGCCTCCAGTGGGCAGGATGTGCAACTGATCCCTCATTCGACATCAGTCCTGACGGGGCTGATGTCGATTTTTATATACCTGAGGGATGGCCACAACCTGTTTATCAATTTGAAGAGAATCCAATTTCCAGAGACGGATTTGAACTAGGTCGCCGATTATTTTATGATCCCCGTCTTTCGCGAGATAATTCAGTTTCCTGTGGTACTTGTCACCAGCAATTTGCAGCATTTGCCAACTTAGACCATCCCCAAAGTCATGGGATTGATGGCAAATTTGGAACTCGCAATGCCCAGGGACTATTTAATCTGGCTTGGCATCCCGATTTATTCTGGGATGGCAGCGTACATGACTTGGAGTCACAACCCCTGCGTCCGATTGGGGATCCGGTAGAGATGGATGAAAATATTGAAAACATCATCGCCAAGCTCAGTGAAGATGCATCCTACCGAAACATGTTTAAAAGAGCATTCGGCACTGAGCAGATCACGACGGATAGAATAATGAAAGCTTTTGCTCAGTTTATGGGCACCATGATCTCTGATAAATCCAGGTATGATCGCTATTTGCGTGGGGAACCCGATGGAGAACTCACCATCGCTGAGCAACGCGGAATGCAATTATTCCAGACTCATTGTACCAATTGCCATAAGGGGCCGTTGTTTACCGATTTCTCCTACCGCAACAACGGGTTAATTCCTAATCCGGCTTTTGATGATTGGGGAAGGGCGACAACCACGGGTAATCCGGCTGAGAAGTATCTTTTTAAAGTTCCTTCATTAAGGAATGTATCAGTTACCCGTCCGTATATGCACGACGGTCGCTTTGAGACCTTGGAGCAAGTGCTGGATCATTATACCTCCGGACCTCATCCAGGAGCTGATCCACTCTTAGTCAACGGGCTTCCTTTAAATGAGGAAGAAAAGAAAGATATTATAAGATTTTTGGAGACGCTTACAGATCATAGCTTTATTACTGATCCTCGGTTTGCGGAACGATAATTAATTATGTATTTTTAATCGGTCATTAATAACAATACCATGAAAAAACTACTGATGCTTTTGCCTGCTGCTGCTTTTATGTTCCTTTTAAGCTGTGGAAATTCTACAGGCGAAAACAAGGATTCAGCTGACACTCACGATCATGAATCAATGACCATGCATGGTTCGGCAGCACATAATGCTGATGTAGACCCTAGCAATGTCGATCCGATTTGTGAAATGCTTCGGGACGATTCCTGGACCGATTATATGGTTTATAATGAAGATACTGTATGGTTTTGCAGCGAATTTTGCAAAGATGCCTTTGCTGCCAACCCGGAAAAGTATCGCCATTAATTTCCTGATAACTCAGTTGACATTCCTATTTTTGCACGGCTAAATAAACCATCCCGGCATGGATAGTCGTACGTTTGATATTGTCGTCATAGGAGGCGGATGTGTGGGACTTGCATCAGCTTATAAGCTAAATCTTAAATACCCACATTTAAAGATAGCTGTTCTGGAAAAGGAGAGTCGAGTCGCAGCCCATCAAACCGGCCGCAATTCAGGCGTCATCCATTCGGGTATCTATTACAAACCCGGCTCATATAAAGCCCGCAATTGCGTGGAAGGTCGCCGCGAGCTGGTGGCTTTTGCACGCGAATACGGCGTGAAGCACGATGTCTGCGGTAAAGTGATCGTCGCTACAGAAGAAAGCGAGCTCGATCACATGCATAAGGTGTTTCGAAATGGCCAGGCCAACGGGGTTGAAGATATTGAGCTGATCAATGCGCAGCAGATAAAGGAAATTGAACCCTATTGCGAAGGTATCGCCGGGATCAGAGTAGGCTGCACCGGTATCATCGACTATGCAGGATTATGTGAAACACTTGCATCCCTGATTAAAGGGAAATTCCCCGGTTCCGAGGTATTTCTGGATACAGAAGTGAAAGACTTTGTTCAAGATGGTAGCAGAACCAAGATTGTTACTAATCGTGGCGAATTTCATGCGCAGCATGTGGTAGCCTGCGCCGGGCTCCAAAGTGATCGTATTGCGCGTAAACAAGGGGCCATCGGCGATACGGCAATTGTAGGATTTAGAGGAGATTATTATGATTTGACAGAAAAGGGGAAGGCTAAGGTTAAAAATCTGATCTATCCGGTTCCTAATCCTCAGTTCCCCTTCCTGGGTGTCCACTTTACAAGAATGACCAATGGGGTGATAGAATGCGGACCTAACGCAGTATTTGTGTTCCGTCGGGAGGGTTATAGCAGGACCGATTTCAGCATTAAGGATACAGCAGAAGCATTGGCATTCAAAGGCACCTGGAAATTCTTCATGAAACACTGGCGGTTCGGACTCGATGAATACCGTGGGGCATTCTCCAAAGCCTATTTCCTCAAGCGACTTCAAAAATTAATTCCCAGTCTGGAATCTGATGATATAGTTGCTTCCCGTGCGGGTGTTCGCGCAATGGCGCTTTCTCCAAAAGGAGAAATGATTGACGATTTCAAAATCGAAACTAACGGCAATGCCATCCACGTACTCAACGCTCCCTCCCCTGCAGCCACTGCCGCTTTGGCTATTGGTAGCGCCGTAGAGGAAATGGCGACCAAGCAATTCCAACTAAATTAAAAGCACGCTTTATTATCGAAAACATCAGCTTTTTATCGGCTGATTTTTTGAGATATTTGCGTATGGAGTGTATTATTCTGGCCGGGGGATTAGGAACCCGACTCCGAGGAGTCATAGGGGACCAACCCAAATGCATGGCTGCGGTAAGAGAAAAACCCTTTCTCGAATATCTTTTAAAATACTTGGAATCAGAAGGATGCACGCGCGTTGTTCTCTCCCTGGGATATAGACATGAGGTAATTCTGGACTGGTTACAGTCAAATGAATGGAATTTTGAGGTGGACCATGTGATTGAACAAGAGCCCTTGGGAACGGGTGGTGGAATTCAATTAGCACTCCAAAAGGCAAAATCAGACAGCGTATTGGTATTGAACGGCGATACCATGTTCCGGATTTCATTGGACGAACTGCTGAACTGCCATAAAGCAAAGGGAGCTGAAACCACTCTGGCACTAAAACCGATGCAAGAGTTCGAGCGCTATGGAGCTGTACGAATAGATGATGAAAATCGCATCGTAGCGTTTGAAGAAAAGAAGTTTCAAATAGAAGGATTGATCAATGGCGGTATCTATTGTATTGATCGGGAACGGTATTTGAGCAGATCACTACCCGAAAAACATTCTTTCGAAAAAGACTACCTGGAACAGTATATCGATGAAAAAATACTCTACGGATTTGTTGCTGACAACTATTTTATCGATATTGGGGTACCTGAAGATTACGAACTTGCGCAAATAACGCTGCCATATTAGTCAGACAGCATGTCGGAATGGCACTTTATTTATTGCGGATTGAAATTTGCGTTATAAATTCAACAATGATTATCAAAAATTCAATTTATGGATCCGAACGAATTTAAAAAATATGCTGTTAAACATCACGGCATCAGTAGCCTGACGCTGCATCAATATACTTCAGCGATCAAACATCCGGTTGGTCTCACTCCATATATCATTGAAGAACGTCCGCTGAACGTTGCTCAGATGGATGTATTCTCCCGATTGATGATGGATCGGATTATCTTCCTTGGCGAACCGATCAACGACCAAGTAGCTAATATTGTGACTGCTCAATTGCTGTTCCTAGAAAGCACCGATAGAAACAGAGATGTACAGATGTATATCAACAGTCCCGGCGGTAGCGTTTATTCCGGATTAGGTATATATGATACGATGCAGATTATCAATCCTGAAGTAGCTACAATTTGCACTGGTATCGCTGCATCTATGGCTGCGGTATTGATGTGCGCCGGCACGAAAGGAAAGCGAACTGCCCTAAAGCACAGTAGAGTGATGATTCACCAGCCGTTAGGTGGTGCTGAAGGTCAGGCAAGTGATATCGAAATTACTGCCAGAGAAATCTTGAAACTGAAGAAAGAACTCTATGAGATTATCGCTAACCACAGCGGGCAAAAACTTTCTAAAGTTGAGAAAGACAGTGATCGTGATTACTGGATGACAGCAGCGGAAGCGAAAGATTATGGCATGATCGACGAAGTGCTGGAACGTAATCCAAGAAAAGATCCCGAAAACAGAAAATAAACCTTTTAAACCGCGATAACCTCGCGGTTTTTTTTTGCTTATTTAATTGGCCAATGCGATTGTAGCCAAACTGATCCTGATTTTTTTTTGCGAGCCTATTAATGCTTGGGCGGCCGCTTCGAGCGTTGCTCCGGTAGTCAGAACATCATCCACTAAAAGAATATGTTGATTCCCGGATAAGTTCATCGCCTCAAATGCATCCTGCATATTATCAGACCGATCTGCTCTCGATTTCTTCGTTTGTGTATCCGTTTCTTTAATTCGATGCAAACAATCAGTCTCCACCGGAATATTTAAGTGCTGCTGCATGCCCCGGGCAATAATTTGGGCCTGATTAAATCCTCTTTGGCGTTGCTTTTTAGGATGGAGTGGAACCGGCACAATTAAATCGACCTCCTTTATCCATTTGCATAGTCCCAAAGATCGCGCGAATTGTTTACCCAGAAACAAACCAATATCTTTTCTACCTTGGTATTTCAGTCCGTGCAGCAGATGTTGCATCATACCGCCTTCATTGAAAAAACAAAAAGCGGCTGCGTATTGAAAAGGAATCCGTCCGGCAAAACGGAGTGCGGCATCATTATCTTCAATATTATAATGATTGGTTTTCGGGATTTTCATTAAACAATCCGTACACAAAACCGCTTCTGACCGGATCAGAGAACGTAGACACCATTCACAATTACGCGGGTAAAAGATACCGGAGAGTCCGTACGCTGCTTGCTTCCACCATTCCACCACCCTACGATTTGATTATCATAAAGATAGCGCAATTCTTCGATTAGAAAAAGCGTGGGCTAGAACAACAATTTATAGACGTCCTCGATCTTATTTGCCGACTTTACGATCAGGTGACTGGTATTCACTTGCAAGCCTTTTATATTGGCTTTTGGAATGATGATCATATCCATACCCAATTTCTCCGCCTCAGCGATACGCTGGTCGACCCGACTAACGGCTCTGATTTCTCCTGACAGCCCCACCTCACCGACAAGACAGATATTAGAGGGCAAAGCTTTGTCTTCGTAGGAGGAAAGCAATGCGCATACCACTGCCAATTCAATAGCAGGATCTTCTATTTTCAATCCGCCGGCAATATTCAAAAACACATCTTTGGCACCGAAATGAAAGCCGCCACGCTTTTCCAGCACAGCCAGCAGCAATTGCAATCGTCTTAAGTCCAACCCACTTACGGTTCGTTGTGGATTACCATAAACCGCCTGTGTGACTAAAGCTTGTACTTCGATCATCATTGGCCTCAATCCCTCGATAGTGGCGGCGATAGCAATACCGCTCAATGGTTCGTCGTGTTGCGACAATAGGATTTCGGAAGGGTTGCTTACCGGTCGCATACCCTGGGCGATCATTTCATAAATCCCCAATTCTGAGGTTGAGCCAAAGCGATTCTTTAGCGTCCGCAATATTCGATAAGTGTAATGTCTGTCGCCCTCAAATTGCAGTACAGTATCGACCATATGTTCCAGGATTTTCGGACCTGCGATGGAACCATCTTTGGTGATATGACCGATAATCAGAACAGGAGTATTAGTTGTTTTGGCAAACTTTTGCAGTTCTGCTGCACATTCTCTTACTTGTGATACGCTACCTGCTGCGGATTCTATATAAGGAGATTCCAGTGTTTGTATGGAATCGACGATAACAAGTTGTGGTTGGATTCTTTTGATTTCTTGAAAAATAGCTGCTGTATCGGTGGCAGTGAGCAAAAACAATTGTTCATTATGCCCGCCAATTCGTTCTGCACGTAGTTTTATCTGCTGACTGCTTTCTTCGCCGGATACGTAGAGCACGGAACCTTCCTTCCAGGTGAGTGCTGATTGGAGAAATAGTGTAGATTTTCCGATACCGGGTTCGCCTGCAACCAGAATTACCGATCCGGGCACGATGCCGCCGCCCAATACTCTATTGAGTTCAGGATCCGGAAAGAACATACGTTGCACATCACCTGCTGCAACTTCCGATATTCGATGCGCCTTTTTACCATCCCGGGCATCGTCTTCCCATCCTTGCTTTTGCTTCGATTTATCTTCTTTATGAACTATCTCTTCAACCAGTGAATTCCATGCCTGACAAGAAGGGCATTTACCCATCCATTTGGCACTTTCATAACCACATTGTTGACAGAAATAAGCTGTTTTAGTTTTTGCCATCAGGATAAAGTTAGCAAACAGTGAAGCATTAATAGAATTGGAAAAAGCGAGGATAAATTGCGAAAAAAAGCCATTCCGATAGAAATCGGAACGGCTTACTTACTAACCCATTAAATTCACAACTTGGTACAAATGTAGCAAACCTGCCCGAAGGAAAAAAATTCAAGCCTAACTAATTGATATGAATTCTGACTTAATATGTTGCCCTTAAAAGTATATGCAGCTGCAATCGCTATAAAAATCAATGCGTTCTATATAATATTGATTTTGAGGATATTTTATCACCCAATCGGCGATATTTGATAGGAATTGCTATATATGTTTTGACCGCTTCCAAGGCGTACCAAGGAAGTGGTCGAATTAAAAAAATACGAACTATAAATAGAGTTTATATTAATGAATGTCTGATGTGATCAGCTTCAGAAACTCTGCTCTGGTTTCCGGAGCTTGGAACTGTCCGCTAAATGCTGAAGTAGTTGTAATGCTATTTTGCTTCGAAACACCTCTCATCATCATACACAAGTGTTTCGCTTCAATAACTACAGCCACCCCAATCGGATCAAGTGTTTCTTGTATGATATCCAGAATCTGATGAGTCATTCGTTCTTGAACCTGCAAGCGTCGTGCGTAGCAATCCACCACTCTTGCAAGCTTACTCAGTCCTGTAATCCAACCGTTTGGGATATAGGCAATATGTGCTTTCCCAAAAAATGGCAACAGATGATGTTCGCACATAGAGTACAACTCTATATCCTTTACAATCACCATCTCACTGTATGCTTCGCGGAATTTGGCGGAATTCAAAATCTCCTTGGCATCCATATGATAACCCTGCGTCAGATATTGCATCGCCTTAGCGATTCGCTGCGGTGTTTTTTGCAATCCTTCCCTGGTCACATCCTCACCCAATAAGGTTATTGCTGAGCTATAATGATCTGCCAATGCGGAAGTTATCTCCTCGTTGTAAGTTTCAGATTTGTTGTATGACACTATATGCTTTTTTATCAAAATCGGCCAATCAAGACTAGCCCAAATATTCCACATAAATATGTGGAGTTTCGTAAATTTTAATGCTATGCAAACTCGCATCCAGACTTTCGATATGCGGTTTCAACTCGTTCCAGATACCGATGGCCAGATTCTCAGCGCTAGTTTGCTTGCCCTTCAAGAAATCTACATCCATATTCAGATTCAAATGGTCGACCCTATCGATGATCACTTTTCTGATCAACACCCCAAGCTCTTTTGCATTGATAATGAAGCCGGTCTCTGCATTTGGCTCACCTTTGATAGTTACATGAAGTTCGTAATTATGACCATGCCAGTTGGTATTCGAACACTTCCCAAACACCCTTTTGTTTTCTTCCTCAGTCCACTGATCGTTATAAAGACGATGGGCGGCATTGAAATGTTCCACCCTTGTAAGATATACCATGATTGATTATTATAGTGCAAAATTAGGGCTACACAACGGTTTCACAAAAATGTGTTTACTTGCAGATAATTCGCGAAGCCGTTCAATTCAGAATTTCTAATAATGAAACTACTCTTAGCAGCTGCCACAAGGCATGAAATTAAAGCAGTTATAGACTATCTGGAACAATATGGAGAGGCTGTGGCGCCCGATACTTTTCGGTATGGAGGACAGGAAATTCATATTTGCATAACCGGAGTTGGCTTGGTTGCAGCAACTTACCAACTAACCCGTAAACTTTCCTCCAATAAGTACAACTTCGCGTTACAAGCAGGAATCGCAGGTAGTTTCGATCGTGAAATTGATCTGGCTCAGGTAGTTCTAGTGCAATCCGAAACCCTGGGCGATACCGGCGCAGAAGATAACGAGGAGTTTTTAGACTTGTTTCAACTGAAACTGGCCGATCCTAATGCGATTCCTTTTCGCGAGGGAAAATTAGAATGTCCCTTGAGCGAGATACCCTTCCCCTATCGATTGCTGACGGTTAACGGTTTGACAGTAGCCGCTTCCAGCGGATCGGTGCGAAGTGTTATTTCCAGAAAGGAGCGATATGATTGTCAGGTAGAATCTATGGAAGGAGCGGCTTTTCATTATGTTTGCATCTGCGAGCAAGTCCCCTTCACTCAAATTCGTTCAATTTCTAATTATGTAACCCCGCGCAATCGAGATCTTTGGAAAATGGATGAAGCTATCCATACGCTGAACGAATGGTTGATAGAGTTTTTTAATCGGGTTTGATATTATATGCAAGTACTCAACATCGCTTTCAGTCCCTGCCCCAACGATACTTTTATCTTTGATGCATTGGTGCACGAGAAAATCGATACTCGGGGTATCCGTTTCCGCTATCATCTGGAAGACGTAGAAACTTTGAACCAATGGGCATTTCAACAGAAAATAGATATAACCAAACTCAGTTATAATGCCTTTTTACATCTGGCACAGCCTTACGCCTTACTCCACAGCGGCAGCGCTTTAGGCAAAGGCGTCGGCCCCTTGCTTATCGCGCGCCAACCTCTAGATCTCTCAGGTGCATCAGCTCTGAAAATTGCTATTCCCGGAGTACAAACAACAGCTAATCTGCTGCTGTCTTTGGCTCTACCCGAAGCACAAAACAAGAATGCCTTAGTCTTTAATCAAATCGAAGATGCAGTCTTATCCGGTGAATATGATGCCGGACTAATCATCCATGAAAATCGATTTACCTACCAATCAAAGGGTTTGGTAAAACTCATGGATTTGGGTGATTGGTGGGAACAAACTACACAATCCAATATCCCATTGGGAGGAATTGTCATGAAACGTTCCTTTCCAAAGGAGTTGATCACTACGGTTGACGAACTAATTCGCGAGAGTGTCAGCTATGCATGGAATAAATATCCACAGTTGCCTCCATTTGTCACCGAGAACGCTCAGGAAATGGAAGAATCGGTGATGCGGCAGCATATCGAACTCTATGTCAACGAATACACGACCGATCTGTGGGCGTCCGGACAAAAAGCGGTGGAAACCTTGTTTCAAAAAGCTATAACCACCGGCCTTATCCGATCGACCCAAGTGCCTGATTCTATATTTTACTAAAAATAGAAGAGGAAACTTCTATTGGAAGTAATATTGGTATGATTCGAAGGATTCCTGTATCTGAGAAATAATTAAACTAGCCTCCACTTCTTCTGCCTCCTTCAAGTCTTCTGCATGCAGACGGAAGCCATTCAACCATTTTTCAAATTGGAGGTATCCATCCCCTTCCATATTACAGTTCTTAGCAATTTGGTCGGCCTGCGCTTGCAATTGATCAGCAAGTTGTTTGTAATCAGTCCTACCCTTTTCCTTGTACGCCATTACCAGATCTTTGGCCTTTTTGACATGAGGCTTTACTTCCTTGTTAACTTCCCAGGGATCACCGTTGTTTAACGATAAAAAACTTTCTGCCATAACATATTCGTAGGGAATGGGCTGATTTCCTTCAGAGCCCGACTGGCTACAGGAGGACAAAACAATTCCGGAAAGACAGAACAACAGTGATAACCTTTTCATATTCTTTTGCTTATTGGGGGAAACAAATTTAAATAAGCTCCGGTTATAAAGGTAATGTTCCGGTAATAATTTATTTGATCCACCAGAATTTGTACTCCGATCTTTATAGCCAAGTTGTTACTGACGATCGGTGGTTACCAACTGGTATAATTCCGGTAGATTTCTTCCCTGCTCGTCGTAATCCAATCCGTAACCCACCACAAACTTATCCTCAATCTCAAAGCAGGAATAGTCGGCCTTCACATCCTGGTGTATCAGAGCATCGGGCTTCACCAGAAAGCTGGCTACTTTGATCGAAGCCGGTTTGCAAGCCTGTACTGTCAATAAAAAATTATGGAGTGTAGTGCCGGTATCAATAATATCTTCAACGATAATGACCTCCCGCCCTTCGAGGTTCTCAGAGATACCCATATGAGTCTGCACCTGTCCCGAGCTTGCATCGCCAATGTAAGAATTGAGCCTTACAAAACTGACTTCAGTGGGAATATCAATGCTCCTGAACAGATCCGATGCAAATACAAAACTTCCTTTCAGAATAACCAACAATACCGGGATACGCCCCTTGTAATCGTTGGATATCCGACACCCGACTTCCTTAACCTTCGAAGCTATCGAAGCCTGATCGATTAAAACTCGGAATGTCTTATCATGGATAGTAATATGCATCGCTTAGTTTAAGGCTTCACCCTTAGTTTTTGTCCGATCTTCACCGCTTCAAACTCCAAATTGTTCCATTCACGAAGCTGCTTCATCGTGATATTATATTTTTTCGAAATTCCGAAGGCAGTTTCGCCTTTTTGAACAGTATGAAATTTATCGGGTGCTGCTTCAGGGCTGGTAGCAGGAGGCAATTTACTAGCCGCGGTAACAGTCTTAGGAACTGCTTCCTCTGATACTACAATACCTGATTTCGATACTTGTCCGGAACCATATACCACCCGATCCATCTTTGCCTTAATCCTATCGAGTTCGTCAATAGGCTCTGCAGCAGCAGGAACAGCTGAGGTCGTATTCACCTCCGGAGCAGCAGAAGCTTCCTGTTCCATAACCTCCTCGATTGCAGGTTCGGCTGCGATATTTACTGTCTTAGTTACAACTGTTATCGGGGTTTCGGTATCATCGGCAGAAGTCGGCGCCGCCACTGTTGTTGTCTGTACCTTCGACTGAGTTGCGGCTTTGGTGGTTGCCAAATTAGGCTGAGTGTTTACTGTTTTGGTAAACGATTGCTTAGACGCTTCAGTAACCTGAGGTTTAGCGGTATTGCCAGTGCTTTTTGGTGCAATTTCTTCTCTTTTTACTTCGATATATTCTGCCGGTTCTGAAGATTTGGTAAGACTTGCTTGTACTGGTGATTTCGGCTTATTCGTCACTAATCTAACCGGTGGTTTTCCTGAGCTTTGCTCTTGGAGATACAAAACAACACCCGGTTGTGGCTCTTCTCCCGGTTCCAGATTATTATAAGCACGCAATGATTTTAGCTGGATTCCCTCGGCCTGTGCAATTTGCAGCAGTGTCTCTCCCGACTGCACAATATAACGTTGATGCTTACCGCGGGTATTTTTCTTCTCCAGATAGATAAACATATCTGCCTCCAGTGGCGCATCTGGCAGATCGTTCATCTCCAGCAATTTCGGATAATGAATATTATGCTTGATCGCCGCATCTAGTAATACATCGCCCTTTCTCGCATAAAACGCTTTCAGTCCGTTGACGGTCTGTACCCCTTTAGTAGAATTCGCCTTCGCAGGCGTAGTTGATGTATTGACCTGTGTCGCGGAAACCCCTGTGTTAACGGTGGTTGCCGGAGCTACCGTGTTTGGTGTATCCGGTGCGGGTTTGTCGAACTCAGGCACAACTTCTAATGAAGCGTAAACAGGTTGCTCTGCGGCCTTTAGGGCAAGATTGGTGTACTCATGGAGCTTATATTCTTCAATGACTTTAATCAGTTGCTGTGCATATCTGGGATTAGTCGCATAGCCGCATCTTTTCAAACCGTTGGCCCATCCCTTGTAGTCTGTTACGTCTAATGTAAAAAGTGGAGCATACCTCTTGGAATTTCTGAGGAAATCGGAGTGATCAGTATACGATTCCTTTACATCCGGATATTTTCTAAAACATTCATCCGGGGCGTCATCAGTATGAGCGAAGGTTTCCCCTTGCCAATCCTTTTTACATTTTATCCCAAAATGATTATTTGCACCAGCGCACAACCGACTATCACCGGCTGCGGTTTCCAGAATTCCTTGTCCCAACTTGATAGCTGCAGGAATACCGCTCCGTCTTTGTTCTTCAATGGCCAAATCTCGATGTTTGGCAACATATTCCTGCACCCGTTCTGCATATGACGTTTGTGCTATGGCGGTATTTGCGATTCCTGGCAACAGAAAAAAAGCTGTCAGTATCCATTTTTGCATCATATCCAGTTATATTTTTATTGCGTAATCTTACGCGCAATCATTATGCCATCTCTTACAGGCAGCAACACTTGTTCAACCCTTTTATCTTCCGCTACCTTTTTATTAAAGGCATCGATAGCCTTTGCATTTTTACTTTGTTCCTCTACGGGGAGCACCACTTCTCCGTCGTAAAGCACATTATCGGCAAGAATATAACCTCCGACCGGCACTTTATCGAAAACTAAATCATAATACAGACTGTAATTTTGTTTGTCTGCATCGATAAAAACCAGATCAAATTCGTTTTCTAAATTAGGAATAATTTCCGCCGCCTTCCCGATATGTTGGGTGATTTTATCTGCTACGTCGGCTTTTTCAAAGTACTCCCGGCACATGTCTTCCAGCTCTTCGTTGATATCGATTGTATGCAAATGACCATCGCCCTCCAAGGCTTGTGCCAAACAAATAGCAGAATATCCGGTATAGGTTCCGATCTCTAAAACGCGTTTTGGCTGAATCATATGCGCCAACATCTGTAAAACCGCTCCCTGTAAATGTCCGGAAAGCATCACCGGCATGGGCACTTTCACATTGGTTTCCCTGTTCAGCGCTGCCAGCACCGGTGTTTCTGCGGTTGTAAACTTTTCAGAATACTGTTGCAAGGCTTCAGATATCAATAACTGCGTCATATCGTTGTTTGACAGGGATTAGAAATTAGGTTGGAGTTTATTATGCGAGTAAAATTCCAGAATATAATTTACTACCTCGTCGGCGGTATCGTATATTCTAATCATTTCCAGGTCGCCCGGACTAATATTACTTTCTTGTTCGAGCATCACCTCCCGCATCCAATCAAACAGTCCGTTCCAATATTTGCTACCTACGCAAACCATTGGCGTCTGGGTAAACTTTCTGGTTTGGATCAATGTTGCAACTTCAAAAAACTCATCCATAGTCCCCCATCCTCCGGGCATCATCACAAATCCTTGAGCGTATTTGGTGAACATTACTTTTCTTACAAAAAAGTAATCGAACTGTAGTGATTTATCTCTTGCTATAAAGGGATTAGAATGTTGTTCGAAAGGCAAATCGATGTTCAATCCTACCGACAAGCCGCCGGCGAGATTAGCACCTTTATTACCGGCCTCCATAATTCCCGGACCGCCTCCGGTGATGATACCAAACCCCTCTTCCGCCAATCTTTTGGCAATCTCTACAGTCAGCTCGTAATAATGGTGACCCGGCTGGGTGCGCGCGGAACCAAAGATGGAGATACAGGGTCCGATTCTGGACAAGTTTTCAAAGCCTTGTACAAATTCAGCCATTATTTTAAAAATCTGCCAACTAGACTGCCCCTTCGCCTCTGTCCAGTCTCTCAGTTTGACCTTAGTTAATTTTTCCTTCATGTAATATTGATTCGCTTTCTGCCAACTGTCGTTTTCCAGAGCACAAAAATAAAAGCAAAAATGCCAATCCGGCGTTAATAATCAGTAGTTCTGTACCAATTACATAACCACCCAGCCATTCCTGTTCGTGCCCTTTCAGTAAATAACATACAATTGGTGATAGAATGCAGATTACAGGAATAGCATATGTATGAATGGTTCTTCGTGTAAAGATACCGAATGTAAACAATGCCAGCAGCGGCCCATAGGTATATCCCGCAACCACCAGCAGGGTTTGAATTAAAGAACCGTTGTCTACCTCTCTGAAGAAAAACACGCAGCCCAAAAACAATAGAGCAAAACAGTTATGAACGGTCAATCGAACCTGTTTTTTCTTCTGCTCTGTCCACTCCTTCCGATTTTTCAGTCCTAGTATATCAATACAAAACGAGGAGGTGAGCGCAGTCAATGCACCATCAGCACTTGGAAACAGCGCCGATATCAAGCCTATGATAAATATAATTCCGATATACGGAGGTAAGTAGTTAAAAGCGATCTCCGGAAAAATATTGTCGCCGATTATATTCTTGCCATCCAGCATCAATTGTAATTTTCCGGCATCTTGGTTATAAACGGCTCCATTTTGCAACGCATAGAGATAAAGCAGTCCTCCGAGCGACAAAAAGATAAACACCACAATGAGTTGTAAAAAGCTCAGGGTGATCATATTCTTTTGAGAATCCTTCAGATTACTTACGCTGATATTCTTTTGCATCATCTCCTGATCGAGTCCGGTCATGGCAATCGTAATAAATGCCCCACCCAGAATTTGCTTGAGAAAAAATCCCCCGGTCATAGGATCGGTGTTGAACAATTTCGTGAAACCCTCTTGGCTCATCGCTTTCCATGCTCCTGTCGGGGTATAATTGAGTTCACCCATGATATACACCACACATATAATCAGTGCCAGCAGCATGAATGTGGTTTGCAGGGTATCGGTCCAAACAATTGTCTTCACTCCGCCTCTATAGGTGTACAGCAGTATCAGCAGCAGAATCACGATAGCGGTTATTTCAAAAGAGATCCCCAGTTCGTCGAGCACAAACAGCTCCAGGACCTTAATCACGAGGTAAAGTCGGAGTGTTGCACCCAATGTTCTGGAAAGGATAAAGAATAACGCTCCGGTTTTATATGCTGTATTCCCAAGCCTTCGCTCCAGATAAGTGTAGATGGAGGTCAGCTGCATTTTATAATAAATTGGCAGCAGGATGAATACCACTGCGAAATAGCCGATAAAGTAGCCGATCACCACTTGGAAATAATCGAAGCCGATCATACCCACGGTACCGGGAACGGAGATAAAAGTCATTCCCGACAACGAAGTTCCAATCATACCAAATGCCACCAACCACCATTTACTCGACCGGTTTCCTATAAAAAACGATTCGTTATTGGAATGTCTGGAAGTATAGAAGGCTATGACTAAGAGTAATAGAAAATAGGCTAATATTATTATTAGTAACAGGGTAGAGCTCATGGGTGCAAATTAGCAATTAGGATGATTTTACTTGTAATTCCGGTCATCTTTAGCAATGAAAATACCCATCTGCTCTGTATCTAACGACTGATCTTGTCGAATCAGTATCTAATTACCGTTATAGGGCAGTCTCTTACAATTTACATTTGCTTCAATTCGGCCACTAAATCCTGCAATACCTTTTTGGCGTCTCCGAATAACATGGAGGTTTTCGGTCTGAAAAACAGACTGTTTTCAATACCAGCATAACCCGGTTTCATGCTCCTTTTATTCACAATGACATGGGTAGCTCGTTCTACTTCCAAAATAGGCATGCCGAAGATCGGACTGTTGGGATCTTCTTTAGCGGCGGGATTGACCACATCATTAGCGCCGATGATCATCACCACATCGGTTGTCGCCAATTGTTCGTTTGCCTCTTCCATCTCCATTAATTTCTCATAGGGAACGTCGGATTCTGCCAGCAGTACATTCATATGTCCCGGCATTCGTCCGGCCACTGGATGAATACCGTACACTACTTCCACATCCCTTTCTGATAATAGTTTTTCGAGTTCGTGGCAAACATGTTGTGCCTGTGCAACTGCCAGACCGTATCCGGGAATGATCATTACCTTTTGGGCATAGGCCATCAAAGTTGCGGTATCATTGATCGATATTTCTTTACAATCTCCCTGCTCACCGGCGGCGGCGGATTGGGATTTCTTACCTCCGAAAGCACCAATTAATACATTCTTCAATGAACGATTCATTGCTTTACACATCAAAATGGTGAGGATGGTACCTGCCGAACCCACCAGGATACCACCGGTAAGCATCACCGGATTATCATATAAAAACCCACCGAATGCTGCCGCTACACCCGTGAATGAATTCAGTAAAGAAATCACGACGGGCATGTCGGCACCTCCGATTGGCATTACAAACAACACTCCATATAATGCGGCCAAGGTCAGGATTGCATAGAATGCTGCTGCTCCGGTGTTGGCTCCGGATAAAATAAATAATATCAGTGCGACAATACCTCCTAACAGCAGAAAATTGATTATTTGTCCGCCCGGGATAAATTTGTCTTTCACCTTACCGTTGAGTTTGCCCCAGGCGATGATGCTACCGGTAAAGGAAACGGTACCGATTACCATACCCAGTAGAATGACCAGCAGAATTCCTTTTCCGGGTTGGTGCATATGATGATATTCCACGATAGAAATCAGCATAGCGCAGGCGCCACCCATACCGTTGAACAGGCTCACCATTTCGGGCATGGCGGTCATTTGTACTTTTTTCGCCATTAGTGTACCCAGCACCGTCCCGATAATCAGTCCACCGAATATCCAACCATAGTTAGTCAAACCCTCATTTGTCTCCGGATTACGCCATAGGAAAATGGTTGCGATGATCGAGAGTGTCATTCCGATTGCGGCGATCAGGTTCCCCTTACGTGCTGATTCCGGGTGCGACAACATTTTAAGTCCGACTATAAACGTCACGGATCCGATCAGGTAAGACAACATCAAGAGCATGTAGCAATGATTTTTAGAGTAATGAGAAGCTAGTAAGCCCGGGATAATCCAAGATATGTTTAGACTTTCTTCTTTTTCTTTCCGAACATTTCAAGCATTCTATCGGTGACCACGAAGCCACCTACCACGTTGAGTGTACCCAGTACAACGGCCAGGAAGCCTAATGCCAGTAAGAGATAATCATCAGCGGGAGCTTGACCCATAACTATAATCGCCCCTATGACTACTACTCCGTGAATGGCGTTGGCGCCACTCATAAGTGGTGTATGTAATACTGATGGCACTCGAGAAATTACTTCCACGCCCAGAAATATGGATAAAATAACAATCGTCAGTAGGCGATAGGTCGCGGGATCTTCAAAAAGATTGATCAAAAAGTCCATTCTATAGAAATTTTTAAAATAATTGAAAAGGCTCCGGCCTGTCGAAGAATAAGAATAAAAATAATAATTTTTTTCTCACATAATAGATGTCCGCAATCTTTTCTCGATAAACTTTAGGACTTAGGGCTGCATTTGGATGCTGCACAGGGCATCGAAGCTCTTGCGCATATATTGTTGCGTCCTTTGAATCAGCGTTGCGTACTCTGCGTGAAACTATTTATTATAGTTCTCGCAAAGAGCGCAAAGGAGCTGCTACATATTCTAAACCTTTGCGGCCTCTGCGAATGACTTTGCGTCCTCTGCGTGAACCGCTTTATTTTCTCGCAAAGAGCGCAGAGAAGCTGCTACATATTCTAAACCTTTGCGTGCTCTGCGAATGACTTTGCGGCCTTCGCGTGAACCGATATATTTCTCGCAAAGAGCGCAGAGAAGATGCTGCGTAT
>CAZWPF010000008.1:0-50093 GCA_964636205.1 uncultured Chitinophagaceae bacterium | reverse complement strand
TATTGCAGACCCTGACCCAAGATGTGGTTAAGTCCAGTGAAATCGAAGGGGAGATACTGGATATTGAACAGGTACGGTCTTCCATTGCCCGTAGGCTTGGACTGGATATCGTTGGCTTGGTGCCTTCGGCTCGGCATGTCGACGGTGTGGTGGAGATGATGCTCGATGCCACGCAACGATATGATCAACCGTTGGATGAAGAGCGTTTGTTTGGCTGGCATGCTGCATTGTTTCCCACCGGTCGCAGCAGTATGTATCGCATTGTGGTGGGCGATTGGCGGAAGAACACCAAGGACGATCCCATGCAAGTGGTGTCGGGGGCAATGGGCAGGGAGAAAGTGCATTTTCAGGCACCCGATAGCGAGAAGTTGCCGGTAGAGATGGAGCATTTTTTGACATGGTTCAATAGCGATACACCCATCGATCCGATGTTAAAGGCCGCGGTGGCCCACCTTTGGTTTGTGACCATACACCCATTCAAGGATGGCAACGGACGAATATCACGGGCGATAGCGGACATGCAGCTGGCAAGGGCAGACGGCAGCTCCCAACGTTTTTACAGCATGTCGGCTCAAATCCGGCAGGAGCGGAAACAGTATTATTCTGTATTGGAGAAAACCCAATCGGGCGATTTGGATATTACCGAATGGTTAACATGGTTTTTGGAATGCCTTGGGCGTGCAATCGATGCTTCGGATGTGGTGCTGGCTTCGGTGATGCGCAAAGCTAAACTTTGGATGATGCCGGTAGCACAGACGCTCAATGACCGCCAGCGATTAATGTTGAATAAATTAATGGATGGGTTCGAGGGTAAGCTAACGTCTTCTAAATGGGCAAAGATTGCCAAGTGTTCGCAGGATACGGCCACGCGTGATATACAAGATTTGGTCGTAAAGGGGATACTGGTGAAGGACGAAGCCGGGGGTCGGAGCACCAACTATTTGCTCACAGTATAACATTTCGGCTCCCATTTGTACCTATTTTCCATAAAACATTATAAATCAATACAAACTACTTTTTGCATCGAACTTTTTTTGAATTCGGTTTTGTTTTGCCGATAGAATTCTTCGAGTTTTTTGGGATTATGACGATTTTGCTGAATCAGATCTTTCATAAAAACACTAAATATATCTGAAATTAATAATTTTATTTTGTAAATAATACTTGCCTGTAAATTTCTTGTGAGGTGCCTTAAAAGATTTGGAGGTATTGGTCAGCCCGACTATTCGGTCGTCTAATGGCATTTTATTTTGCCCACTCGGCGCGGTCACCATAAAGAGAAATTCGATTATGCGGCATATTGTTTGTAATTTAATTATTGCAAACAACCAAAGGCGACGACCGATTTGATTTTATGAAAAGATATTATTTAATAGTCATTTTTTTGATTATGTCAATTTTTGCAGCCTTTGGCGCACCAGGAGACCCCTATTCAGCTATCTGGAAAAAGGTTGATTCCTTGATGAGTACCGGACTCCCCCAGTCGGCCGAGAAACTGGTCGTTGAAGTGTATCAGGAAGCGCAATCGAAGGGTCAGCACCAATTTATGGTGAAGGCACAATTGTACTTAATTGAACTGAGCAAAAGCTTTAGAGAGAATGCTATGGACTCCATATTGTCTATGGCGAAACAGGAGGCGGAATCTTCTGAGTTTCCTTTTAATGCAATCTGGAGTAGCATAGCGGCCCAAATGTATTGGGAGTATTATCAATCCAATAGATGGACAGTTTTATCCCGATCAAACGTCGCCGATCAGGATGCCGGCGATGATTTTCATTTCTGGGATGCCGGTAGGTTTTATAAGGAGGTAAGTTATTGGTTTAAGCGATCGATTATGGAGCCGGATCGATTGCAGTCCTATCCTGTTGACTCTGTGAGCGCTTTATTGCAAAAGGGCAAAGATGGGCAGCACTTGCGGCCTTCCTTATATGATTTGCTCGCATTCCGTGCTATTAGCTTTTATGAGAATGAGGAAAAGGATGTAACACGACCGGCCTATCGATTTTATCTGGATGATGAAGCAGTGTTTTACCCGGCCTCGGAATTCGCGCAACATGTTTTCACGACTGATGATACTACATCTCTACATTATCAGGCTCTAGTTTTATTTCAGGAATTGATTCGGTTCCATTTGCAAGACTCCGATCCCGGTCCCTTAGTTGATGCTGACTTATATCGACTGAAATTTGCCCATCAGCATTCGGTGATGCCGGATAAAAAGGAGCGCTATCTAGAAGCTTTAAATACTATTGCAGATAAATATCAAGAGCATCCCGTCGGTGCAATCGCAGCCTTTGAAGCTGCATCGCTACAAGTGGGGAGTGAGTTTAGGCCAGCCACCGACTTGTCGAATTCAAAACTGCCGACAATAGCTGAGCAACTCCGAAATATTATCCAAAAGCATCCTAATACCGAAGCCGCGAAGTCAGCTTTGGAATTAATTCAATATTTGGAGCGGAAGGAAATCTCTTTGATTGCGGAAGAGGTTGTGATTCCTAACGAATACTCAAAGCTGTTAATTACCTATCGAAATACACCCCGCGTTTATTTCAAATTAATTGCTTTGGAGCACGATACCATAGGTCGGTTGCTAACCAGTGGACATGTAGACAGTGTTGTGATTCGAAAACTTCGAAGTCTTCAGCCGATTGCAAGTTGGATCAGAGATCTACCTGCTGTGGAGGATATGAACTTGCATCGGGTAGAGATGGAGGTGCAGCCACTTCCACAGGGAAGTTATGTTTTGGTGGCCGGTTCGGAAGAGGATTTATTTGACGGAGCTGAAGTTTTAGAAATGGTACAATTTCAGGTGTCGGAGCTTAGTGTGGTTTCGGTGGGCGACATCCAAGAGGGCGCCAGGAGGGTATTTATTCTTAACCGTCGTACAGGAGCCCCGGTTGGAGGAGCTTTAGTGAATCTTTATAACCATTATTATGATCGAGAAAGTAGATCTTACCGCTATAAAGCAGTAGGAAAGGCAACAACAGAAAAAGATGGGTCGTTTAAAATTAACCAGGAAAGAGTAGTCAGACTGGTAGTTAGTCATAAGGATCAATTGCTTTTTCAAGATGGTTACTTCGATAAACCCGGTGCCGTCGCCGAATCAAGTTCCAGTAGGAAAAGTTTTTTCTTTACCGATAGAGCCATATACCGGCCCGGTCAAACAATTTATTTCAAGGGGATAATTTTGGAGGAGGACGGCAACGGGAGAAAGCATAAAGTTTTAAGCAACTTCACGACCGCCGTTGGGTTTTATGATGCGAATGGAGATTTGGTGGCAGAGCAAAAGCTTGAGACTAACGAATATGGTTCGGTAAGCGGTTCGTTTATTGCACCTGAAGGCGGACTGACCGGATCCATGATGATTAGCGATGGGCATGGGGAAAGTTTTTTTTCTGTAGAAGCTTATAAGCGCCCGCGCTTTAAGCCTATAATCGAAGATTCGTTACAGGAATTTTCTTTAGGAGATACGGTTGCGTTGAAACTATCTGCCAGGACTTTTTCTGATGTTCCTGTAGATGGGGCAACGGTGAGATTTCGGGTAGAGCGAAGAACCTATTTCCCTTATCGCTGGCTGTTTTTTGGAAGGTCGATGCCGACAGAAGGTGCTACTGAAATTGCACATGGTACAGCGGTTACCGATGAATCCGGTAAGGCATTAATTAACTTTGTAGCTTTCCCTGATCCTAAAGCAGATGCCGCCACCAATCCTATTTTTATTTATACGGTATCTGCCGATGTGGTAGACATCAATGGAGAAACTCGTAGTGTAAGCTATATACTCCAACTTGGCTACCGGTCACTGCAGATAATAGCATCAGTTCCGGAGGAAGTCACTGCCGGGGACCTGGACAGTATTCAGGTTCTGACTAGTAATCTCAATGGCAGTTTTATCCCTGCCGATTTTCGACTTCGCATTTTTCGATTGCAGCCGCCGCCGGTTTATTATCGGAGTCGATTATGGCAGGAGCCCGACCAGTTTCTATTAACTGAACCAGAATTTCGAAAATTATTTCCCAACGACGTTTATCGTAACGAAGATCAAGTAGCAAATTGGAAAGTGACTACTGATCCTGTTTATGATCGCCGGCATCAATCTGATGAAAGTGGTAAAATTCCTATTCCTAAAGCAACATGGAATAAGGGAGGGTGGTATCTGATTGAGGTGGAAGCTCTGGATAGCAAAGGGCGGGAGGTAATAGAGAAAAGGTATGTGCGGATATTGGATCCGGGCAAAGGTAATTCCCGACCATACGGTGCAACTATGGTAAGTAGTAAGAGTAGCTTCCAACCGGGAGAAAAAGCACGTGTTTGGCTTATTTCGGATATCGGAGATATGTATTGGATTCAAGGAAGTAGTTCGCAAAACTTTAAGGGTTTACAGCTTACTAATTTAGAAAAAGGTCAATCGCTCGAGTGGACTGAAATTGTTAGCGAGGAAGACAGAGGTGGCATTTATCTTTTTGGATTAGCCGTTTATCAAAATAGGGTGTATGAGTTGAGGCATAACATCGCGGTCCCCTGGAGGAATAAAGAACTCGATATTATATGGGAAGCACATAGAGATAAGCTTGAGCCGGGTGCGAATGAAACTTGGTCTATGACTATCCGCGGTAAGGATGGAGAGCCGGTTGCTGCAGAACTGGTAGCAACGCTTTATGATGCTTCTCTGGATATGTTTTTAAAGCATGATTGGAATAAACCGAATTTGTATTCCTCAAACTATAATTTTTTACAGCCGGATAAATATGGATTCGGGAGTCGAGGGGGGCGGGTTTTGCGAGGTGTAAACAGGCATCTGCCCATGTTGCGGCAAAAGGAATATGATCAGTTGATCTTTATGGAGATGGGGAGTTTTATCAATTATGGCTATAGGTATAAAACGCTTAGCTCTTACTCGACTGCGGATCCGTCTTTAACAACGAGGGACGATATGTCGGAAAACCATGGCGCAAGGCAAGATGAGCAGAATCTTGAATATGTTATTGTGGAAGAAGAGGTAGACGCAGAATCGGTCGAGTTGAGAGATGATCCAATTGTGGCAATGCGAACTAACTTGAGCGAGACAGCCTTCTTTTTTTCTGAGTTGAGAACGGATGAGAAAGGGAATTTAAGAATTGATTTCACAATACCTGAGGCTTTAACGGAATGGAGGCTTATGGCAATGGCACATTCAAAAGATCTTCGGTTCGGCAGTTTGGAGGGGAGCATTGTTACTCAAAAGGATTTGATGGTAACACCGGGATTGCCAAGATTTTTCAGACAGGGTGATAAGATCTTGGTCACTGCTAAGATCAACAATAATACGGCTCAGCATTTGTCTGGGAATGCTAGATTGGAATTGGAAGACGGTTTGACGGGTAAAGCGCTGAGTTTGCCATTTCGACTGACTGAAATTATTAAGAAATTTGAAGTTGGCGGGGGAGCCGGAACTGTTGTAGTTTGGGAGTTGACCGTTCCACAAGCACAGTACAACCCGGTGGTGGTTAGAGTGATCGCGCAGACAGATAAGTTTACTGACGGGGAGACGCATTTGGTGCCGGTGGTGAGTAATAGAGTTATGGTGACTGAGACAAAACCACTTTGGATAAATGGTTTTGGGACAAAGCAGTTTAACATGGATAAGTTGCTCCGTTCGGCGGAGGTGCCGGGACTGGCTCATCATCGGTTAACCATTGAGTACACAAGCAATCCTTCCTGGTATGTGGTACAATCCTTGCCTTATCTAAGTGAATATCCTTATGATTGCGCAGAGCAGATTTTTAATAGATTTTATGCCAATATGCTGGCTGCGCATATAGTCCAAAAGATACCAAACATAGAAAAGGTATTTGAGACTTGGCTTAAAGATACGAGCGCGCTCATGTCGCAGTTGGAGAAAAATCAGGAGTTAAAAACTGCTCTATTGGAAGAGACCCCATGGGTACTGGATGCAAATAATGAAAGGGAGCAAAAACAAAAAATAGCGCGATTGTTTAATACGGCGCAGCTCCGAAAAGGAAGTCAGCAAGCCCTCAATAAATTGGAGTCTATGTTATTACCGGAAGGAGCGTTTCCATGGTTTTCCGGAAATACCCGTCCTGATAGATTTATCACACAATACATAGCAACAGGATTAGGAAGAATGCAGCGGTTGGGAATTGATCATTCTGCAGGCAAAGAGATGGCTGCGCAATTGCTACCCTGGTTAGATGATCAGATTGTAGAAGACTATAAAAGCCTGGATCGTCGGCCAGCAGATAAATCGCAGCAGCAGATCGGACCTTTGCAGGTGCACTATCTGTATATGCGGAGTTTTTTCAAAACCGCTAAAAGCGATGCCGCATCAAAAGCGATTCAGTATTATAAAGAGCAATCGGCTAAGTACTGGATGGAATTCAATCCATACATGAAAGGGATGATTGCATTGTCTTTATGGAGACAGGGGGATCGAGTAACACCTCAGGTTATATTGAGGTCATTGCGGGAGACCGCGGTGCAGCATGAGGAATTAGGCATTTATTGGCCAAAGAGCAAACAAAGTTGGTGGTGGTACGAAGCACCGATAGAGATGCAGTCTTTATTGATTGAAGCATTTTGGGAGATAGCGAGTGACACTGCATATGTAGATGGAATGCGGTTGTGGTTACTGAAACAAAAGGAGACACAAAGATGGGGAAGTACTAAGGCCACAGCCGATGCTTGCTATTCATTCTTGTTGCAGGGGACTGATTGGTTGGGATATGAGCCTTCAGTTAGCATACAGTTGGGTGAGAGTAAGCTAGTAAATGCTGAGCAGCGTGAGGCGGGTACCGGCTATTTTAAGACAAGCTGGGGGCGGGAGGAAATGACTGCTGATATGGGACAGATAAAATTGAGTGTAACACCCGCATCGGGCGGAGATAAGAGTGATAGAGCCGGTGCTTCTTATGGCGCAGTTTATTGGCAATACTTTAGCGATATCGATAAGATTACCGCTTCTGGTTCGGGGTTGGAAGTGAGGAAGCAATTGTTTGTGGTTCGTAATACAGACAGGGGAGTGGTGCTAGAGTTGGTGACGGAAGGGTCTAGACTAAGGGTTGGAGATCGATTGGTCTCCCGGATTGAGATTGTCTCAGATCGTGACATGGAATATGTTCATTTGAAAGATATGCGGGGGTCTGGATTTGAGCCGCTGAATGTGCTTAGCGGATATCGCTGGCGAGGAGGACTCGGTTATTATGAAAGTACCGGCGATGTTTCCACTAATTTCTTCATTGACTATTTGCCTAAGGGGAAATTTGTGGTGGAATATTCCATGCATGTTAGTCATAAAGGAATATTTTCTGCCGGTATTGCCAGTTTGCAGTGTATGTATGCACCGGCTTATACAGCTAATAGTGCAGGAATAAAGGTGGAGGTGACAGATTAGTAATGATATCTTAAAATTAAGCAATTGATGACCGGATAGAGGATTGGTTATTCGGATTGGTGTATCTTTGTAAGAGTGAATCAGGTTAAGGAGACAACATATCAGCCCTTGGCGCCACTGGGGCGTTTTTTGGGAGCGGACGCGCCGATCTTAAATCGGGAGGTTTTGCTGGAGTCTCAGATTGTGCGTGTCGAGCAGTTGGAAATTGGATTTTCTGATCGTGAAATTCCTGAGGAGCACGGCAGATTGTATCTTTTCCCTATTGAGGATCAACAGTTCAATGTACAACTACTTTATTTAAAGCATACACAGGTGCCTTCCGATAATGCAGAGGTGTATTGGTTGGATTTCCGACCTTCCTTTTTTGAGCAATATCCACCTGAAAGTCTGGTAACCCATGTTCCTTTCCGGTTCGACAAGACTACCGAGCAGCAGATTACGATGTGTAGTCAGACTGAAATTCTGCTGATTCAGTTGAAGGAGGTAAGGGCGATGACCGGATTTTTGCAGTCCTTGCAACAAACGGAGTTGGCTTTGCATTTATTGAGGCGAGCCTTGGAAAAAATGCTGGTGCCCTTTGATGCTTGTCAAGTACCTGCCTGTCGTTTTCTAGCTTTTGATACTGAGCGCGATAAGATTTTCGAAGCCAGAAATATATTAGAGGAGCAGTATGATAAGGGTTTGACAATAAAAGAGCTTTCCCGAAAGGTGGCGATGAACGAGTGTTATTTAAAGAAAGGGTTTAAGGCGCTGACAGGAAAAACTATCCATGAGTACCAGCGGGAGTTGCGTATCAACAGGGCAAAGGTTTTATTGGCAAAGCCCGGTTATTCGGTCTCGGATGTTGCGGCTGAGTTGGGTTTCAGCAGTATTTCTCATTTTAGTACCGCATTCAAAAAGGCGACAGGGATCAAGCCTTGTGAGTTATTAAAGTAGGTGCTCGATTTTCATTTCAAATTAGGGTTTTGAATCTAATTGATATTTGGTGATGATGATAGCGCTTTTCAAAAATGAGCTTTCGGGTCATTTATGGAAGGGTACTAGTGTTGGAACTTATAGAGACCTCTGGGCAAGAAAAAAGCAGACCGGGGGTCTACTTTTTTTTGCTGAAAAAATCTTTTAATTCTCTACTCATTTTTTCTGCTCTTTTCTTCAGAGCCATTAATTCTTCGGTCATATTTTCTGCCATTTCGTGTATTCCCGGAGCAGTGCCCCGGTTCATTTCTTCGAACTGAGCCGGTGTTTTCGGGATGGGGATGATCATCCAGGCTACGATATAGACCAGTACGCCTGCGCCACCGAAGATGGCAAAGAGAGCCATGAGCAATCGGATAATTACCGGATCGATACCGAAATAACTACCAAGTCCTCCGCAGACACCACCGATCATTCTATTTTCAGGGTCGCGGTAAAGCCTTCTGTGACCTCCCTTTTTACGAGATTTTTGCTTGTCTTCATCGTGGTAGGTTGTGGGCACGTTTGGATTGATATAATTATTCCGATCGCCCAGGTCGTGTGCGGGTCCGAGGGTTTCCTCTACCTTTTTCACATCAGAAATATCAATAGCTGCAGTTCCGGATTGCAGACGCAGACTAAACAGTTCTGCAATTCTGTTTTCGATGTCTTGGATTATTTCATCTTTACCATCTTCCTGAGCGAATTGATACTCCAGCGAGCTTATATATGATTTAAGCAAAAGGTAGGCATCTTCCTCTATGGGAATGATTCTTCCTGCGATATTGATTTGAATGATGCGTTGCATAGTCGTGTTTTTGAGGTTGATTTTTATTCAGTAATATGGTCGACCGTATGGCGTAAGTCGCGCCAGGAATCAAGTAATTGCGTATATAGTTTAAGACCTGACTTCGTCAGTGAATAATATTTTCTGGGTGGTCCTGATGGCGATTCTACCCATCTGTAATCGAGCATACCCGCGTTTTTCAATCTAGTCAGCAAAGGGTAGAGCGTCCCTTCCAGCACTACCATTTTTGCCATTTTCAATTGTTCAAGAATATCACTGGGATATGCTTCCTTTTCCTTGCGGATGATCCCCAGAATGCACAATTCCAGCAATCCCTTCCGCATCTGCGATTCTGTGTTTCCTATATTCATTGTTCCCATTGCATTGCAAAGATAGGGCAAAGGATAGTACTATACAATACAAGGTACCTTATTTAGCAAATTTTTTTTTCCCGGATCGGTTTATCTTATTTTCCAAAGCGCATATGATAGTGGCAAGAATCGGAAGAATAGATTAACTTTATGGTGCATTAAACGTATGGGTTATGGCAGCAGAGGATGAATTCGATTTTCTAAGTGAGGATCCGGAAGAGCGGTTGCGCCTGGAGAATGAGATATTAAAACTTAAATTGAGGGCGGAGCTGGGTAGTGCGCTCAACTCTATTCCGGATATACCTCTGGAGGTGGAAAATGCTTTTTTGAAGCAGATGCTCACCATTGCTCAGTTGCAAGAGCAAGCTACAACGGTATCTGTGTTTCAATTGGTCGGTGAGCCTCGGTTTACTCCTTATGATGAGATTTCAGAGGCGGATTTGTCGTTGGAATTGGAGCGGTTGGAGCAAATCATGATGATGAATAACGTAGTAGTGTCTTATGGAGCGGAATATTCTGCTGCCGAAAAATATTATTTCATCACTGAGGAACTTTTTCCGGAAGAGGTTTTTTTTGTACCCGTGCCGGATACAGTACTTCATTTTGTCTATGAAGATTTTCATCCTCAACATGAACAGTGTGTTTTTGATGTGGTTTTGATATTTATTGAGGAATGGATGACGAGCAACTGTGGGGAGGTTATTTATGAAATGCTTGCGCCCGAAATCGTACATCAAGGTCAACGATACGACAGGGAGGAGTTAATTGAGCGTATGGAACTGATGTTTGAGTTTTACACCGATTTCGAAGATGTGGTGCATGATTTTAAAGTAAACTTTGCAGATCCTGAGACTGGCGCAGAGGTCGCCGGAAATATCCGGTATACCGCTATTTTGGACGATGGTGAGAAGTTGAAACTGGAAGGGCCTTTCCGCATGGATTTAGTTTACGACAAGGACCATGATTGGCGCATCTCTTTTTTTGAATGGCCCGGTTTCGAAATCGTTTAATTGAATTCCTGCAATATTTTTCTGGTATTTATTTCATCTAATTTTAGTTGCTCGGTAAGTTGGTCTAAGGAATCAAATTTCAACTCGTCCCGGAGTCTTTCAATAAACATGATTTCTAGAATCTCCCCATAAATCTGTTGCTTGAAGTCTAGGATGTTTACTTCCAGTCTCAGAATTTGTTCGTCAGTTACGGTGGGATTATAGCCTATACTCATCATGCCCCTCAACAGTTGTTCACCGTATTTGACCAACACAGCGTATATACCGATGGCAGGTATTTGCTGTTCTCCGCTAAGTGGACGGATGTTTGCTGTTGGAAAACCAATAGCTGTACCGAGCTTAGCGCCGTGTACTACCTTGCCCGCCAGTGTGTAATTTCTTCCCAGCATTTCAGCTGCATCCTTCACTCTGCCTTCGTGTAGCGCTTTTCTGATTTTCGTAGAACTGACTGCTGCGTCGTCGATGACCTGGGCTGGTATTTCGTAGACTTGAAAACCGTACTGATCCTGCATTTTTTGAAGCAGTTTAATATCTCCAGTCCGATCATGACCGAATCTGTGATCGTAGCCGATGATAATCGCGGCCGGATGGAAGCGGGCAACCAGAAAATCGGAGATATAAGCTGCTGCATCTAATGCCGCAAATTCATGCGTGAATGGAACAACCACGATATGGTCAATCCCACAAGCTTCAATCAGTCGGATTTTCTCTTCGACAGGAGTAAGCAGTTGAATAGGTTTTTCCGGAAATAATAATTTTCGCGGATGGGGTTCAAACGTAACCAAAATACTGGTCTTTTGCTCCGATTTGGCTCGCAGTACTAATTTGTCGAGAATTACCCGATGACCCAAATGCACACCGTCAAAGGTGCCAATGGTGATCATGGTGTTGCTGAATTCGGGCAGCTGATCTATGTTGGTAAATACACTCATTGTAGCCGCGCAAAGGTAGTATGATTTAATCGGATGGTACACCGGCTTTCCCGGCAGTGGTAATACATCAGTTTCCTACCGTTCGCATCAGTGAAGAAGCCGCATTTATCCAATTAATTTTATTTAGCTGAATTGAGAATGCAATGCTATTTATAAAATGCTCATTGCCATAGGTCGATTTTTGATAATTCCTAAAATCTTTGCTCATGACTAAGGGGACATATACCGCTAGCATATCGGAGAATAAATGGAGCGATACGCCCCCATTATACAACATAGAATTTCCAGCCGGGTTGGATTGAGCTGCTCCGCCAAAACTACCAATGTCCAGGAAAATTCTAAATGGAACCCAGGGGATATCGGTTTCTAAATTTACCGCTGCTAACCAATCATCACTCCTTCCTACCGGCGGATTGCCGAGATTGGTGGGGATTTTAAATCCACCTTCTCTCCTCGAAAACTGCCGGGCTCCCAAACCTCGGGTTTCCGAACGGGCCAAATAGGTGTCATCATATAGATAATCGTTGATGCCTGTGAAGCTGGTATTAAGCCAATATTTGTCACTCATATTTGCCGAGTTTAGATTGACATATTTTCCGGCAAATGCCCGAATATGAAGTCCTTTTTTCTTCAGGTGATAATCTATGCGGATTTGCCCTTCTATATTCATTTTCAGGAAATCTCTTCCTGTTTGTGCCTCCAGTTGATAACTAAAAGGGTTAAAAGTGCGGTCGTTTCGATGCTGATATTGCAACATCCCGAAAATATTATCCGAGGTCTGAACAGAATAAATTTCTTTCGGGTTGGGTGAATTGGCCATGAACTTGGTGGAATCTTCGCTGACAAAATATCCTTTTAGCAGAATGCGGCGAGTAACAGTGCTCAATGGGTCGGTTTCCCTCAAGGTGAAACTGATGCCGGGTGCGATCTTGCGGTATTGGTTGTGAATGATGCCCAGATTGGGATCGTTGATGGCAGAGTTAAAGCTAAACTGCTTGTAATCTGTCTGCAGGAGAATGCTCTTAAAGATGCCTTTGGGCTGCCAATTGTAACCTACTGAACCTGCGCCGTTGAATGTTTCGCTTCCAAAACTATAGAGGGGAGCCAGCACAAATCTGAATTTCGTTTCAGGAATTGTCAGATTATGCAGCAGCAGTCCGCCATGAAATCCATCATAGTAATTATATCCTATTGCAGGGGATATCCATACACGTTCTTTCTCCGACATGTTCGTCCCGAGGATCAATCCTGGTTTGATGCCACCTTTTCTGAACATCGCTTGATTGCGGAGGGTGCTGTTTGACTTCTTCAGATCCGGAACAGCTTGGGAAATTCGAACATGCGTCCAATGTTCCGGCAATTTCATTTCAAAACTGGTATCGCGATCAAAAGGAGGAAGCCAGGTCTGACTGACTAATTCTTCGTTTTGCCAAAATTCGATACCGGCAGGTGCGATAAAGTCCGACTTGTTTCGGACGGTTATCCGAGCGTTGTTTTCCTGAACATTCCAACGTTTGATTTTGAAGTCAACAGGTCGTTCGGTCTGCAATGCGCCATCAAAAAACCAATCGATAGATTGCTGACTATGTTTCTGTAATATTTTTTTGAGGTCTTCGGGGTAGGGATGCTTAAATTTCCATGTTTTGAAATATTCATGAATGGCATTTTGGAAATTTTCGACACCCATATATGCCTCCAGCCATTGCAGCATGATGGCAGTTTTGTGATATACGCCGATTCCGTAATTGAGCTCGGAGAAAAGTGCAGATGTTTGGTCGAGCTTTTGATCAGTGCCTGATGCCGCGGCTTGGAAATAGAGCATTCGTTCCATTTCTGACAAACTTTTGATCAGTTCGTTGTTGATTGTAGCAGCCTTTTTTTCATTGGTGGCATCCATCACCTTTATCTCATAAAAAGTATTCATGCCCTCATCCATCCAGGCGTGATCCCTTTCATTAGATGCGAGAATTCCATAGAACCAATTGTGTCCGGCCTCGTGCACTAAAACTCTTTTCAGCATCACATTACCCGCACCCCGATCGATCACGGTAATTGTAGGATATTCCATACCTCCGCCGGCGTGCATATCACCTTCTACAGCCTTAATAGTTTTGTATGGGTAATTGCCGACCAGTTTACTGTAATGCTGCACGGTTTCTACCAGGTAACGATTCGCGTCTGACCAGATTTTGGCAGAAGAGGGTAGGAAGGCCGACCAGGTAATGATAGGAGATTGGGTTCCGGGGAGCAAAATGGAATCTTTTCTCACCATCCATCTTTTATCTGCAAACCAAGCAAAGTCGTGGACATTATCTTCCTTGAAGACAATAGTCTTTAATCGAGGTGAGGAAGCAGGAGTGGTTTTATTGTAGAGTGTATCTGAAAGAAGTGGAGCTGCTGCCAGACTATCCATCCATGCGTTTTCAGAATCGGTAACACAATTGCCTGTGGCCATAACGATATAGTTTTCCGGTAGGGTAATCGTTACTTCGTACGAACCCACTTCGCTGTAGAATTCCCCATAGTTGAGATAGGGCATGGGATGCCAGCCTTTTCGGTCGTACACGGCCGGTTTAGGAAACCATTGAGAGATAAAATAAGCCTGACCGTTATGTCCTAATCTGGAGAAAACTTTGGGCAATTTCACGCGGAAGGGCGTACTGATCTGAATTTTTTGTCCGGGAAGCAAAGGTTCGGGTAATTCTACTCTGGTGATATCAGGTGTGGCGGCACTACTTATATGATGTGCTGTAAATCCATTAATTTGAAAATCAATACTATCGATATAGCCTCGATCGGATTCTTTGGAGAAATAAAAATCCGTTGATCTGTGTCTTACTTGTTGTTCAGTAAAGGCTGTCCGATCATTTGAATAGGCATTCGGCCAAAGATGAAAGTATATAAATTTAAGAGTATCGGGAGAATTGTTGGTATAATCTATTGTTTCCCAGCCATGAAGTATATGGTTTTGGTCGTCGAGAGTAACTTGGATTCGAGTATTGACCCCTTGTTGCCAATAATCCTGAGCTGTCAATAATTCTATCTGCAACAGACACAAAAGGGCGGTAAACAGAATTGATTTTTTCATATTGTGTTATATAGGGGCTAAAATAAATTAAAATACAATAATTTGCTATCGGATTATAGCACTTTGGGTTTGGATGTTTTGTTTATTGAAGTTGAAAATTGTTTTGATAATAGATTTTTTACTTACCTTTGCTCTCCAAAATTCAATTGTAAACACAAATAATGTCTATTATTTATGTCTGTTAAAATCCGCCTGCAGCGCCATGGCTCAAAAAAGCGCCCTTTTTATTTTATAGTGGTTGCGAACAGCACCGCTCCTCGTGATGGTCGGTTTATCGAAAAACTGGGTACTTACAACCCGCTGACTGTTCCAGCTACAGTTCGTTTAAGTCGCGAACGTGCTCTTTATTGGTTACAGCAAGGTGCTCAGCCTACTAATACTTGCCGGAGGATTTTATCGTTCAAAGGTGTATTGTACCTGAAGCATTTGATGCGTGGTGTTGCCTTAAACTTGTTCGACGAGAAGACTGCAATGGAGAAATTCGAGCAGTGGAATGCTTCTCATGAAGATCTGGTTGCGAAGCGTGAAGAGGCGCATCGTAATCAAAAGCAAGCTAAGCGCCACGAAGTGATGAAAGAATCAGTTCGTAAAGTTGAAGAAAAGCAAGCTGCTCAAGTTAGTGTTCCTGCTGCTGAAGAGGCAACTGAGGCACAACCTGAAACTGAAGAAGCTGCAGGTACTGAAGAAGCTGCAGCAGAATAATCTAAATATTAGATTTAAATCGTTAGAAAAGCCACGGCATTGCCGTGGCTTTTTTTTGTGTTCTTCCTCGAGCTAACCCTTTCTGTGCGATTAGCTCTACTTATCACTCTTCGGTATAAGTTTGGCTTAAACGCCCCTGCTGATTGACTATTCTGGCCATCCCGAGATATTTGGTAATTTTATAATCTTGTATCAGGTTAAACTAAGCTAAAACAGATATTTATGAAAAGGATTCAGTTTAAGACGGTTATTAATGCTACTCGCGAGCGGGTTTGGGAAGTACTTTGGGGTGCTGAAACTTATACTCAGTGGACTGCTCCATTTAGTCCGGGTTCCAGAGCGGTAACAGATTGGCAACAGGGAAGCAAGGTTTTATTCGTCAATGAAGAGGGGGCCGGGATGGTAGCTGAGGTTGCCAAAAGGGATGAGCCATCTTTTATGTCTTTTAGACATTTGGGTATGGTAGATAAAGACGGAAATGAGGATTTCGAGAGTGAGGAAGTAAAAATATGGGCGGGTGCATTAGAGAACTATACTTTAAATGAATCGGAAGATGGTACGGAGCTTATAATAGATATGGATACTGGTGAGGATTTCGAGGGAATGTTTAGGGAAATGTGGCCTAAAGCCTTAGCCGAGCTGAAAAGAATTTCTGAATCAAAATAGGATTGTTTTTTTAAACGAGATAAGAATGCCATCAATCAATATTTATTTGAATTTTAACGGGAATGCAGCAGACGCGATTCAATTTTATCATTCTGTTTTGGGTGGCGAATTATTCCTTCAGCGAATGAGTGAGACACCTTATGGAGCGTCGTTGCCGGATCATGAAAAGAACAGGTTAATGCATGGGGCCATAACATTGGATAATGGTCATCTCATGGTTTCAGATATTTTGGAGTCCGCGGGTCATCAGCTAAGGGTTGGGAATAATACTTACGTATCCTTGGCTGTTGATTCTCGGGCAGAGGCAGATCGTATTATGACAGCTCTCTCGAACGGAGGTTCGGTGGAGATGCCCATGGACGAAATGTTTTGGGGCGATTATTTTGGCATGTGTACAGACCGGTTTGGCATCCAGTGGATGATTAATACTACGGAGAAGGAGAAGGAGTAAGAGAAACAGAAAGAGGGAATTAGAGAAAGAGAAAACAGAAAGAGAAAGAGAGAGTCCTGCGCGAGAAAGAGAATCAGAATTGGGCGTTTTGATGCATGGCAATGTTTTTAATATGCACAAAATATTGTCAAAAAAAGGGGATTAAAACAATCCTTTTGAATAATACGGTGCTGTTTGTTAATTTAGCAGCCCGGAAACGTCCATAATCCATGATAGAGATCAAAGTACCCACCGTCGGAGAGTCCATTAGTGAAGTGACACTTGTACAATGGCTGAAAAAAGATGGTGAATGGGTAGAAAGAGATGAGCTACTTTGTGAGCTGGAATCTGAGAAGGCCACTTTCGAATTAAACGCAGAACAGGCCGGTATATTACATATTGTTGCTCAGGAAGGCGATACCTTAAATATCGGAGATCTTGCGTGCAAGATCGATGAAACTGCTGCCCGTCCTGAAGGTGCTGCTGCCCCACCTCCCGCAGCAAAAAAAGAAGAAAAACAAAAAGAAGAAAAGCCCGCAGCACAACAACCAGCTGCAGCTATAGATAAAAATACCAAAGCAACTCCTTTGGCACGTACCCTGATGGCCGATAAGCAATTGAGTCCGTCAGATGTCAAAGGCAGCGGCCCCTTAGGTCGTATTTTAAAGCAAGATGTTTTGCAAGCTCTTGCAAATCCAGGTAGAAAACCGGGTATCGAAGCATTCAGTCGCGTAGAGCGTAGAGAGAAAATGAGCAATCTGCGTAAGACTGTTTCTCGTCGCTTGGTAGAAGCCAAGAATACTACTGCAATGCTTACTACCTTCAACGAGGTAGATATGAGCCGGATCATGGAGATTCGCAAGCAGTATAAAGATAACTTCAAGGAAGCACATGGTGTTAACCTGGGCTTTATGTCGTTCTTTGCCAAAGCATGCTGCTATGCTTTGATGGAATGGCCGGCAGTGAACGCTTATATCAATGGTGAAGAAATCATCTACAACGATTTTGTCGATATCTCTATCGCTGTTTCTGCACCCAAAGGCTTGGTGGTACCGGTAATTCGTAATGCAGAGAGTATGTCAATGCATGAGCTCGAAGCTAAGGTGGCACAACTTGCCAAGAAGGCAAGAGAAAACAAACTGACTATTGAGGAAATGACCGGTGGTACCTTCACAATTACCAATGGTGGGGTATTCGGTTCATTAATGTCAACTCCTATACTAAATCTCCCGCAGTCGGCCATTTTGGGTATGCACAAAATTCAGGAACGCCCCGTGGTGATTAACGGTAAGATCGAGGTGCGTCCAATGATGTATCTGGCTCTTAGCTACGATCATAGAATTATCGACGGACGGGAATCTGTAAGCTTCCTGGTTCGTGTGAAGGAATTATTGGAGCAGCCTGAACTGCTGTTGTTTGGGAAAGACCCGATGAAGGCTCTGTTGGAGGTATAAACCGGTCGCACTAACGACCAGTTTCCAAAATTCAGTCCTCGGGTTCATCATTGTCACGATTATGATTAAATGTTTACTGGTCGAAGATGATGAACGGATCGCATCCTTTGTAAAAGAAGGACTTTCAGAAAAGGGTTACCTCGTTGATACAGTAGACTCCGGATTCGAAGCGATGAGCAGGATTAGCACCATCGATTACGATGTGGTAATCCTCGATATCATGCTTCCCGATATCGATGGCTATGAAGTGTGCAAGGCGACCCGCAAGCGGAATATCAAGTCAATAATTATCATCTTAAGTGCTCTGGGCGAACCGGAAGAAAGGGTCAAAGGTCTGGAAGCAGGGGCAGATGATTTCATGACAAAACCTTTCCATTTTCGCGAATTGCTGGCAAGAATCAATGCCCAGTTGCGACGAAAAAATATGGAACAAGGGATGTTCGAAGATGGCGTCTATGCCGATCTGGAAATTGATATCGATACGCTTTCAGTGCGTAGAAGTGGAAAGACGATCGAACTTACTCCACGGGAGTTTAATCTACTCCTATACCTGATGCGTAATAGAGAAAGGGTCTTGTCACGTACCGAAATTACCGAAGCAGTATGGGATATTCATTTTAGTTCAAACACCAATGTGGTGGACGTTTATATCAATTATCTCCGAAATAAAATCGATAGGGGATTCGATGATAAATTGATCCACACCATCAAAGGAAGGGGATACCAACTCAAATCAAAACGCGATGAATCTTAAGCAAAATCTTGCTTTGAGATCCACCGTGGTCTGCGCCATTACCCTTCTACTCGTATTTGGCGGGACCTTCTATTTTTTCAGAAATTATATCGAATTGCAATACTACCGCCTGCTTGATGAGCGGGCGATGATTGCCGGATTTATTTACCTGGAAAAGGATGAACTGAGTATCCAGAACTATAGAGACTATGAAAGAAAATATTTGCAAACGGTAAGTGAGGAAATTGTCCAGATTTATGACGACAGGGGTGTAGTTTCCTTCGTCCCGGAAGAGTCTTCATTCCCCGTTTCAGACGAATTGCTAGCGAGAATACGGACAAATGGTAAGCATCATTTTCAACATAAAAACCGACAATATTCCGGAATATTCTATCAGGATAATCAGGGAGATTTCGTAATCATCACTTCGGGAATCAATACCCGTGCCGACGGTCAGACCAGAAACCTTCTCTACCTGATGTCGGTGTTCTTTTTAATAGGCATTCTCATTAACTATCTATTCAATATTTTTATCGCGAACCGTACCTTTCGACCCTTTTCTTCAGTTTTGAGAAAGGTGAATGAAATTTCTACAGATAATTTACACGACCGATTACCGAAGCCGGAGCGGAATGATGAGTTGGGGGAATTGGTGACTACACTCAATATGTTTCTGAGTCGACTAGATCAGGAAGTGAGCAATCAGAAGAATTTTTTAAAGAACATTTCTCACGAACTTAAGACGCCGCTGACTGCCATAATTGGAAGGGCTGAAATTGCTTTAGGACAGGATAATGCCGACTTCCGGCAAGTATTGAAAAAGGTGGTGCACGATACGATCGAAATGAAATCGATCATTGAGGGATTATTATTACTCAGTGGATTACAAGTGGGAGGTCCTGCACAGTCATTAACTTATAGTCGCTGTAAGTTTAGAATCGATGAATTGGTTTGGGAGGTACTAGAAAAGCTTAGATTTAAATATCCAAAGGCGGTGTTTCATACCGCGATTGATGTAGACTCCCGGCACGAATCTTCACTCGACTTACATACGTACCGAGATCTTTTAGCTATCGCACTGATGAATGTACTGGACAACGCCATCAAATACAGTAAAGACGATACCGCCGATATATTAATCGGCATGAGCGGCGACCGACCGGTTATCGATATTCGTGACAACGGTCCGGGAATTCCAATAAAGGAACAAGAACAGGTATTCGAATTGTTTTTCCGCGGCTCCAATATTCGTCATATACCGGGACAGGGCATCGGCTTATCACTCGCGCGACAAATAATGCAGTTTTGCGGTTACAAGCTCACCATTGAATCAGGAGATGCCTCGGGCACATCCGTCAGATTTAGCTTCTAATCTGTTTCTAATCTAGTACTATTGTCTTTCTAATTCGGAGCTTGGCCGCTTCTAATGTCGGGCATTTAGCTTTGCCCAACACATGAATAGCACAAAACGAATCCTGTATCCATTTGCAGGTGGGTTGCTGTTGACGTTGGCAATATTACTTCCCTCCGGTTTGAGTGCATTGCCGACAGATACTTTACACTTATCACGAAGGCAGGCGGAATCAATTTACTTAGAGCAGAATATTCGATTGCTGGCAGCAAGGTTGGATATTCAGATTGCGGAGGCTCGCGTGTTGCAAGCTAAATTATGGCCTAATCCCAGATTTTCGGTTGAGGAAGTTAACATAGGTGCTACCCCTGCCCAACTGGCAATGGGTGAAGAGTTGCCGCCATTTTGGGGAAGCAATTTCGGTAAAAATCAACAACTGGCTGCTCAATTGGAACAAACCATTCAAATTGCCGGTAAGAGAAAGAAGTTGATCGGTTTAGAACAGGTGAAACAGGGGTACGCTTTGGCTTATTTTGAAGAATTGCTTAGGAATGTGCGGGTGGAACTTAGGAATATGTTGACAGAACTGCAGTATCTGCAGCAGTTTCAGGGAGTATTCAGTCGACAGTTGCCGGAAATACAGAAATTGATGGAAGCTTATGAGCGGCTATCGCTTACCGGAAATATCAATCGCGCCGATGTGGTTCGTCTAAAAGCCCTGGTATTGGAAATGATGGATCAGCAATCGGGATTGCAAAAGCAAATCAACGGGATTCAGAAAGAATTAAGTATTCTTTTAGGCTTAGAGCCCGGTGTCTATATTCAGATGGATACTACAAATTTTTTACCATCATTATCGGAGCAATTGGTAAAACTAGATTTGTCTGAACTTATAAGAAGAGCGCTTGCAGAGCGATCAGATATAAAACTCAGCACGCTTGAGTTGCAGCAAGCAAAATCTGCACTACTTTATGAAAAGGCCGTTCGTGTTCCGGATATAAGTCTGTCTGCAGGATACGATAGGGGAGGCAATTTCCTATACAATTTTTGGGGATTCGGAATGGGTATAGATCTGCCGTTGTTCAATCGGAATCAGGGAAATATAAAAGCTGCCGGAATCGGAGTCGAAAAGGCTATTCTGTTGGAAAAGGAACAGGCGCAAAGAGTGAAAGCAGAAGTAATTGAGGCCTACCAAAATTTTCATTCGAGTCTTCAATTATACCGACAATTTGAGGGACAGTTTGAAAATGAATTGGATCATCTGTTGGTGGGGTATACCAGAAACTTTAAGGAGCGCAATGTAAGCATGCTGGAGTTTCTGGACTTTATGGATTCGTTTCTGGAAAACAGGAAGATCATTCTAAATACAATCCGATCGTTACATAGGGCAGTGGATGAGCTGGAATATGCGGTCGGTGGCAGGTTAACGGCGGAGGAGTAAATTCCGCCATATAGGTATTAAGTGCACCCGAAGGTGTATCAAAAAATCAGACTATGAAGTATTTAAGAAGCCGGTATATTAGTTTGTTCCAGCTGTTGCTGCCGGTGTTATTTATAATTTGGGGATGTAACAGCAATGAGGCTCCTGCCGAGTCTATAGATACATTTTGTATTACCGAAGAACTCCGTGAAAAAATTGCCATAGATACTGTTGGTACCGGAGCAGTGACCGAATCTCGACGACTGAC
This sequence comes from uncultured Chitinophagaceae bacterium, assembly GCA_964636205.1. GTDB lineage: Bacteria > Bacteroidota > Bacteroidia > Chitinophagales > Chitinophagaceae > JBEBVQ01. The sequence goes on along the minus strand of CAZWPF010000008.1, from coordinate 28,537 downwards.
AGGAGAGGTGGTGTATAATCCGGATAAGGTTCTTCACTACGTGACTTTGGTGTCCGGGGTAATAACAAGAACTGATTTTACACTGGGGGATTATGTGCACAGGAATCAAATACTGGCTGGAATAAAGAGTGCCGAACTCAGCGGACTGGAATCAGAGAGAAAGTCGTTGGAGTCGAAGCTTTCTGTAGCTAATAGGAATGTTAGTGCAGTAAGGTCGATGTATGAGGATGGTATTGCCTCGGGCAAGGATTTGTTGGAGGCTGAAAGCGAGGCACAAATCATTCGCGCCGAGCTGGAAAAAGTAAAGACTAATCTGTCCTTTTTCAGTCCTTCTCCAGACCCCGGAATATTTCTTATTAAAGCTCCGGCATCCGGTTTTATAGTTGACAAGCGGATTACTCCCGGTATGCAGGTGTCGGGTGGGAGTGAGCCATTATTCACTATCTCAGATCTGGATAATGTATGGGTTACAGCGAATGTTTATGCCGGAGACCTGGCTTATGTACGTCCGGGAATGGAGGCGCAATTGCGATCCGTAGCCTACAAGGGAGAGGTGTTTTCCGGTAATATTCAATCGCTCTCTCAGGTTTTTGACGCCGAAGAGAAGGTGATTAAAGCAAGGATTGTAATGGATAATCCAGAATTGAAACTGAAGCCGGGAATGTTTATCGATGTATTGGTGAAAAAGGAATCCGACCGACAGGGGGTCGTACTACCGAAGAAGGCTATAATATTTAATAACAACAGGCATTATGTACTGGTATGGCATTCCGACTGCGATATAGAAGTAAGGGAAGTGACCATAGCCGCAGAGAATGATGGGCGGATTTTTATTGGAGAAGGACTGGTATCGGGAGAGAAGGTGATTTTGCGCAACCATCTTTTAATTTTTGAAACCTTGAAAAGTCGCCGGAAGTAATCGAGCGTAAATGAAACGGCATGAAGAAATTCGCTGAAAACATTGTAGCCTTTTCGCTAAAGAATTCTGTACTTGTAATTTTTCTTACTGCCTTTTTGCTGATAGCCGGAATTATCGCTTATCTGCACACACCGATTGAGGCGTTTCCAGACGTCACAAATACCAGGGCCAGAATTATTACACAGTGGCAAGGTAGAAGTGCGGAGGAAGTAGAGAAATTTGTCACGCTACCCATTACTAAAGCGGTCAATACCATTCCAAGAAAGTCGGAGATACGTTCCATCTCCCTTTTTGGGTTGTCGGTAGTCACCATCATATTCGATGATGGAGTCGATGATTTTTATGCACAACAATATGCATTCAATCGAATCCAGTCCGTCGAACTCCCTGATGGGGCTCATTCAGAGATAGAACCTCCCTATGGTGCTACCGGCGAGATATTTCGATATGTGGTTAAAAGCGAGCGTCCTATCCGGGAAATTACAGCCATTCATGACTGGGTAATAGAAAGAGAATTGGTGGCGGTGCCCGGGGTTGCCAACGTAGTAAGCTTTGGTGGTGAGGAAAAGATCTACGAGATTAAGGTGAATCCAACACAGCTGGCAAATTATGATTTGTCTCCATTGGATGTGTTTGAAGCAGTATCTAAGAGTAATATTAATGTCGGTGGAGACGTCATTCAGAAAGGTGATCAGGCCTATGTGGTACGGGGTGTGGGTTTGCTGGAAAGTGTAGCGGATATAGAAAATATAATGATCAAGGTGAAGGGTGCTTCGCCGATCTTGGTAAAGCATGTGGCTAGCGTATCTATCTCTTCGAAACCGAGAATGGGACAGGTGGGGCTCGATGATGATGATGACCTCGTTCAGGGCGTAGTGGTGATGTTGAGAGGTGAGAATCCGGCCGAAGTGATTTCCCGTCTGAAGGACAAGATTGAGGAATTGAACGATAGGATATTGCCTGCCGATGTGCAGATCGTGCCTTTTCTGGACCGCACCGAATTAGTGCAGGCAACTGTGAATACGGTTTCGAAGAACTTGATAGAAGGTATCGTTTTGGTTTCGGTTGTGGTGTTCCTATTCTTATTCAATTGGCGCACCACAGTAATTGTCGCAATGGTGATTCCGCTTTCTTTTTTGTTTGCGATTATCATGTTGAGGATTCAGGGTCTGCCCGCGAATCTTATTTCGATGGGGGCTTTGGATTTTGGCTTACTCCTGGAGGGGACATTGGTAATTGTGGAGCAAATTGTGGTGGATTTGGAACGAAAGGCACAGAAGATCGGAACGGCGCGATTTAATAACATGTCGAAATTGGGTTTGATCCGCAGAAGTGCCGGGCGGGTTGCGGCTTACGTGTTTTTTGCCCAGATCATTTTGATCGTTGCGTTGATACCAATCTTTTCATTCCAAAAAGTGGAAGGTAAAATGTTTTCACCTTTGGCCTTTACACTTGGATATGCTTTGTTAGGGTCGTTGATACTGAGTTTGACTTTCGTACCGGTGATGTGTCGTTGGATGTTGCAAAAGGATATTCGACATCGGGAGAATAGCATTTCTCGATTTTTCAGGGTGCAATTGTTTCGACTATTTAACTGGAGCAGTCGGCAAAGGAAATGGGTATTGACTATATTTTCCATTTTACTTGTATCCTGTGTACTTAGCTTTAGCTTTTATGGTTCTGAATTTATACCGAAGCTGAATGAAGGTGCTATATATGTGAGGGCAACTTTGCCTAACAGTATTAATCTGGATGAATCGGTAAGGCTCACCCGAGAAATGAAGGAGAAGCTCCGAAATTTTGAGGAAGTGGAGTTTATATTGAGTCAGACCGGTCGTCCTAACGATGGCACAGACCCCACGGGATTTTTCAATATTGAATTTCATATACAGCTGTATCCGGAGCGACAATGGAAGCGGAAAATAAGTAAAGATGCCTTGATTGCGGAGATGAAGGATGCACTTGAAGTTTATCCGGGAACGACATTCGGATTTAGTCAGCCAATTCAGGATAATGTAGAAGAATACGTGGCCGGGGTGAAGAGTTCGTTGGTAATAAAAATCTTCGGTGATGATCTGTTTGAGCTGGAGCAATTGGCAGACCAGGTAACGGCTTCGATCAGTGAGGTGCGTGGAATCGAAGATATTAATGTGTATCGCAACATTGGATTGCCGGAACTCCGTATTCGCTTATCTGATCATCGAATGGCGCGTTATGGGGTATCGGTAGCGGACGCGCAGGCGGTGGTGGAAATGGCGATTGGAGGAAAGGCGGCTTCCAATTTTTATGAGAATGAGCGGATGTTTGATATACGGATTAGATTTCAGAAGGAATACAGGGATTCTGAGGAACAAATTGGAAATTTATTGATTCCCGCGATGGATGGGCATAAGGTGCCGCTTAAAGAGATTGCAGATATAGGTGTTATTACCGGTCCCGCTTTTATATACCGTGAAGGTGGTAGCAGGTATATTGCGGTTGGATTTAGTGTAGCCGGACGTGATTTGGGGAGTACAATTGCAGAGGCGAGGAGGAAGGTAGCCAGAGAGGTGGATTTACCCGCGACCAATAAGATGGTATGGGCGGGAGAATTTGAGAGTAAGGAACGTGCTACTTTGCAGTTGGCGATGATTGTTCCTGCTGTATTGGCCCTGATCCTTTTTCTGTTGTACATGAATTTCGGCGGTGTCAGAGATACTTTGATTGCTGCCAGTACGATTCCTTATGCATTTATAGGTGGTTTTATATCGTTGGTGATTACACAAACTGTATTTGGCATTTCCGCGGGCATTGGCTTCATCATTTTATTTGGTGTGAATACCATCAACGGTATCATTTTGATTGCCGTGATGCGGGATAATTTGCGCAGGAAAATGCCTTTAGAGGAAGCAATAGCTTCCGGTGTTAAGAGCAGAATTCGTCCGGTAGTTATGATTGCTTTGATGGGTTCTCTGGGATTACTTCCGGCGGCGTTATCTACAGGAATGGGTTCTGAGATTCAGAAGCCGTTGGCGATCATGATTGTGGGGGGACTATTGATCTGTATGGTTTTGAGCATTACGGTGTTGCCGCAGGTGTTTTATTATGCTTACCGCAAAAGACGGTGATGTCAGATTCCGGTGTTAAAAACAATAGGGGCGCACTACAGTGCGCCCCTATTGTTTTTATTTATCTTATTGAATTGGTTAACCCAGACCGGCTACGCTTCCGTTCAGTGGTGGGGCATCGCCCTCGCTGGTTGTCGGATCTTCGTAAGGTCTTTTTCCTATCAATCTTTCCATGTCGTCTTTGAACAGTACTTCTTTATTCAGTAATTGTTCAGCGATGGTAGTTACGGCATCTATTTTCTCCGACAGTAACTGCTTCACTCTATCGTATGCTTTATCGATCAGTTTTCTTACTTCCTCATCGATCAACTTGCCTGTTTCTTCAGAATATGGCTTAGTGAAATTGTTTTCGTTCTGCGGATCATAGAAAGATACATTACCAACAGCTTCGTTCATACCGTATACGGATACCATGGCATATGCCATTCTCGTTACGTGTTGCAGATCGCTCAGAGCACCGGTAGATATTTTGCCAAATACCAGTTCTTCTGTTGCTCTACCGCCTAGAGACATGCACATATCATCGAGCATATGGTCGGTATTACGGATATACATTTCCTTAGGCAAGTATTGAGCGTACCCCAAGGCTGCAACACCTCTGGGAACGATAGATACTTTTACCAGTGGGTGTGCATGTTCCAGGAACCAACCTGCGACAGCGTGTCCAGCTTCATGGAATGCGATCACTCGTTTTTCGTCGGGAGAGATGATCTTGTTTTTCTTCTCTAAGCCTCCGATTACTCTATCGATCGCATCGTTAAAGTCTTGCATTTCCACCTCTGACTTGCCATTACGAGCGGCGATCAGAGCTGCTTCATTGCAGATATTAGCGATATCTGCACCTGCAAATCCGGGGGTTTGGACTGCCAGTTTGGATATATCGAGGTCTTTAGAGACCTTGATTGGTTTTAGGTGCACTTCGAAAATCTTTTCACGACCTTTGACATCCGGAATGTCTATCGATATCTGACGGTCGAACCTACCAGGTCTTAAGAGAGCGGTATCCAGTACATCAGGTCTGTTGGTTGCTGCCAAAACGATAATTCCGGTGTCTCCGCTAAAGCCATCCATTTCAACGAGCAACTGATTGAGCGTATTTTCTCTTTCATCGTTACTCATAACCATATTTTTACCTCTGGCTCTACCGATAGCATCGATCTCATCGATAAATACGATACAGGGAGCTTTTTCACGAGCTTGCTTAAACAAGTCGCGCACACGGCTGGCACCTACACCTACGAACAATTCGACAAAGTCTGAACCTGACATTGAGAAAAACGGTACCTGTGCTTCACCTGCTACAGCTTTAGCCAACAGAGTTTTACCGGTACCCGGAGGGCCCACCAAAAGGGCGCCTTTAGGTATTTTACCTCCGAGAGCGGTGTATTTTTTGGGATTTTTCAGGAAATCCACGATTTCCATAACTTCTACCTTAGCTTCGTCTAGTCCGGCAACATCGTTAAAGGTGATGGTCACCTTGGTGCCCTTTTCGAACAATTGTGCTTTGGATTTTCCAATGTTGAAAATTCCACCTGCGCCTGCTCCCGGGGCGCCACCGCCCATTTTCCGCATAATCAGGAACCACATAGCCAATAAGAAAATTACCGGCAGTAGGAAGGATCCCAGAACATCTCTCAGGAAGCTACCTCTGGGTTCGTAGATGATTTCTATATCTCCTATTTCAGGGTTTTCTGCCTGGGCATCTTTTAGGTCTTGTTGAAACTGATCAACAGTACCTATGCGAAAAGTATATGCAGGGCCTTTGGTATTGGTGAACAAAGAGTTTTTGTCTGAACCTGCTTTTGGATTAGCTTCATCCTTCAGGTAGACTTCAACTTCGCTGTTGTTTACAACAATCAGTTTCTCCACCTTATTTTCCTTAACAAGGTAGTTTTCTTTGAATTTTAAAAAGCTTGTTTGTTGTGTACCGGCGCCACTACCACTGCCAAAAAACTGAACTCCAATAAGGAGCAGAATGATAATACCATAAATCCAGTATATATTAAAACGAGGTCCTTTACGCGGCGGTTGATTTTCCGGTCCACCGGGAGGGCCCGATCGCTGTTTGTTGTTTTCCATTTTTACGTCTACTTATTAATATTTTTTGATTTGGGCCTTTGATTAATCGTTGTGTTCCATTCTTTCCGCATCGGCCCAGAGTCCTTCCAGATCGTAAAATTTCCGTTCTTCAGGCAGGAACAAATGTACTACGATGTTTACGTAATCGATCAACATCCATTGCGCACCTGTTTCTGAATGATACGGTTTTTCACCGCATTCTTTCCATACTTGTTCAATGATATGGTCTGAAATTGCCTTAATCTGAATATGCGACTGGGCTTGACACAATATAAAAAAATCCGCTACAGCTTCATCTATCTTTTTCAGATTTAAGGAAACTATGGCTTCTCCTTTCTTTTCTTGAATTGCGTTCAGAATTGTTTTAAATAATCTGCTGTTCCTGGTGAGCCTGGGAAGGGTTTGCTTCCCGGTCTGTACTGCAGTGATAATTTTCTCCAAATTGCTTTCCGTTCTGTTTGGTTTGGTAATATCTTTACAATTCAACCAAAGTTAAAAAATTCTTTTGTCACTTCGCGCACAGGTTTTAATGAATGTCCCTGTAATTGAATTGGATACTATTGACAGTACCAATAACTATGCCATGCGATTGATTGATGCCGATAAGGCACAATCGGGTCTGACAGTTCTTGCCCGCGAGCAATCAAATGGAAAGGGACAAAGGGGTAAATCGTGGATGGCTGCCCCCGGCGACAATATACTAATGAGTATTATTTTAGCCCCGGAAAGGGCGTTGGACAAGCAATTTTACTTTTTGGCAGGGGTCGCAGTCGCCGTTGCATCCGTCCTCCGGGAGCTGTCGGAGGATTGGCAGGTACATGTAAAATGGCCTAATGATATTATAGTCAATGACAAAAAGGCAGGGGGTATTCTTATCGAAAATATCATCCGCGGCAGACATTGGGTATACAGCGTCGTGGGTATCGGTTTGAACGTGTTGCAGGACCGTTTCCCCGAATCGCTGCCGCATGCGATCTCCCTAAAAATGGCAGTTGGAACTGAGTGGCAAACCAAGGCTCTGGCAATGCAATTAAGGGAACGAATTATTCAATATTTGTCAACAGCCGATGATGAGCAAATTTTTTCTGACTATAATAAATTTCTATACCAACGAGATCAAATGCAGCTATTTGGTGCCGATGACCAGTGGTGGCAGGCTAAGGTTTCGGGGGTGACGAGAGACGGCCGACTTGTATTGATTATGGAGGATGGAACTACATCTTTTTTCCATCACGGCAGCATCCAGTGGGGATGGTGATTATCAGGATTTTATTTTGCCCTTCTCTGCGTATAACCTCACCCAATTCTCAATTATTTTTTTTCCAAAATCCGTTCCCACCGATTCCGGATGAAACTGAATACCTATGCAAGGGTATTCTTTATGAGCTACTGCCATGATCGCCTGATCATCAGTAGCATGGGCAATAGAGTACAGTCCGGTATGCTCCAGTTGCTCAATAATAAGCGAATGGTATCTCATAGCATTGAAATGCAAGGGGACTTCATCAAATAAGGAGTGATCTTCGTGTTTTATTACACTGATTTTACCGTGCATAGGATAATCAGCTCTTCTGAGTCGGGCGCCAAAATGAATTCCCAATGCCTGATGTCCGAGGCAGACACCTAAAATTGGGACATCCTGGTGAAAATATTTAATGGCTTCCAGTGTAATTCCTGCGTCATCGGGTGTGCCAGGTCCCGGAGAAAGGATAAGTCCGGAGGGATTCATTTTTTTCAGTTCATCGACGGTCACCTCATCATTTCTGAATATACGGCATTGATGTCCGGTTTGCACCAGGTAATGATGTAAAATATGAGTAAATGAATCGTAGTTATCGATTAATATCCAAGTGCTGTCCGGCATTTCAGCTCCATTTATCAATGAATTCCCTGATGTCATCGTAAACATCGCTTGCTAACGTACCTACTGCGAAAATTCCATCGAATGCCCAGTGTGCAATAGGCAGCAGATACCTGAACGCATAAGAACTCTTTTGCATTTCGTCGGGGATTATCGCAGATTTTTCGGCCATCCATAGCAGGGAGCCGCAAATTAATACACCGGCTATTAAATAAAGTACACCACCTGCCAAACTATTCAGCCAGCCCATTAATAGCGCGTGAAATCCTTTTTCAATAAGTAGGGCTATGAATCGAACTATGAAAAGTGCAGCAAAAAATATGAGAATATAACTTATAAACAGCCCCCAGGAAGAATTGATAATATTTTTATCCGCCAATATGGTAGCGAACGAGTGGGAGAGTTTTAGCGAACAGGCAATGGCAATTATTATTGCGAATAGGGAAAAAACTGCAACTATAAATCCTTGGCGGAATCCGCGGATAAAAAACAACAGGAGTAATACGAGCGTGACGAGATCGGGGATCATAAGAGGGTGAAATTAATAGAATCTCCGATATTTAAATATAGCAAAGGACGATTTTGTCCTTTGCTATTCAAAAATTTATATATCCCGGATATGAGGTTATTGTAATAAGCGCTTTACCGCTTCAGAGATTGCTTTACCATCCGCCTTACCGGTAAGTTGCTTGGTCGCAGTTCCCATTACTTTTCCCATATCCGCCATGCTGGAGGCTCCGGTTTGTGCAATGATTTCTTTGATCGCCTGCTCCAGTTCTTCGTTGGTTAACTGTTTAGGAAGAAAGCGTTCCAGGATGTCAAGTTCTTCTTGCTCTTTATCAGCCAGGTCGGTGCGGTTTTGTTGCCTGAACACTTCTAAAGAATCTTTACGTTGCTTCGCCATCTTTTGCAGTAATTTCAATTCGTCTGCCTCAGTAAGTGTTTCTTTGGCTCCTTCGGCCGTTTTTTCAATAAGTATTGCAGCCTTGATGGCGCGGAGAGTGCGGAGCGCTGCTTCGTCTTTCGCACGCATTGCGTCCTTTAACTGCTCCATTATTTTTTGCTCCAATGACATAATGCTTTCTTTTGTACACAAATTTAAGCATTATGCGCGTAGCAGAAAGTATCGGGGATCTTCAAAACAGATTTGTTTTTTATCCCTTTTTGGTGGAGCGGTTCCAGAGGGAAATGAAAAAGCCCAAAACCATTACGATAATCCCTAGCCATAAAACATTGATATATGGGAATACCAGTGCTTTCAGTACGATGTAGTCGTCTTTCGGATCCAATTGTTTGGTCAGCAAAACCGCTGCATCATCTTCAGGGATGATATTGGCCAATTGTACATACATGCCTGTAGACCTGGAAGTGTCTTCCACCATATCCACGCCATCGGATCTGAGAATAAAGACAGGATTGAGATCGTGCAGATAGCCATTGATATCGTAGAGCTTCAGATTCGCGCTTACTGCACCGAGATCGGTAGCACGTGCATCATATCTCGGATCATCGACACGCTTATTAAACCCGTTGAATATCAGATACCCGTTATCGAAGTAAACGGTATCACCCTGTTTAACCTTATGTTCTTTATAACTGCTCGTATCGGTACGTTTTTCAGGATCGATTACCGAGGTGACATAAGTAAATATATCCCGGGTCAGATAATGCCTGGAGTCCGGGTTAGCAATCAGTCCTTCCTGACCTTTCGGATTGACAAATGCATCGGGGTATAGAGTGAAGGATTCTTTGAGTTTATTAGTTACCGTGTCACGGCGTTCGTAATGTACGACGTAAAATGTGCGGGGGTCGGTCGGTGATATGGAGTCACCTTTAAAGGTAACGGTATATTCACCCATTACGACCGGAGTATTTCTAAATAAAAGCACATTCTCTCGACTTTCTTTGGCGTTTTCTGCCATGGTCGGTTTCCCGAAATCCATAACCAATCCGAGTGTATTAATAGAAATTACTTCTTTCTTATATCCGGAAAGGATGATGCCCACAAGCATTAATCCGAATCCTAAGTGGGTGATGGCGGCTCCTCTCTTTTTGAATGCACCTTTCTGAACCGTGGTCGCGTACATGATACTGGCGACTACAGTGAAGCAAGCTGCAAACATAAGGAGCGCATATTGCCAGGCGTCGATTTTCATACCGATACTAATCAGCAGAGAAGCTACCAGTGCAATTAATGCAGCCAGTCCCAATCTTCTATTCAAAGTACGGGTATCGGTTTTCTTGAACTTCATATACAGCGACGCACCACTCAGTAATGCTAGAACCAGACCTACCCACATCTGAATGCTATTGTACCAGCTTACCGGTTCTACCGGAGGTGCGATATCCTTACCGGTAATCCACTTTGCCAATGGAGCCCATACCGGTATCGAGGTACTGATTATAATTTGTAAGGCAGAAAGTAATAACACAAAAGAGCCAATGAACATCCAGAATTCTCTGGAAGCAATGTCTTCTTCTGTTTTTACACGAGGCAGAGCTTTCCAGCGCTTGATGATTAGGGCTACAGAGCCCAAAAGAATCAATCCCAATATCACCAGTAGATGCCAGGTTAGCGACTGCCCTTCACCGGTAAATGAATGCACTGATGTGTCTCCGAGAATTCCGGTTCTGGTGAGGAAGGTGGAATACCAGATAAAGAGGTAGGTAGCTATAAAAAGTATGATTGTCGTAATAAATGTGCGACCAGTAGCTTTAAAAACAATCAAGGTATGTAAAGCAGCAATCAGCGTCAACCACGGGACCAATGAAGCATTTTCTACCGGATCCCATGCCCAGTAGCCACCGAAAGTTAGCGATTCATAAGCCCATGCTCCACCCATCATAATGCCGGCTCCGAGTGCTGCACCACTAAAGAGCGACCAATTCCTTGCCGGTTTAATCCAGGATTGGAATTCTCCTTTCCAGAGAGCGGCAATGGTATATGCAAAAGGGATTAGGGTAGATGCAAAACCTAAGAACAAAACCGGAGGGTGAATCTGCATCCAGTAGTTCTGCAACAATGGATTCAAGCCATTGCCATCTTCGATAAACTGCAAGTAATTGGCTTGCATGAATATCGGTGCATCCTGCATTTGATGTCTCAGGAGAATGAAAGGAGTGCTTCCAATTTTGATCTCCGGACCCAGATAAAAGCCCAGCAGCATAGTGGCCAGACAGGCTTCCACTAAGGCCACTACGGTCATCACTCTGGATTCCAGTTTACCACCGGTGGCCATCACCACAAAGCCTAATACAGAATGCCAGAAGCTCCATAACAGAAAACTCCCTTCCTGACCTTCCCAGAAGCAGGATAAAAGATATTTCATCGGCAGCGATCGGGAAGAATGCTGCCAAGCGTAATTATATTCAAATAAGTGTTGGGTAATAATATAATAGAGCGTAAAGAAGACGCCTGCCACAGCCAGCGCATGTACTGCGAAACCATATCGACCCATCAGCTTCCAGATATGGCTGTTTTGATTGTCGCTCAGTTCGGTTTGGGCAGACCGGAAATAACTAAATGCACTAAATAAGGCAGCGACAAAGGAAAGGATTGCAAAAAAATGACCCAGTTGCCCGGGTCGGAGGTTTTCGCCTATGTATTGTATGTCCAATTTTTATGGGTTTGCGTGGTGATCACTTTTTCTAATTCCCTGTGTTTTCATAGCATTACCCCGGATAATCCGCAGATACTGCAATTTCATCATTGGTATATTTAGACGGACATTTCATTTGGATTTTATTACAATAGAATACGCCGTCTTGCATATATCCGGTCATTACAATGTTTTCAGATTTTTCGATATCCGTTGGTTTGGCTCCGTTAAAAACCACTTTTTGGATATTGTCAGCTTTGTCTTTAACGTAAAAGCTAAAATGGTTGGGATCTTTAATGGGATCGTACTCCATTTCCCTCTCGGTTTCCAGGTAGCCAATCACATGAAAGGTATTTCCGGGTTGCTTAGCCGCAGAGGCAAAGGTTTCGTAAGTGCTGAACTGACCGAAACTCATCACAATAATTGAAATCGTAGCGGCAACCAGAACAAGAAGAACGATATGCGTTTTTTTCATGTTAATTAGATTTTCAGGCAGGGGCAATCCAATGTTTGGATTGTCTGATACACATACAATAGCAAAGTTACGACATAATCTATTCCATCCCGCAAGGCCGGCGATATTTAGAGAATATCTAACGATTACAAAAAAATCCACCTGTCAGATTTCTTATAATCGAATTATAAATTTATTAATTCTTGAGTGGATTGCCGCGGATCCCCCTAAAAGGGCGCAATATTAAAGTTCAGACCATATGCGTTGGTCGGTTTTAATTCAGCGTAATCTTAGCCGGAATGCTGTCTCTGGCAGCATCAGCTGCATCTTTCTTGCGTATGTATTTCTGACTTCGCATTAATTCTTCGAAATTATCGAATGTTTTTCTCCAAGAAATACCCGCACCGGCTCTGGATATATTTTTGTCAATCAATACATCGTAATTACTGGTACGGAAGATATTGGTTCGGATTCTGCCATCTTCGGTAAGTAAGAATTGCAGTCTGAAATCTCCGGCGAGGTTAAAGTTGCTGGTCGTATTTCCCGAGGCATTGGGGCGGCCCCAGTCATAGGCGCTACCTACCTCTACAATTACTCTGTCATTAAATAAATTTTGCCTTACTCCGAAACGGAATTCATTTCTATTCAAGCCATTAGAAGAGGCATCACTCAGATTGTAATTCTTATACTTGAGATCGATTTGCAGGCTCTGATCGCCCAGCAACCGGTTGACGATACCGGTAAGTTGAGAAGACGCCGTGGTAGAAATGATATCACTCATATTGTTGATGGCCCCTGATACAGCAGTGGTTCCGATCAATCCTTCCGGTGGGATAAATGAATTGATTAACAGGAGAGACGCTACCTGGTCGAACAGTTCTCTGTCATTCGCGTTCACCCTTTCCAGTTTGGTATAGGCATAGGTACCTACAGAGCGTTTTTCCGGCATTTCCAATTTAAAGGTCAGATTGGGCGATTCCAGAGAACCTTTCATAAACAAGGTTACATCCACATTTTGTGGAGTTTTGGCATCTGTCAATTCATTGGCAGGGATCATCTGGCTCTGTTTCTCTATATCGCTGAGCAAATCGTACAACCTGGCCATAGTGCGGTAAGTCGCGTTGACATCCAGGGTGGTCTTAGCCATGGAACCACCGAAAATAATATTGCTGCCCGGATTAATAATGAATCTGCGACGGAAGGCCAGATTACGCGAGAAAATAAAGGTATAATCACCCTCTAGGATTTGATATGCCCCGTGGATGGCCATATCTTGATCAGGACTGATTTCTAATGAGACATTACCGGTGCCCTTGGCATTGATGGCATCTCCTGTTACCGGGTCCAGAATCAAGGTAGTGGTTAGATCAGGGGTGGCCACCGCATTGATGTTTACCGTGAGTCTGTTTTTTTGCTTTTTTTTGATTTCGGGTTGTTCTGTCCCGTATGTTTTAAATCTGGCATAGCTGTAAGATCCTAAATCCTGATCGGAAGGCATGGGCAGAATTAGTTGGGAGGCGGCGGCAGGAATCGCTTGAATAGACATTCTGATATTCTCAACCGGCCCGGTTACCGACATAGAAGAGACCTTCGCGATAAGATGCCCGTAGAAATTTTCATTTTCATTCTCTTTTAGATTTACCACCTCAAATTTATCAGAGGTAAGTCGGAGCTGCAGAGCAAAATCTCTCAGATGCTCATGACGGATATTTCCGGTTAGCTTCGCAGAATTATTGAACTGATCTTTCAGCGTAATTTCATCGAAAGAAACCCGATAATTGTCAACCTTAATATCGGCTTTAGGAATGGTATAGCTAGTGCCTAAATAATCTACCTTAACCTGTGCATTACTTAATGAAAGTTCGCCGGTAATATTTGGTGCGCTGGCCGCGCCTCTCAATTGCACTGTGCCATTGAGGTTCCCTCCCAAATTACTTACATAATCCTGAAGCAAGGGTGCCAACCAAGCAACAGGGGCGCTGTTAAACTGGATGTTTCCGCGCATCTTTCCCTCATTGGTGCTATCGACGCCAAATGCTCCCGACAAAGTCATCGAAGAAGTATTTTTAAAGATACCGGAACCAGATTGTAACAATGCAAATTTCCTTTTGATATTGTACCGGCCTGCTATATGGATTTTGCCAATGTTCTCTTTTCCTGATTTTACCCCGGTGGCGGTTAGTTCTCCCGATACCATGGGCTCTTCATAAAGGTTGGAAAGGGTTATAGTGCCAGAGAGTCTGCCGTCGGGATCATACCGCTTTACAGATTTGATCATGCTCAATTGTGACAGATCCAGGTTGCTCAGATTAACTTCGATTGACTGGTTATTTCTTTCGGTAGCGACATTTATTTGTTGCAGCCCCGACCTCATATTGAGGTTGTTGATTTCAATAAACTTCCGACTCAGTACAATTTCGTTTCGGGCGGGTATATCCCAGCGGTTTCCGGCCAAATAAAATTCCGACGGCAAGAAAGACAGTCGCAAAGTATCACCGCGTGCGTAGGCTTGTCCGTAAATGATCGCAGAACCATTGTTTGTGGTGTTAGAGGCAGATGTGGCGACACGGAATTTCAAGGAGTCGTTACCCAGCGTAGTGTTGACAAAGATGGGCATGCTCAGCGCGCTATCTCCGACAATCAATGATTGCGCTTTACCTGTTACATTGAGTTTTTGGTAATCACCCGTACTGCTGATTTCCATTTTATAGAATGAAAAATCACCTATTTGAGCGAATGGTACGACCGCATTCAAGGTCAGTTGCTGTGAGCCGGTTTGGAGAGCCCCGGAGATTTGGGCATCATTAAATCCGTTTACTCCCGGCAAGAGCACAGCGAGCGCCTGGTGCAGGTTTTTAGTGGTGATATCGAATTTCAGATCCTGATCAGTGGGTTCTTGCTTGGGCGCGGGAATGTAATTGGGCAAATAACCATACAAGTAGTGTTGTACTGAAAACGGTAGCGTGGACAAGCGGAAGTCTCCTTGAACAGAAGCGTCTAAATCGTTGCTCTTTACAAAGATGAATTTGTTTCCGGGGGCTGTTTCTCCCGCATGAACATATATAGAATCCAGATTAACCCGATCTTGATTGCGGGTCAGCTCGATATTATAAAGTCGGGCATGTCCTGTAAAATCATCAATAGTACTGGCAGTACAGTCTAAATTGAAATCGGCAGATAATAGTACCGTGTCGCGGGTCAGGTTAAGCGCATGTAAATTGCTTTGCAAGAGATTAGCACTGGCATTGAATTTCCATTGATTGCCATGGCTGAAATCCATACTCCCGTCGAAGGCCAATGAAATATTTGGATCGTCAGCAAGTAATTTTCCTTCAAACACTTTATGTCTGAGTACGCCCTCTGCAATGATATTTCGGTAATTATAATTATTTAACGACAAGCTAGTAATTCTGGACCGGAAATTTACAGATGCTGATTCCGGATCAAATCCATGCCCCTGGATATCGGCATAGAGAGAAACCGGTCCGAGATAGGGGAGCCGGAATAAGGGGCCTAGATTGAGCGCTTCTGTAGATAAACGACCTTCGTATTCTTCCGGTTTCGAATTATTTTCGGGAAGCAAAAGTTGGATATCTGTGCGCAACGAACCTAAATTAGTAATCAGATTTCCTTTGGTGGCGAAGCGATTGATGTATCCGGTAAAGTCGCCTTCGAAATCGACAAAGCTCAGCGTTTCCAGTGCGATAGAGGGATGATTTCTTAGAAGCGGTGCATACCTAAGAATGCCCTCCCCCGAGGTGTGTAAATGTCCCTCGCGATAATCGATAAATGTATTTTGGATATCCGGCAATCCTTTCATCGATAAATCGCCGGCAATCCTGCTGATACCGTCTGAGATTTCCAACCCCGTGCCGATTAAATTGCTTACCGGGCCGGTGACGCGACCTTCTATCTGGAGCATCGATTGGTGAAATTGCCGCAGTGTGGGTGCAAAATAGGAGATGTCGCGGACGTCGACAGAGGTATGGTGCAGGTTGGCTACCATTCTCACACTATCGACAAAATCTCTAAACGCCGGGAACCTAGGATAAAGCATTGCGAAATAGCTACCCAATTTACTATTGTTAGTTTCGATAGAGAGATTGGAGCATATGGAGGCAATGGGCGACACGGATACATCTGCCTGCATTTTCTTTAATACAAAACCGCAACGCTCTTGAGCAGCTAAATAATTGATCCTCCCCTTAATCGTATCTCCGACGATATTGATACCGGATGCTGTTAACTGAATTTCTTTTATGTCAATATGTGCCGGATCGAATGCTTCCGGTGTAGGCAATCGGTCATTCGCATCCAGTCGGAAATTACTCTGTTTAATTCGGAGATTGTTCAGACTTACCGACCATTGGCCGGGATTAAAAGGAGTGGTATCGATAGCAGGTGTATTCGGGTTTTTGGGCTTTCGGGGTTTTCCGGCGGGGTAGCTGGTATTGAATACCGTTGTTTCGCTGATTTCAATTTTATCTATGGCCAGCTTTTTTCCGGGTACATCCAGTTTCTGAATATCGAAATCCGCATTTGTAATATCCAAATGCAGATCGCTGCCTTGCCAAGCATCATTCATAAAGAAGCGAAGCTGCTCCAGTCTCACCGTTTTCAAGTCAATCTCAAACGGTTTTGGGGCCGAAGTGTCCTTTTTCTCCGTAGCAAAAGCATCAATAATAAATTGATAGTTCCAATCAGGGGAGTCTTTGGGTCGATTGAGCCGGGCAACACTATTTTTCAGTCCTGCATATTTTAAAACCGGTGTGCCCTTTCTGAGGAAAAACCAATCCGTAATTCTTACATCGGCTTCACCGGCAAATAAAAGAGTATCGCCTTGCTGATCTTCAATATAAAGTCCTTTTAACAACACATGATTCAACAAATCGATTCGGATATGGTCGATATGGACTTTGGTGTTTAATTGTTTAGAAAGAATCTCTGTAGCTTTTTGGGCAATAAACTGTTGTACCGGTGTCAGATTGATAAGCAGCACAAAGGTTACCAACAATCCAAACACCGCGAGCAATATGCCTCTGGTTATTTTATACAGTCGATTCAGTCTGAGGATGAATTTTCAAAAAAAATATCAGCAAAAATAAGTCCATTTGCCAAGCATTTCTGTAGCCTGCCGGCAATTAATTATACTAAAAGTACGTATTTAAACGCCCAAGTGAACAGATTGGAGAGGGGAAGTCATAACTATCCCCTGAATGGGGGTAATTTACCCTTGTTTGACCGGCAATTGACCGTTTTATCCTCAAAGGATATTACTTTCGGTCTCGATAGCCTCGCATGTTGACTATTAAAATGTTTGTTATGAGAATTTCATTTTTATCGATTGTTTGTTTCATGGGTATGATGACTGCTACCGCTCAGGAGAAAGCGCAATTTACCGGGAAGTACCCCGTTACAAAAAAGGTTGATCACCAAGATCAGTATTTTGGGGTCAACGTGGCCGACCCTTACCGTTGGCTGGAAGATGATCGGGCTGCAGACACCAAGGATTGGGTTCGTCGGCAGAACGAAGTAACCGATGCTTACCTCGGAAAGATTCCTTTTAGAGAACAATTCAGAGAGCGCCTCACGGAATTGTGGAATTATGAAAAATTCAGTGCGCCATTTCGGGAGGGAGAGTACATCTATTTTTACAAGAATGATGGCCTGCAAAATCAATATGTATTGTATCGTCAAAGAGAGGGTGGTACGGCCGAAGTGTTTTTAGACCCTAATAAGTTCTCAAAAGACGGAACCACTTCTTTAGCGGGAATTTCCTTTACTAAAGACGGTTCTCTTTGTGCAATTCAGATTTCAGAAGGAGGATCAGATTGGAGAAAGTTAATCGTATTGGATACTAAAACCGGTGATCAGGTAGGTGATACCTTATTTGATGTAAAGTTTAGCGGTACCGCCTGGCAGGGAAATGATGGCTTTTACTACAGCAGCTACGATAAGCCGGAAGATGGTAGCATCTTATCGGGCAAAACTGAAGAACATAAACTCTACTACCACAAGTTGGGTACCAATCAGCAATCCGATGTATTAATTTTCGGCGGTTCGGCCACTCCGCGGAGATACGTCGGTGCTGAAGTGACGGAGGACGAGCATTACCTGATTATTACAGCCGCGAACGCTACCTACGGGAATGAATTGTACATACGTGATCTGACCGTGCCTGAGGCTCCGATTCGCCCGGTGATTACTGGTTTTGAGCACGAGACTGATGTAGTGCATGCAGCTGATGGTCAACTATATATCCTTACTAATCGGGAAGCTCCCAACAGGAAAATGGTAGTTGTAGATGCAAATGCACCTGAACCGGAAAATTGGAGAGAGTTGATTCCGGAGACAGAATTTCCATTGTCCGTGAGTGCCAGTGGGAAGAAATTGTTTGCAAAATACCTGAAGGATGCTGTCTCTCAGGTTTTTCAATATGATCTGGATGGTAATATGGAGCGCGAAATTAAGCTGCCAGGTTTGGGTTCTGCCAGTGGCTTTGGCGGTAAGGACGAGGATACCACAATTTATTATTCGTTTACTTCTTACATCTTCCCACCCACCATATTTGAGTATCATATAGCTTCAGGTACTTCCCGTGTTTATAAACGTCCCGAAGTTCGATTTAATCCCGATGAGTATGAGAGCAAACAGGTGTTTTATCCGTCTAAAGATGGTACTAAGGTGCCTATGATCCTCACATATAAAAAGGGAATTAAGTTAAACGGAAAGAATCCGGTAATGCTTTACGGCTATGGCGGGTTCAATATCAGTCTTTCACCTTCATTCAGTGTGAGCAATATCGTATTTATGGAACAAGGAGGGGTTTACGCTGTAGCGAATTTGCGTGGAGGCGGAGAATACGGTGATGCGTGGCATAAGGCCGGAACTAAGCTAGATAAGCAAAATGTATTTGATGATTTTATCGCTGCAGCAGAATATCTGATTCGCGAAAAGTACACTTCGAAAGATTATCTTGCGATCAGTGGGGGCTCAAATGGAGGTTTGTTAGTTGGCGCATGTATGACCCAACGTCCGGATCTATTTAAAGTTTGTTTCCCTGCGGTCGGTGTGTTGGATATGCTTCGTTATCATAAGTTTACAGCCGGTGCGGGTTGGGCATATGACTATGGTACAGCCGACGAGAGCAAGGAGATGTTTGAATATCTATTGGGTTATTCCCCGGTTCATAATGTAAAAAGAGGCGTTTGTTATCCGGCCACAATGGTAATGACTGCCGATCATGACGATCGAGTGGTGCCTGCGCATTCGTTTAAATTTGCTGCAGCCCTTCAGGAAGTACAATCGTGTAGCAACCCTGCCTTGATTCGTATTGAAACTAAGGCCGGACATGGTGCAGGTAAGCCCACTAGTATGGTAATTAGTGAGCAAGCAGACAAATGGGCCTTTATGTTTTGGAATATGGGACTGCAGTATAAGAAACTCAAGTAGTTGTTTCGCGCATTTTCTGCGCTACTGCATCTAGTGTATCATAGAATTCCTGTCCGTACTTCCGGATAATGGGTTCTTTCAGAAATTTATAAACCGGTACTTTAAGTTGTCTTCCCAGCTTACAGGCCGGTTTACATAGTTTTTTACGGGGTGCGTAATTAACTAAATCAAAATCAGGCCGTTCTTTTATCCGAATGGGGTATAAATGACAAGAAATCGGCTTTTTGAATTCGATTTTCCCGTCAATCCATGCTTTTTCGATGCCGCATTTCACAATGCCGGCCTCGTCGTTATAAGCATAAGCACAACTTCCGCCCTCTACAGTGGGGGTAACATAGCCAAACTCGTCATCGATCACATGGGTGCCTTGAGCTTCGATCACAGCTGCAAAATGATTCGGGATATAGGGTTTTACGATAGGGTAAATTTCTGCAAGGATAGTAGTTTCTTCTTTGGTCAGCGGCGCACCGCAATCTCCGTCTACACAACACCCGCCTTTACAGCTGTTCAGATCACAGACAAATTCTTCTTCCACAATTTCATCGCTGAGCAGCACATGGTCGATCGCAATCATTTCAGTTAATTCTGTTATATTAGGAGGCAAATTTACACTATTCAGGCGGTGTTGCCATCTGAAACTATTCAATCAGTTCTTAATGCCTTCAGAATTTTTGCTGATAATTTTGGCGCCTACCTCTAATAGGATAATTTTGGCAGTATATACTTGAATTGACTGCAGTTGTTCAGGAAGCAGTCTTAAATTACATTATATGAGAGAATTCAGGCCTTCGGGATTTCAGATACTCCCGCCTGTGGTAAAGAATATCATCATCATCAATATACTGGTTGTCGCTGCACAGTTGGTCTTAGGTAGTCGTGGTATTGACTTGGCAGATTATTTCGGTTTACATTATTGGAGATCGGAGTATTTCAAACCATGGCAGTTGATTACTCATATGTTTTTGCACGGTAGTTCCGATATGGCATACCTGCAAACCACCTTGCTGCATATATTTTCTAATATGTTTGCGCTTTGGATGTTTGGTTCTATTCTGGAAAACATGTGGGGGGCGAAGCGTTTTTTAGTGTTCTATTTTGTATGCGGGCTCGGTGCTGCTTTTCTACACTTGTTCGTTTTAGGATATCAGTTTCACAATTTGGCGACAGCCTTTGTGGAATACCAAAGCAATCCGGTTTATGAACGTTTTCTGAAATTTATTGACGATCAGAGTGTTGGGCATATTCCCGCTTTCCAGTCTTTGAGCAACTTCTGGGGAAGCAATCCTTATTGCCCCAACTGCGGATCAGAATCGGTAAGTTTGATAAATCAATATTACTATACCGCGATAAATCAGGCAACTGTGGGTGCCTCCGGTGCGGTATTCGGCGTCTTGTTTGCCTTCGGTTATCTGTTCCCGAACACGTTGATTTATCTTTATTTCTTTTTGCCTGTCCGCGCCAAATACTTTGTTGCCTTCTATGCTTTGTTTGAATTATATGCGGGCATCCGGAATTCTGCGGGTGACAATGTGGCGCATTTCGCACATCTCGGTGGAATGTTGTTTGCTTTTCTCTTACTTCGCTATTGGAACCGGAGACTGAGAGACAGGTTTTATTAGTTTGAAGGAGCAAAGTGAGCATTGGAAATGATATGATGAACTCGTTCATCTAAAAAATTAACAGGTAATTAGTTTAGAGATCGAAATGGATTTAGATCCAAATAGGTCGGTAAGCAATCATTCTATATTATGGCAAGTTTAAGTTCGAGTTCGAAGTTCAGGATACCAGGTTTTCAGCAGAATTCGGTATTGAAACTGGTGATGATCAGCGGTGTTGGCTATGTAGCTGTTTTATTTATAGCTGTATGTTTTCAGGCTTTTGCATATTATAAGTTTCCGCAGGCAGTTCAGTTGATCGAGCCATATATTGGTTTGCCGGTAGTTTCGTCTTTCTGGTCGTCTTTCTGGACATTATTCACTTATGGCTGGTCGCACTATGGCTTCTGGGAATGGGTTTCGAATATGGTGTGGTTGTACGTCTTTGGGAGTGTTGTACAGATGCTGTTAGGACATCGACAAATAATTCCCATGTTTTTTTACGGATTGGTAATGGGGGGTATATTTTATTTGTTGATTCAGCTAGTACCCGGCGTTGTAGTACCTCCCGGGAAATATATTTTGGGAGCCCATGCCGGAGTGACTGCTTTCGCCGTTGCTGCATTGACGCTTTCGCCCAGGTACAGGCTTTATCTTAGTGAGACTTTTAGCATTCCATTGCCAATCATGGCGACAGTTTTCGGGATATTGATGCTCTTGCGTACCAACATGCAGTTGCCCTATATCGCTATGGTGGTCGGTGGCGGACTGATGGGTTTTCTGTATGTAAAAATGCTTAAAAACGGATTGAAGCCTGGAGACTGGTGGTATAATTTGAGCGATTCGGTGAATCGAATGTTTACACCTTCGGCTAACGCCAATCGTAATAAATACAGGGAGCAGGTTTGGAAAGATATGCGCGCGAACAGGAATGTAACGGAAGAGCAAAGAGTTGACGAGTTATTGGACAAAATAAATCGCAAAGGTTACGATTCGCTGACTAAAGAAGAGCGTGAGTTTTTGATGCGTGCCAGCAGTAAGGGTGAATAATTAACCGGAACAAAAGAATGAAACGGATAGCCGGTTTTTTTGGAAGATTGTTTGGCCAGATTTTTTTCTTAATAAACCTGGTGGCAGTTTTATGGCTGTTTCTTTGTTATTTCGCATCAGTAACAAGCCCCACGCAGGCTCCATATCTCGCACTGGCTAGCCTTACCACTCCGTTCGCAATTATAGTAAATGCCTTGTTTGCTTTAATTTGGTTGTTTACCAGCCGCAAATGGCGGGCTATTCCTTCTGTAGTGCTGCTTGTATTTATGTATCGATTGGTCGCTTCGGTATTTGGGTTGAACTTCTTTACCAAGAATGATCTGAATCCCGGTGAGGGGAAATTGAAAGTTATGACCTGGAATGTGCACGGTTTGGGTATATACGATCGGCCGGTCGACAAATCCGTTCCTCAACGCATAATGCAGCTCATCAAAGAGGAGCAACCCGATGTGCTATGTCTGCAGGAGTTTTATACGGACTGGAAAGATGCGATGAAACCGTATAGCGACTATTTTTTGAAGGAAGGGGGATTCAGGGAGTATCGTTTCTCTTACGACAATACATTGGGCACCAAAATCTATGTGGGCACGGCACTTTATTCACGTTACCCGGTGCATAATATGAAGGAAATTGAGATAGCGGAGCATATCAAAATGATGCATTGCGATTTGGAACTGCCGGATGGACAAATGGTCAGAGCTTATTTTATTCATCTGCAGTCGTTTCTTTTATTGGATAAGGATAAGAAGTTTATAGAGGAAATGAAAAGCCGAAGGGAGGTATATATTCCCAGAGAAGTCTCAGAAAACTATGCTCGTCAGTTCAAAAAAGCTTATGTTAAACGAGCAATTCAGTCCGAAAGGGTTGCAGAAAGCATAGCTGAAAGTCCTTACCCGGTCATAGTTTGCGGAGATCTCAACGACCTCCCGGGGTCTTATACTTACACCACTATCAAAGGGGAGTTAAAAGATGCCTTTGCCCAAGGCGGACGCGGTTTGGGAAGAACGTATAATGGGATATTGCCTACCCTTAGGATTGACTATATAATGTATCATCCTTCAAAATTTAAAATAGCAGGTTTCAAATCTCCACGGACTTCACTCAGTGACCATAACCCCGTAATTGCCAATTTCAGACTGCTCCCCGGAACCCGCCTTCCTGCATCGACTGATGACGGAAGAGTGCTGCATAATGGGCATTCAGATTCATCAGAGACTCGTGTGTACCCTGCTCGATAATTTTACCGTTATCCAACATTATAATTTGATCAAAGGACCAAGCTGTAAACAGTCGGTGGGTAATTACCAGAACGGTTTTATCGGCTATATAACCACTTAGGTTTTTCAGAATATTTTGTTCGGTCTGGGTATCTACAGCTGATAATGATTCATCCAAAATCAGCAATGGATTATTCCTCAAAATTGTTCTTGCCAGCACAAGTCGCTGCTTTTGACCGCCCGAAAGCATAACTCCTCTTTCCCCGATCACCGTTTCATACCCTTGAGTTAATTTGGAAATGTCTTTTTCAAAATCGGCCATACGCACCGCTTCTTTGATTTCAGCCTCAGTGGCATCGTGCCGCCCGAAACGGATATTCTCATAAATGGTATCACTAAAAAGGAATGGCTCCTGTTGTGCATAACCAATCTGCTGCCGCAGATGATGGAGGTCGAACTGTTTTAATTCCAGTCCGTCGACCGTTATTCGCCCTTTATCGATATCATACATCCTCAAAATGAGCTGAGCGAGGGTTGACTTGCCTGAACCTGTTTTTCCAATTATTGCTACTTTTTGTCCGGGTTTCACTTCCAGAGAGAAATCGTTTAACGCACGGATTCCCGTATGACGATACGTAAAGCTAACATCCTCGAATACAACATGCCCCTGAATAGTTTTTCTAACAGCATCGGGAGGCGACACGATTTCCGGCTCCGTGTTTAGAAACTCATTAATTCGTTTTTGAGATGCGGCTGCCCGTTGTGTTATAGAAGCAACCCATCCGATACTGGAAATCGGAAACAGTAAAAGATTGATGTAAATAACAAACTCCGCGATATTACCTGCTGTTACTGTGCCTTGTATGGCCATATAACCGCCAACCAGGATAGTGCTCAGCATACTGAGACCCACAAATAAGGTCATCGAGGGCACGTATATTGCTTCGGTCAGGGAAAGATTGACCGCGCTTTTCTTGTATTTTTCAGAATTTACATTGAAGAAATGCCGCATAGCTTGTTCCTGCACAAAGGATTTGATAACCCGGATGCCGGAATAACATTCTTGAGCAGTAGCGGTAAGTGCGGATAACTGAGATTGGATTTTTTCGCTTTTTCTGAAGATGATCCCATTGACATAGTAAATGACAAAGGCCAGAAAGGGAAGTGGGAGTACGACGAACAGTGTCAGCCAAGCATCTACTCTCAGCATGCCCCAAATACACATGATTGACAATACCGTAAGGTTTACACCATACATAATTGCTGGGCCGGTGTACTGCCTTACCCGGGAGACATCTTCGGAAATTCTGTTCATTAAATCGCCCGTCGCGTTGATTTTATAAAAATGAGTATGTAAGCGTTGGTAATGTGCGTAAATTT
This sequence comes from uncultured Chitinophagaceae bacterium, assembly GCA_964636205.1. GTDB lineage: Bacteria > Bacteroidota > Bacteroidia > Chitinophagales > Chitinophagaceae > JBEBVQ01. The sequence goes on along the minus strand of CAZWPF010000008.1, from coordinate 3,824 downwards.
CATTTTTCTGATCAAACTCGATCAGTCGCGACATCACAATGATCGTCTGTCGCATCAGAAACATAAACAATCCCCGCGTTAATGCTAGTCCCAGGAGTAAAATGCCATTCCAAAACACCAGATTCAGCATCAGTTTTTTCATCGGTAAGGCAAGCTTACTGCCCGTTAACAAATGGTACGAATTAATTTGTTCCTGAATGGTATCTAACACATTTCTGATAATTGCCGGAGGGATCACGGCAAATAAGTTAGAAATGCTAACAAACAAAATGCCCAGTAAAAGACGCCATTTATAACGTAAAAAGTAGGGACGAAGGGCGGCGAGATCTTTCATGAACGGTAAACATGCTTCAGTGAGGCTGACAAAGTTCGGTAATTTCCCCCCTTTTCGGCAGATCAGTTTCGATTTCTTAATTTCGCTGCAAATTTCAATAACTTATGCGCATTGCAGTAGTAGGTGCCACCGGTTTGGTGGGTACGACGATCTTAAAGGTTTTAGAAGAGCGGAATTTTCCTGTGACTGAATTAATACCGGTTGCATCGGAGCGTTCCGCCGGTAAGATGATCGTTTTCAAGGGTAAGGAATATCCCGTTGTTACTGCTACTGAGGCTATTGCATTGAAGCCGGATCTGGCTTTGTTTTCTGCAGGCGGTTCCACTTCATTGGAATGGGCGCCTAAATTTGCGGAAGTTGGTTGTAGGGTGGTGGATAATTCTTCGGCATGGCGAATGGATCCTACAAAGAAATTAGTGGTGCCGGAAGTAAACGCACATACGCTTACTCCGGAAGATTATATTATTGCCAATCCAAACTGTTCTACTATTCAAATGGTAGTGGTGCTCAATCCAATCCATAAAAAATACGGTATTAAGCGGGTGGTAGTCAGCACTTATCAATCTGTCACCGGTACCGGTCAGAAAGCGGTGGCCGAGTTGATGGACCAACGCTCAGGTGGACAAGGGCAAGGGGTGTATCCCTTCCAGATTGACATGAATGTTCTTCCTCATATTGATGTGTTTCAGGAGAATGGATATACCAAAGAGGAGATGAAAATGATAATGGAAACCTGCAAGATAATGGGGGATGATTCGATTCGGGTGACGGCTACCACGGTTAGGGTGCCGGTGATGGGTGGACATAGTGAGAGTGTAAATGTAGAATTGAAAAATGATTTTGATGAGGCTGAACTGAAGACTTTGTTGGCCGAATCGCCTGGTATAGTTGTACTTGATGATCCTGCAAAAAATGAATACCCCATGCCTTTGTATGCGGCCGGCAGGGATGAGGTTTTTGTTGGAAGAATCAGAAGGGATTATTCTTTGGATAATAGCTTCAATTGCTGGGTGGTAGCTGATAATTTAAGAAAGGGAGCAGCTACCAATGCAGTGCAAATTGCAGAGTACATTTATCAGCAGCAATGGCATAAATAAAGTGTTTGCCAAGAACGGCTCTCTAATAGTTTTTATGAAAAAATAAAGGCGCAAAATTTTGCGCCTTTTTCATGTTATGTTATTCCATTCTCAGAATCCCACATTTACTCCAATACGGAAATCTATCCTATTTTGATAAGGGCTATACTGATCCTGGATCACATCGTAGAGACCCATCAACACCAGAGAGATGCGATCGTTGATGGGCTGCCGAAAGCCACCTCCCAACAATAATGCCGGAGCATTATAGTTGATGTTCTCGTATTTCGTTGCTTGACCGTTGGATTGGTAGTCCCATTCCTGGTAATACCTGCGGAATGACATGAAATTTTGCTCGTATTCGGCATGTACAAAAATATTCCTCCAAATCACATAACGAGTCCAAACCGACCCTGAATAAATGCTTGATCTGTAGGGAAAGTATTCATAAGCCTGAGGACGCGTGTTTGGGCGGGGCATCTTCCAGTAATCCTTGACACTCAGGTATTGATAGCCGATCCCAACACCTGCGACCCAATTGTCAGTAATCCTGTAGCCGATAACCGGCGAGGCAGCGATATTCGTGATCGTTCCAAAGCCTAACCCCAAACCGCCACCAAAGACGATCTTACTCGGGTCAAAGCCTTTTTCCTTTTCGCGCTGCAGTTTTTTCGACTGTTCGACTGTTCTGCCGCTACTAGTATATACATCCTGAGCAGATGCGCTCAAATGAAAGCATGATATTAGAGCAATAATGATAAATCGGGTTGTCCACATACTACAAAAATACTTATTTCCGTGTTTGAAAAAGTTAATAATCTACTTAATTTATTACGCTCCGGGGGTAATAAATATTTTTCCCGGATTCATGATGCCATGCGGATCAAAAACATCTTTTATTCTCCTCATCAAATCGAGTTGTGCCGTGCTGAATACTATATCCATAAATTCGCTTTGGATCATTCCGATGCCATGCTCTCCCGAAAGCGTTCCGCGCAAATTGGCTACTTGGACGAAGATTTCCCGTGTACAGGCATGAATTTTCTCCTGCCAAAGATGATCCGGGATATCTCCCTTCAGGATGTTTACATGTACATTCCCGTCTCCGGCGTGGCCATAGCAAACAGAGCGGAGTTGGTAACCCAGGCAAATTGATTTTACAGCATCAATTAGTTGCGGTAGGGACGCCCTAGGCACGACCGTATCGATTTCCCGGTAAACTGATTGCGATTTGACCGCCGTTCCGACAACTCGCCTTAGCGCCCAAAGCTTATCTTTTTGGGCCTGGCTATCGGCTACCGAGATTTCCCCCGTTTTGTATTGTTCCAATACTGTAGCTGCCACCGCCGCGTCTGCATAAAGCTGATCTATGTTATTGCCATCTAATTCTATTAAAAGTAAAGCCTCAATTCCCGGATCTATATTAATGGGGGAGTTTGAGCTGTAATCCATCGCGAGTTGAATCGCGTCAGTCTCCATGAATTCGAGTGCGGACGGACTGAGGCCTGCGAGGAAGATAGAATTTACAGCAGTGCAAGCTTCGGTGATTTTGTAAAATGGGACTAACAATGAGATATCGTGCTTCACAGACGGCAATAGCCTGAGAACAATTTTGGTGACCACGCCCAATGTGCCTTCACTGCCGGTTACCAGTTGGGTGAGATTGTAGCCGGTTGCATTTTTCAAAACATTGGCGCCCGTATTTATAATTTCTCCTGTAGGCAATACCATTTCCAGATTCAGTACATAGTCTTTGGTTGTGCCATATTTGAGTGCTTTTGGTCCACCCGAGTTCTCCGCGATATTTCCACCAATTGTGCAACTACCCTTGCTGGCCGGATCAGGAGGGTAGAATAAGCCCAGCGCAGCAACATGGGTTTGCAGTTCCTGAGTAATAACACCCGGCTCTACGGTAACTTGAAAATTATCTGTGTCGACATGCAGGATCCGATGCAGTCGGCTCATGTCCAACACCACTCCCCCAAACACAGGTAGTGCACCACCACTCAATCCGGTGCCGGCACCTCTCGGCGTGACGGGAATATGATGTTGGTGACAATATGCCAATAAAGCGCTTATAGCTTCAACGGATTTTGGTTGCACGACAATTTCTGGCAAAAAGCTAAAATCTTCGGTTTCATCGGAGGCGCAACGTTCAATTGCCTCTTTGTCTGTTAGGAGGATTAAATCGTTTATCGATTCCAAGAACCTGATGTTATCGCTATGGATTTTACTGAACTTCACAAAAAAATGATTTAAAGCATTAAAAATTAGCTGTTCGGTACGACGAACTATTTTATGAACCAATCCTTTGTGTATCTTTGCTTCCCGAATTTAGGGTGCTTAGCTCAGTTGGTTCAGAGTACTACCTTGACAGGGTAGGGGTCACCGGTTCGAGCCCGGTAGCACCCACA
>CAZWPF010000007.1:12742-50392 GCA_964636205.1 uncultured Chitinophagaceae bacterium | reverse complement strand
CTAGTTCGTTACTATCAAATGCACCGACAGAAAATTCGGGATGAAAACCTTCGGCCGCCAGCTTCTGACTGAGCTGCTCAACACTCAAGTGCATAGGCACAAAATAGTTTTCAAACGCACGATTAAATGCGCCTACCAAAACATCCATAGATACACCTGTCAAGGTATCGAATCGAAGTCCGTTGCTACTCATACATACATGCTGAAAATGGGTCAGGAATAATAGCCGGTAGAACTTATCAGTGAGGTTGGAAATAATTATCCCATCTGCACATAATTCTCCACCGGGAGTCGTTTCGCGATTGACCGGGCGAGTGTCATCTCATCAGTATATTCCAAATCGCCGCCAAATGCAATACCCCTTGCGATTGTAGTGATTTTTACCGGCAGGTCCTTTAATTGGCGAGCGATGTAATAGACGGTAGTATCCCCCTCGATGGTCGGACTGATCGCCATGATCAATTCTTCTACACCGTGATTGGCGACACGTTCATTCAAATTTGATAAAAACAATTGCTCCGGACCAACGCCATCTAGCGGAGAGAGAATACCGCCCAACACATGGTACAGTCCGCTATACTGCTGTGTGCTCTCGATAGCTATTACATCCCTGATATTCTCCACCACACAAACCTGTCTGCGATTTCTACCCGGGTTAGCGCATATGCTGCATAGTTCGTTATCCGCCACGTTATGACAATCCTTACAGAATTGAATTTCATTACGCATCTTAGCTACGGCTGTAGCAAATTGTTCCACTTCCTGCTTTTCTTGCTTAAGTAAATGCAAGACCATCCTCAATGCTGTTTTCCTCCCAATCCCGGGAAGGCGAGAGAACTCTTGCACAGCATCTTCTATCAGCTTCGAAGAAAAAATCATGAAATAAAAATTATAACCAAACAACCGGGTATATAAAGATAAGCTAAGCTTATAAATTTCGTTGGGTACCACCTCGCTCGGATGGTGTGAAAAGGCTATTTTTCACAAATATTTGGCGATCATCTTGAAGTTGGAGCGAGCAGGAAAAACTCTGATTGACTAGTTTTTCCAGTACATAGTTTCGATCATATGATCGAGGTCCTTCCGCAAGAATTCCTGCACTGGTTTGAGTGAATCGGCATTGGGTGTGACATTGAAATACAGTGCTCCCCAAAGAAAATGCTTGACCGAATCGGTGGCAAAAAACTGAATATTAGAAGCCGCATTTCCACCAACATTATATACGATCCCGGAAACATTTCTTGGAGTCCTAAACACATGGTCGGCGATATAATCCGCTCTTATATCATGAAAATACGACATCTTATATGCGTCTTCCAGAAGCTGTTCAAAAGGCTGATCCTTTCCTATTTCCTTATAAGTCATGAACACTTGGGCGTTAAAATCCGGAAAATTCATATTGATCCAATAAGGATTATCCGGCTTTTCATTGAAAAACACTGTATCTCTGACTATTTTGGCATAAACGGGGTATTCAAACCCATAGGGATACTCCGGTTGTTGGAACGACTGATACCCTTTTTCCGGAAGATGAATTCGATAATAGCCCCTGGGGCGGGGAGTATAAGTTTCCGGGCGACAAGCTGCAAGTGTACATACAATCGCAACCAGCAAAGTCAAAACGCGCATCATTCGTCAAAACTATACATTTTCCCATTTTCACGGTCAACTTTACCATTTCGTTTTTAAACAAATACCTACTTTTGCGACATCAAAATCAAAAAAAAAGCTAATCAATACCTATGTCAAATCGCACATTTACCATGATCAAGCCGGATGCGGTCCGGAACGGTCATATTGGCAATATCCTGCAAAAAATCGAAGCTGCAGGTTTTCGTATCGTTGCCATGAAGTACACTCATATCAGCCTGAATCAGGCAAAAGCTTTTTATGAAGTACATAAAGAACGTCCTTTTTACGGTGAATTAACCGAATTCATGAGTAGCGGGCCAATTGTAGCTGCCATTCTTGAAAAAGACAACGCAGTTGCAGATTTCCGTACTTTGATCGGAGCTACCAATCCTGCTGAAGCTGCAGAGGGTACGATCAGAAAACTATATGCAACTTCTCTGGGAGAGAATGCAGTTCACGGTTCTGATAGCGATGAAAACGCACAAATCGAAGGTAACTTCTTCTTTAGTTCTTTGGAACGCCACTAATATTACTGCAGATACACGATTCGGAAGAATTGTGTATCTGCTTTCCCACCTACCCTATTCGCATCGCGTGGCAATTGCTCCTAGCTCAAGTTCCCGGAAAATCTGATACTTTAGCGTATGCAACTACTTATTGTCAGTCTTATTTTACTTTTTCACATTTCAGCTTGCGGTCAATCGCAACTTCCGGCAGAAAATCCCATAGTAAACGATACAATTATGCATAAGAAAATGAAAGTGGAAATATGGAGCGATATTATGTGTCCTTTCTGCTACATTGGTAAAAGGAAATTCGAATCGGCGCTTGCGCAATTTCCCGATAAGGAAAATATTGAAATCGAATGGAAGAGCTTTCAGCTTTCTCCGGATGTCAAAACCACTCCCGGGAAAAACATCAATGAATTTTTAGCAGAACACAAAGGTATTTCTGTAGCCCAGGCCAAACAGCTAAATGATCAGGTTACCCATATGGCCGCCAAAGTAGGCCTCACCTACCGTTTTGATATTTCTGTCGTTGCCAATACTTTCAACGCTCATCGCTTTTTGCATTTTGCCAAAGATCACGGCAAGCAAAATGAGGCTGAAGAATTGTTATTCCGTTCTTATTTTACTGATGGTAAAAATATTGATGACCAATCCACCTTGCTTGAGTTGGGTGGACAACTCGGCTTAAATCCGGCTGATTTACAATCAGTGCTGGCATCCGACAAATATTCCGATGCTGTTCGTGCCGATATCACGGAAGCCCATAAGATCGGTGTTCGAGGAGTGCCCTTCTTCGTTTTCGACAGAAAATATGCAGTTTCCGGAGCTCAGGATGTTGAAGTATTCCTGGAAACAATTGAGAAATCATTCCAGGAATGGAGAACTGCCAATACGGATATTCAATTGAAAATTACGGAAGGTCAGACTTGCAAGCCAGACGGAAGCTGTGACTAATCTTAATCTCCCGTCAAGAAATTTTCATTTTGTTCGGTCTTTTTCACAATGCTATATAACACCTGTGGCTGCTTATAGATAGATTTATTATACCGGTTGCCCAAAACAATTATCGTAAAATTATCTTCTATAAAACGGTAGAAACAGGTGTTATTCCCATGCCACCAACCATTATGATAGATAATCTTGTATCCATCAGGATAGCAAAGCATGCGCCAGCCTAACCCATAATTCCTGATACCGGGCAGTTCGAAGGAACACGGACCGTAAGCCAGTTCCATAGTCTCGTTGTCGAGTAATTTTTTCTGATAAAAAGATTGATCCCAACGATACAGATCACGAACGGTGCTATAAATCCCCTTATCACCATAAACGCCGTCTGCAAACATCACAGGGTCGGGAACCCAACTTGCTTTATAACTGATGGTGGCTGTTTCCGGTAAGCCATCGGCAGGATCAAAAACGAAGGTATTCTCCATACCCAATGGCGTGAAAATACGCTCCTCCATAAACTGCTTGTAAGACATACCGGTTACCACTTCAATAATGCTGCCCAACATAGCATAGTTGGTATTGCAATACCTAAAGCGACTATTGGGTTGAAACTGCAATGGCGGTTTATGCTTCGCCATCAATTCCAAGACCTGCTTATTATAAATCGGTTTGCGCGAATCTGTATGGTACTTAGGCACCCAGTGCAGATACTCCGGCAAACCGGAACGGTGATTCAATAACATTCTAACCGTTATCTTTTCGTAGGGAAAAGAAGGTAAATACACTTTAACAGGATCATCGATGTTGAGGTAATTGTTTTGAAACAAGTATAATATCGCCGCACTGGTGAAAGTCTTGGTAACACTAGCCAGCTGTACTGAAGCCCCATAATCCAAGGGTATCTTTTTCTCCCGGTTGCTTACACCAAAATAACGCTCATACAAAATCTTCCCCTCGTAGCCAATCAATACGCTACCGTTAAATCCGGCTTTAACCTGAACCGAATAAAAAGAATCCAGCCGGTCGCGCACTTCTTTCCAGGACTCACTGCTGGTATCAGCGTAATTCAAGCGAATAGTGCTGTAAACCCCCGAATTATCTGCGGACGCCTCCCCACTGCCCACCTCCGAATTCGTATCGAAATTACTGCAGGACAATAAGAAACACAGTGAGAAAAAATGGATTATATAGCTAAGTAAAAATTTCATGGTTGACCGGTGTTGGTGCAAAGGTAAAATCGCATCTATGGGGTGACTAGCTGGTTAACTTTTTTTTAACAAACCTGACCATATCATCCATAAATTCGAAATAACATTGTGCCAATGCGTAGTAATTAGTAATGAATAATTCGTAGGCCTTATCCGTTGCAGGCATATATTTGGCGCGCCTTTGCAATCCACCCAAGGCTCTCTCTACTCCTCTCATGGTACGGTAACCATAAAGCCAGTTTTGCTCTTTCATATAGGGAAACAAACTAGCAAACTGAGACGGGAAGTACTGTTGCATCGACTCCAACTCCTGATACGTCTTCTGGGTAAATGCCAATAAATCCGCTTCATTATTGAAATAACGGGCATCTCCTGCAAGAAAATGATCAAACAAACTATCCATTAATGCCCCTGCATACAATCCATAATCTTGCCTAAACCATACCTTCGCCCTTGCTATCGCCGGATGGTTATCTGTAAACATATCGATACTTCTATGCAACTCTATCCCCTTCCGTACTCCGTCGGGAAAAGTCTCCAGCACCTTTCTTCCTTTCACATAATCGCCGATCATGTTCCCGGTGAGTAATTCGGTATCTCCAAAAGATAGAAAAGCATGACCTAGATAATTCATAATCGGGTTTTAAGTTGTTGCTCCGTTATTGGTTTGTTCGAACCTCCTCATGATGTCCGAGTGGCCTTCTGGATAAGTTGAGCCGCTCCAACTCATAGTTCATCGCTTTAAGTTCGATTATCATCCGGTTGACATAAGTCAGTTGTTCTTCAGTCAAACTCCTCACTTTTCCTGCAAGTTCCAGGCCAATTAATCCGGATGGCTGCTGAGGTGCTAATTCATGGACTTCTACCATCACCTTATTAAACAATTCCAGCACCAACTCTATTCTTTGCCTTTGCAATTCCGGATCCGCCGCTACTCCTTCCCTTCCACTATCTTCCTCGATATTGATATTATTTAACTCTCGAGTTAGTCGCATGTTATGGGTAACGATCTGATAATAGAGTACGAACTGCTTCTTCTTTAAAGCCGGTTCACGCATATAGCGAATAAAGGAATCGTACAAATTGCTGTTTCTTACTTCGGCATCTCTTTTATAACGCGTCCAGGTTAGCTCTTGTTGCTCCGGAACGAAAGTAGCTTTCATATATGTATAATTGGAGCTCACCGCCGCTGCCAAATAAGAGGGAAGCCATTCGCTATCCCAGTCCGGCAACAGCACAAATCCTGCTATAATAGCCAAGGCTGCTCCCCCCAAGGTACTCAAGGCCCGAATCCATATCATGTGCGGATCGAAAGTCTGATCGATCGTAAACAGCAATACAAGTGTTATAGTCATGAAAAAAGCCGCTACTGAATACCTTCGGCGCAAATAATAGACGGTCAGTATCGCCGCGATAAACAGCATTAATTCCTGAAGAAACAACCCGGTGGGTAGCAATCTGATCAAACTACCTACTATTCCACCCAGTACGGTTCCGATGATCCGATCCATTGCTTTTCGGAGGGTTGCTCCGAAATAGGGCTGTATAATAATGATCACAGTTAAGGGAATCCAGTAACCACGTTCGATATCAAACCATTTGGAAATCCCCAATGCCAAGGTTGCTGCCAGCGCCGTCCGTACGGCATACCGCACCATAAACGTGTTGAAGCTAAACAGGAGTCTGATATTCCTGATCAGGTACCGGGGATGCAATACATAAAGTGTCTTGATCAGGGAGTATGAACGATAAACGGGAAGCTCTGTTCCTATTTCCTGCATCCGGCGCATAGAGGTCTCTACCAGTCGCACCAATCGCTCAGTCAGTTGCGCCACTCTCTTCGCGACAGCCTTTTGCCTGGGCTCCTCCAAAGGATATTCGCCAATCATCATGGCCAGTTTTCGGATTCTTCGAATCCCGGAGTGCAATAATAACTCCTCCTCAGGCTTCAGCGTGAGTATGTAAACAGCCATGCGGTCTGCCAACTGTTGCAAAGCCTTGAATAGGGCATTCAGTTTCAGTCGCAAACTATCATCCAGAGATTTGATTCCCACACCCTCTAATTCCTCTCCGATCGCCATCACATGCGTAGCTACTAATGCAGTTGCCTTTCTGGTATGTGCCAGCGGGTACTCCGGTGAATCTTGCTGTTTCACCTGATCCGCAGAGGACTCGTAAAACTGAAACGAGCTGTCGATCGCCCGGCGCACGAGTTGTTCTTTCACATAAATTTCGTGCAGTCCGCACCTCGGTCTCTTTCCATCCCAACCTTGGCCGACGGATGAAATCAACGCCGAAATTGACTTCCATATTATGGCAATGGAGCGCCGATAGGGCTCCTGCGCCCTGATAAACGCTGAGGCTATCATTCCCACGACCAAATTCCAGACACCACCAATAAACACATAGAGCATCCTTTGCTGCAATCCTTCCGTACTGCTAACCGGATACTCGTTGCTCATAATATATAAGACGAATACACATACAGCCAGAGCGCTGCCTCGATCTCCCAGATTCTTAAACAAACTTGTGAGCAACCCTACAAACGCCATTGCTAAAAGACTCCATCCAATAGATGGTCCGGTCAGCGTACCTAAAAGCGTAAAAAAAAGTGCGAGAAAAATGCCCCCCAAAAGAATGCGGAAACGAAAACTGGTGGAGCCTCTAAGCTCTACCCAACAAATACATTCTGCGGTTAGAGCTATCCATTGCGCTGCCTCCAAATGCCCGGTAGCTGCCCCCCACGCGAGTGGCACAACCATGGCAATACCCATACGAATGCCCCAGTTAAGCGAAGGCTCCAGAGACTCTTCCCTTATAAAACGATTTAGGAATTTGTATGGTGACAGGAAATTCAATGTCCGATTTATTTCAGCCAACTATCAACAATATCCGCAATATCTTTGACAGTTACTGTTTGTTCTAAAAATTCCTTTTGATCGCCCCTGATAATCATTGTTGCAGGAATAGCTCCCGACCAACGGTCATCAATTCTGGGAATAAATTTATTGGCATTGGTCTCGGCAAACCATCCTATTTCCGAAGCAGGCTTCTTTCGAGAAACAAACCGAGCAATTTTTTCCTGATAATCATCTTTGAAATCGAGACTCACCAACAACACTTTCACCGGACGATTACTGTATCGGACTTCTAAAGTATCAAAAACGGGAAGTTCCTTAACACATGGAGCGCACCAGGTAGCCCAAAAATTTACTATGTACAGCGTATCCTGCTTTTCAACCCTCGACATTAGAGAGGCGGCAGTATAACTGGGGATTTGCGCCTCAGACTTGCTAAAAATCAAAATCAGACTTATAAAAATCGCCAACTGCTTCATAATTGCTCCATTTATCCACTGCCGTATAATCGTTCCTCCGGAATTTAAAATCCCATTTCCTTTAAAGGATCCCAAAATTTTTCATCAAACTCCACCACCTTATCCTCCTTTACAACCGTCCCCTCCTGCTCCAGCAGTTCTTGCATTCGTTCCGGCGGATTAAAATGAAATTTTCCGGTGAGCATTCCATTTCTGTTCACCACCCGATGTGCCGGCACTTTGTCTCTATCCACCACCTGGTTCAGTGCATACCCCACCATGCGAGCACCTGATTTCAAACCAATCGCAGCCGCGACAGCGCCATAAGTGGAAACCCTCCCTCGGGGGATTTGTCTGACAATTTCATAAATAACACTGTAGATATCTTCAGACTTTGCCTTTGGATTCCTCATCATTACGTAAAGATAACAATCGGGATCTTTTAGGCTCGGGCACATTTAAAAAATCATAAGGACAGTTCATACACCCGTTACCGCAACAATATCCTCTGCGCTTCAGATAGTCCGCAGTGAACACTAAACGACCATCAGGGAGAATATAGTAATCCTCATGCTCCTTCAGCGACATCTTCGATAGTCTTTTTCTCGGGAATCACGATAGGTGTTTCCGGCAAGGCAAAAGAAAGGAAATAAATTGTTCTGCCCTCCGCCAGGTGCATCCGCTCATAGTGAGTCTGAATAGCTAAAGCCCCCTTGTTCAGTCCCTTCCCATACACATCTTGTATATCCTCGTAAACCAGACATCCCTGTTCAGCGATAACTTCCTGCGTAAAATCATACAATTCCCTGGAGTCTGTTTTCAGATTTATTCTACCGCCGGGAACCAATATTTGTTGATATTTTGCAAGAAATCTGGCATGAGTCAGTCGATTCTTCGCCTTTGAAGCTCTTAAAAACGGATCAGGAAAAATGATCCATATTTCCTGCACCTCTGAAGGAGCGAAATAATCAGTGATCTGCAGAATATGTGTCCTTAAAAAAGCCACATTCTTCAGTGGCTCCTCCAGCGCCTGCTTGGCACCGATATACATTCTGTTGCCCTTGATATCCACACCTATGAAGTTCCGATCTGCATGTTGCCGACCCAAATTCACACTATACTCTCCTTTACCGCATGCCAACTCCAAAGTAATCGGATTCTCGTTGTTGAAAAACTGACGCCATTTGCCGGACATTCCTTCGGGGTATTGCAACACATTAGGAAATGATTGGATAGCGTTAAATCGTATAAGCTTTTTCTGACCCATAATTTTAGCGCTGCAAAGATAAGAAATGTCACATGGCCCCAACGCGCCCCTCTCACGATAGCATAAAAAAAGCAGTCGGTTCCGACTGCCTTCAGTTTATTTGTCTGCCCTCTTTTGATAAGGTGATCCTGACTCTTGCTTATGCGTTCTGTGCATTTCTGCTTTTCCCCTTTGTGCGCGCATCTCCTTCTTCTTCTCGCTATACTTTTGATACTGATTTGGCGATAAAATTGCGCGGTAGGCCTCTTCGCGCTCTGTTCTTACTGCTTTCCGTAATTCATGGTTCTGCTCGCGCTGTGTCTCCATCTTCTTCAAGGCCTGCAGATTGGCCTCATAAATTGCTTTCTTCTGGCTCTCAGTGAGTTCTACAATTGTCGTCAGCTGTTCGGTTTGCCGATCCGCAACCTTCTCTGCTGAAAAGCGTGCTTTTGTTTGAGATGGCCCCTCTTGAGCCTGTGCGCTGAACACTGTACCTGCTACCAACAAAACTGCAATGATGTTCCTTTTCATAATCGATAAATTTGATACTATGACCCCGAATAAAGCGCACGGTTTAATCGAACTGGTTGAAAGAATTCGTTAAAAAGAGTTAATATCGTTTATAGATCAAGAGATCAACGGGTTTTATAAGGCAAAATTGTCTAATCCGACTAACCATACTGATTAGTATCTTTGTCGGAATTATTATGAACGTTTCAATTATCAACAAATCACCCCATCCATTACCGGATTATCAAACGGCTGGTGCTGCGGGTATGGACCTCCGCGCCTGGGTAACCGAAACCGTCCGACTTAAACCGATGGAAAGGATGCTGATTCCTACAGGAATTTATATTGCACTCCCTGAAGGTTTTGAAGCGCAAATCCGCCCTCGAAGTGGATTGGCTATAAAAAAAGGACTTACCTTAGTAAATTCTCCGGGAACGATAGATGCCGACTACCGGGGTGAGATTATGTTACCGATAATCAATCTTTCTACAGAAATTCAAGAAATCAACAATGGAGACCGAATTGCTCAAATGGTTATTGCCGAATATCAACGTATTAGCTGGCAGGAGGTAACATCGCTGGAGACTACACAGAGAGGAGCAGGCGGATTCGGCCATTCAGGTATAGAATAACCAGTCCGATCTTCCGGAAATTCAAATTTTATAAAATAAACCTAAAAACGATCTATTAATGAATATCATTATCCCTATGGCCGGAATGGGCAAAAGGATGCGCCCCCATACTTTGACTACCGCTAAACCCCTTATTCCGGTTGCAGGTAAACCCGTGGTGCAACGTCTTGTCGAAGACATCATCGCCACTTGTAACGAAAAAGTAGAAGAAATCGCTTTTGTAACCAATCCAGACTTTGGCGCTGACGTGGAGGCACACCTTCTGGAAGTTGCAAAATCCTTGGGAGCAAAAGGTAAAATATGTTATCAGGAAACTCCACTTGGCACCGCACACGCCATTTTAGCCGCGGGAGATATCCTAAACGGGAATGTATTCATTGCTTTCGCTGACACCTTGTTTAAGGCAAACTTTAGTATCGACACCACCAAGGATGCGATCATTTGGACTCATCGAGTGGAAGATCCATCAGCATTTGGCGTTGTGAAATTAGACGATACCGGCGCAATAGAAGCTTTTGTAGAAAAGCCAGCCGAATTCGTTTCTAACTTGGCAATAATCGGTGTTTACTATTTTAGAGACGGGCAGCAATTAAAAAATGAACTGCAACGTTTGATCGATAACGATATTAAACTAAAAGGGGAATACCAGATAACCGATGCCATGGAGCATATGTTGCAAAATGGGGTTAAATTTTACACCGGAGAAGTAGAAGAATGGTTAGACTGTGGTAATAAAGATGCAACCTTGTATACTAATCAGCGCATTCTGGAGATCAAAAAGGATACTGAAGACTTATCCGCATCCTCTGCCAGATTGGAAAACTCAGTTGTAATCCAGCCATGCTTTATCGGTAAAGACGTCGTTCTGAAAAACTCCGTGATTGGTCCGCACGTGTCTATCGAAGCAGGCGCCGTTATTGAAGACAGTCGAATTGTCAACTCAATTATTCGTGAAGAATCTATTGTTAAAAATGCACAACTCGAAAACACCCTGTTAGGTAAAAATGTAACTTACACAGGTAAATCTACCGAGTTAAGTCTGGGTGATTTCTCAACTTCTATATGATCAAAATAAACAGATCAAATTTCTGGATTTCCGGATTACTGGTAATATCCCTGTTGGCACAGGGAGAGGATGCCTTTGCTCAAAAACGAGGCAAATCGAACAAAAAATCCGGCGCCACTCCGGATGTCATAGTAGCTCCTAATAGCTCCTCCGACTTGTACTTTGAGGCACTTAAGGCGAGACTCAAAGACAATGACGATGAAGCGGAACGTCTACTATTACAGTTTGTCAGAACAAATCCGAAAGAATCCGCCGGATACTACGATCTGGCTCGTTTGAGTTTTAAAAATGGCAAGTCCGACCAAGCCCTGAATTATATAAAAAAGGCGCTCGAATTGGATGGCGAAAACAAATGGTATCGGGAACAGTACGCCCATATATTGGCTTCCGCCAACCAATTCGAAGCATCTGCAAAGGTTTTTGAACAACTGGCTAAAGACGAGAAGCATAATCAGGATTATCTCTTGCTCGCTTCCCGACTCTACCAAAGAGCCGGAAAATATAAGGAATCACTGCAGGTGCTGAATAAGCTGATCGAAAAAACAGGGGAAGACGAATCTATATTGTTGCAGAAACAGCAGATCTATCTTCGTATGAATGATCTGGAATCTGCTACCAATATTATTCGGCAGCTCATCCAAAAGAACCCTAAAGAATCCAGATATTACAGCATTCTAGCTGAGTTGTACGAAAATAACGACCAGGATGCTCGTGCCGATGAGATTTACAGGGATATGGAACGCCTGTTCCCTGAAGATCCTTCCACGCAATTAAGCTTAGCCTTATTTTACAAAAAGAAAAAAGATCAGGAAAAGTACGAATCCTATGTAGAAAAAGCCATCACAAACAAAGAGCTGGATGCTGAAACACAAATCAGTCTGTTATTACCCTACCTGCAAGAATTATCCGAAGATAGCAGCAGGTTGGAAAACGCAACGATGCTGGCAGCGGAACTCGCCCGTCAACATCCGGATAACGGACAAGTACAGGGTTTTTATGGCGATGTATTGATCTATAGCGGAAAAAAAGAAGAAGGTCTGGAGCAATATAAAAAAGCAGTAGATGTAGAACCTTCTCGATTCAATTTATGGCAACAACTGCTCTTCAACTATAGCGAACCCGACCAGGCAGACTCCCTGATACGTTACAGCGAAAAGGCATTGACTTATTTTCCAAACCATGCTTTGATTCATTACCTCAACGCTATCGGCAATTACCATGCAAAAAAATATCCTACCGCTGTAAAGTCACTCAATCGCGCTATTGAGGTACAGCCGGAAGATGAAACCGAACTATTGACAGATATTTATTCTATACTGGGTGATCTTTACCACCTGCTAAAAGAACATAAATTATCGGATAGTTGCTACGATAAAGCTTTGCAATTGGCTCCCGATAATGCCTCCGTACTCAATAACTATAGCTATTATCTTGCTGAACGCGGAGAAAGATTAGACGACGCTGAACGCATGTCAAAAAAATCACTCGTTCTTAGACCCAACGAGCCTACTTTCCTCGATACCTACGGTTGGATCCTTTACAAAAAAGGTGACTACGAAAAAGCTGAAAGCTTTATTCGCAAAGCACTCGAATTGAGAGAAGACAGTGATGGGGTTTTATGGGAACACCTCGGCGATATTAAATATCGTCAGGGCAATGTGGAGGAAGCTGTTAAGTATTGGGAAACCGCCAAATTAAGAGGCAGCGAAAATACTCAACTCGATAAAAAAATAAAGGATAAGAAATTATATGAATAGTGGGTGGATCTGGAAGGGACTGGCTTTAATATTTCCGGTAGTCTTTATTTTCCCCGGTTGCAAACCGGGAAAGAAATCTGTTAGCAACGATATAGTAGTTGATAGTAGTAATGTGGCTACAGAATTAACTAATGATATAGCTGTTACCATTCCCGACCTCAGCAGTGATAAGAAAGAACTGGTAGCGATTTTAATACCTTTGGCTGATAGGAAAATCAACTTTAAAACCTTTGACGGTAAGGCAAAAGCCTCCTTTCAAAATGGCAGCGATAAAGTTGAATTTAACGCAGGTATCAGAATGCAAAAAGATAGCGTAATCTGGGTTTCTGTGAATGCTTTAGGAGGACTGGTACAGGTGGCCAGATTGTTAATCACTCCGGATAGCATCTACCTGGTCAACTACCTACAGCGTGAAGTCACACTCCTCCCCACCTCTGAAGCTTCCAAGTTGTTACCCGCCGATGTAAACTTCGACATGTTGCAAAGCCTGATCATCGGCAATTTGGTTGCCGACAAGGGCATTCCTACCGATGCTGCTGACATTGAAGATGCCTGGTCACTGCAGTTAGAAGATCGTAAGTATCGGCAACTGATTGCTTATAACAAGGCTGATACCACGATGCGCAGTAATCAGGTTACAACTAGAGATGTATTTCCGGAGACCGGTTTACTATTGCAGTTCGGTAATTACAAATGGATTAACAACCAAAGATTCCCCATCAATAGAGTAATAAATATTGTGACCGGCGACGAAAAATATCACTTGGATATGCAGTTTAATTCTGTTGCATTTGATGAGCCGGTCGATTTCCCTTTTTCCATTCCCAAGAAGTACACCATGAAATAGGAGGTATGATGTGCTAAGCGAATGATCTGTAAAGCACAAAACCCGAGGCGATGTATCTTTGCCCCATGAGTACAGCCGAGAATACAATACTAGGATTGAAAATGCCGACTGATCCTCGTTGGACTGATTTGGCCGCCGTGTCTTTGGAGGAAATTCTGACCGACCACGCGTTCTGCGAACAAAAAGCAGCAACTCAATGCATCTCATTAATACAACGATATCCTGAAAAAATAAACCTGGTCAACGCTCTTGCACCAATAGTAACAGAAGAATGGGGACATTTCAGAATGGTTTGGGCGGAAATGAAGAAAAGGGGCATCAGCCTAGGGAAGCAAAGAAAGGATGATTATGTAAATCTGCTCTTACAGCACGAACCAAAAGGTGGCTCCAACGATGATAAATTACTGCACAGATTGATGATTTGCGCACTGATTGAAGCCAGAAGCTGCGAAAGATTCAGATTGCTATCTGAAGGACTTGAAGACCCCAACCTTCGGAATTTTTACTATAAGTTCATGGTCTCAGAAGCCGGCCATTACCGGCTGTTCATTGACTTGGCCAACGAATATTTTCCTTCTGAACTGGTTAAAACCACCTGGGAAAATTGGTTGAAAATCGAAGGTGAAGTTTTACTACAATTAGTACCGAGAGGTGATAGAATTCATTAAAACAGAAAAGGTTTTGATAGCGATAAAACAACTATCAAAACCTGCTTTTCTGTGTTCTCCCTGTTATATAATCTCTCCTGTCTCCGAAAATTGATTACTGCTTAATTACCTTCTCGTGTCGCAGTAAATTCCCATCCATATCTGAAATCTTCAGCAGATATACCCCTGATGCAATATTACCTAAGTACAGTTGCTGGGTACGTTCGGTCTGAAGAATGACCTTCCCGTCCATACTCATCAACACCAGTCTTGTGTCAACAGGAGACATTACGTTCAAATAGTCGTTAACCGGATTGGGATATACCTGAATCAAGGAAGCCAGCAATTCGATGTCCTCCAAACCTAAGATTATATCCATCACTTGCGATAAATTACTACAACTATTGGTATCAGTAACGCGTACTCTGTATGCGCCATAAGTTCCCGGTTTATAAGTCTGACCGGTCGCGCCGGGAATCGGCTGGCCCGAAACCAGCCATTGGTAAGTTACGTACCCGGGGGTGGCTTCAAGTTGCTGACCATCCCAGGTGATCGATACATTAGGCAGAGGAAACACGGTAACCGTAGCCTCATTGGTAAACGTATCGCAACCTGCCATCCATTTACGACCCACTTCCACTTTATAAACTCCAGGATCCATCACCTCCAAAAAGTATGCTGAAGCCAGAGGAATAGTATTTCCATTGAGTGTCCATAAATAAGTAAGCGCCGTATCCTGACTCCGTACCTCCATCTTCACGATTTCACCGGAGCAAATAGCAGTATCTAAGGGCACTAAATTAGCAGAAGGGCGCACGTGCATAATCACCTCCACTTCACTACTTGTTTCGGCACATCCGGTTGCGGTATAGGTTACCAATGCCTTATACTTACCGGCAAATGTGGCGGTAAACGAAGGACTGTTTGTACCGATCGGTGAACCATCACGCGTCCATTGATAATCTGCCCCCACCAAAGTAGGCACACTCAAGGTAACGGAAGCCCCTGTACACAATTCCGTTGGTCCGCTAGCTGAAATAGTTGCCAGAGGCCTAGGATGTACGACCAAAGTAGTCGGTGGTGTAGACGTGGTTTGACATCCGGTAGTGTTATTGGTAGCTTTAACCGTATAAGTGCCGGCACTATTTGCATAGTAATTGCTTCCGGTAGCTACTGCAACGGTACCCTGGAACCACTCATAACTCACTCCGGTGCTTCCACTCGCCGAAAGCATTATACTGTCGCCTGCGCATATTTCACGAAGTCCGGTATTTGTAGAATTAACCACCGGTGGTTGGTGAACTGTAATCACAGTATCTCGCCAGGGACCTCGTCCTCCTCCTGCCACGCCACGTACCCGCAGTGTACCTCCGGTAGCATTGGCAGCGAAATCCAAAGTATTGGTAGCGGCAGTAGTAGTAGGACTGAAGTTAACATTACTCCCGGTATACTCCCACTCATATGAAGTGGCTGTCGAAACTGGAGGGATTGTATAAACGACACCCTGAGCACCGGCGCACACGTTAGGCGATGCCACTATAAACAATCCCGGTTGGGGCGGTATTGGTGGAGCAGTACCCTCTAATTTCCACATGTCCGAACGGAACCCGGCTGCAGTGGCGTTGGCAGTTCCCTCTCCGCCTAAAAACCAGAAATTACCATCCTTATCCAACCAAGTATCTGTTTGTCGACGAGCACCCGGCACTCCTGCAGCACCCACTGTAGCATAAGTCCCCATGCGTCCGTTTGCAGTACCCGGATCGTTATCTCCCAACATCCATGTCCAGACCCGGGTCACCGGATCAAATTGCCACATATCATTCAAGCGACCCAAGGTGCCATTTTGACCGACGCCATACCCGCCATACATCCATAATTTGCCATTAACATCCACCCAGGTCAAAATCTGTGTTCTTCCACCGGGTTTATTGCTTGCTGCAGCCAGTCCTCTCACTCCCGACACATTGGGATGACCATTGGTCACAAGTGTGGCATCTCCTCCCATCCATGCCCACATACCGGACACGGGATTGTAACGCCATAAATCATTCAGATAGTAAGCAACACCACTTACAGTTGTAGAACCACCATACATCCAAAACATGCCCGTGTTATCTTGCCAGTATGCCATGTTCTGACGCGCCAAAGGCCAGTTTGACGACGCTTCAACACCTAATGTTCCGTATTGTGTATTTGCGGTAGTCGTAACAACCAAGTCACTTCCACCTATCCAAGTCCATTGATTTGTCCTCATATCATATACCCACAAATCATCCAGATTACCCATCGTATTGTTTCGATCATGTCCGGTACCGCCAAACATATACAGCTTCTGTGCCTTATGATCGATCCAGGCGGCGGGGTTCCCATACCCGCGGCTTCCCGGTTGGTTGGAGGTACTTGCAACGCCTTTGGTACCATAATTACCGGCAGTATTTACGGCAGCAGTACTGCCGTTCATCCAAGCCCAACGGTTGGTAGTAGTTTCATATTTCCACAAATCATTTCGACGGATCCCGTTCTGCACCCTGTGCCCCCCGAAAATCCATAAGTTCCGGGCACTGTCTACCCATTTTGCGCCGTCTGCTCTGCAGCCGGGCATATTATCTACATGAAACACGGTTGCCGCACTGGCCACTACCGCTTCGCGATTAATTGAGGGAGTTTGTGTGGTATATCCTGAAGCTCCATGAATCCAGGTCCATGTATTACTATCGGGATGATAGCGCCAGATATCACAAAAAGTATTCTGAAGATTATAGAACCCTCCAAAGGTGTACAACCTACCGGAAGAGTCTGTCCATGTAAAATTCTCGGTTCTTGAACCCGGAAATACAGCTGTAGCAGCCCCCGGGACACCCTTCGTGCCATAAGCCGGCAACTGTAGGGCATTGACATTTCCAGCCTTCCAGGTCCACTTCGCATTAGTGTCCACCACCTGAGCCCGGCCGGCTGTTGCTAAAAGAATAAAAATGACAATAAGAGGTAAAGAGTGTATAGGTTTTCTCATATTGAAGGATTTGAAAGTCAGAGGCTTGCTATCGGACATCCTATAGTCTGCAGCCCCGTAATTGCGGCTGCAACACCATTATTGAGGTGCCTTAAACAAACTTATTCTTTTAACCTTTCAGCATCAATACGAATTAGATATTCGGTGGCGTCTTTTATCCATATTGTAGGATTCATTAGGAAAGTGGCAAATTTTGATCCTAATTTGAAATCCTACGAACCGGCATTATTGACCCTTGGTTCGATTAGACGCTGTGAGAAAATGAGTGAGAAAGTCCTTCTTTACAGAGCGGGCAACAGGAATTTCCTTTTTATCGGACATCACTACATAACCATCGGAAATATACCGCTCCACATATGCCATGTTGATGATATAAGATTGATGCACCTGGAAAAATAAGTCGCTGGTGATTAACTCCTTGAAAAGCCCGATACTGTACGAGCTCACTAATACGGAGGTCGCTGTGACTACCTTAGTATATTTATTATAAGAATAGAGATAGAGGATATCACTGATATTGATGTAATCGATACCCCTTCGGTTCGGAATACCCAATTTAAGAGGCACACTCCATGTCGGAGCAGGGATCTCCATTTTCTGTTTTTTGGATTTGACGCGCTCCAATGCTTTGTCCATCACCCCGATAAATGCCCCCTCATCATCTAATGGCTTTAATAAATAACCGGTTGCATAAAATCGAAAAGCATCCATCGCAAACTGGGCATGGGCGGTGATAAAGATGATCTCGAAATTGATTTCCGGCAGCATATCCAGTAAATCAATGGCGGTGCGCTCCGGCATCGAAATATCTAGAATTACCAGATTGGGTGATTTCGACCGAATTCCGTTTAATGCATCTTTCCAACTATGAAATTTCCCTACAATATCGATTTGCGGATATAAATCATCGATATAGGATGATAGTAAGTCAACGGAGTACACTTCGTCGTCAACCAGAACGCATGTTACCCTTTCTTCCATGGCAAGACTATACTTAAAGTTACAATTGTTCCGGTTTCCGGTAAAATTTTATCCTCATATTCAATCTGAATATTGATTTGCTCATAACGGTTAAGGATAGCAATCAAATCCCGTATCAGAATATCTCCGTACGATTCATCAGTCCGAATAGTATTCTGCTTTTTGATCCTCTCCGAACTCTTGCGCCCCACTCCATTATCCTCAATAATACACATTATTTCCCTGTCAGACAATCCCTTCCGAAAAATAATTTTCAGCAAACCGGAGTGTCCGGACTTATGAAACAATCCGTGGTTAATGGCATTTTCAACCAATGGCTGCAATAAAAGTGAAGGGATCATGGTTGTCTTTAACGATCCGTCCGGATCGTCTATTTCAATCTCGAATCTAAATTTATCTTTGAATCGTGCCTGTTGCAACTCCACGTAGTTTCGAAGGTTGTCAATTTCATCGCCGATTGAAATAAATCTGTTGCGAGATGATTTTATGTACGCCCGCAAGAGTCTGGAAAATCTCGATACATTATAAAACGCATCGCTGGTATTACCTGACTTGATCATCGCCAGGATTGAGTTCAGTGTATTATTGATAAAATGGGGGTTAATCTGTGCGTAGATGGATTTCAGTTCGATTTCCATCTGCATATTCTTCTGATTATTCTTATTAATCATCACCCTCCTTGTAATCCATACTACTAACCATCCCAACAACAGAATCGCAACTACTATCGCCCCGATAATCATTCGCTGAATCCACCACTCCTGCCACCAGTAAGGCTGAGTGTATAACTTCAGACTCACATAATCTTTGGTAACATCATCCGAGATTTGCATTTTGATATTATAATACCGATCGGGTTTCAGATCTGTGAACGACACATCGTTTTTACCTTGTTTCACCCTACGCTTGTCCCATTCCATGAGATAGTAGGTAAATCTGAGATTTCCATTTCCCAAAGGATTGACGAAATCAAATTGCAGATTTCCTGAACCCGGTGCCAGCACAACGGTATCACCTGAACGCACCTGTCTTAAACCTCTCATATCTCGCACCAAAAGATGTCCCTCTATTGCCTTTGAAGGGGGCGTCCATGTCTTGTCAGAAAAAGAACCTTCATCAGGCAAACGACATTTGATAAGTCCGAGGTCCGTATTCAAATAAATATGATCGCCGGCGACAATCAAACTATTAACGGTGCTGTAAAACTCATTTCGGATCTGACGGTAAATAATCGGTGTGGAGATCTTACCGGAGCCCAGTATTTTATAAATAGCCACACCAAATCTACCCGCAACGATTAGCTTATCTTGGTATAGTACGGTATGCGCTTTCCGGACGTTCAAATTGCCCTCGATCGATTGCACGATTCCGGTAAGTCGGTTGATCATGAATAAACTCTCTCCCTTCTTATAAAATAAGTTTCCGTAGTGTGCGTCGATCCATACTTTCTCCACGCCACTCAGCAGCGTATTGCTCATCTTTAGGATTTGCTCCGCTAGATCGCTCGCTCCACGACGATAGATAATCATTTCGGTACTTCCATAAGCAATTACCGAATTCGATACCGGATCATGCACCATTCCTGTATATACTACACCATAAGATGCGGAACCTGTAGGGTGTGCAATAGTTTTCACCTGCTGATTTGCAAGGTCCAATTGCACAAACCCATAAGGCCGGGAAATCAGGTACATCTCAGAGGTATCAATCATTGCGAAATCATTAACACGCCATAACTGATTAAAATTGATATCCTCCACACTCCTCAACCATTGGAGCTTATCTTCGGGGAAAGGAATGATTGTACCATTAGCCGAATGGTTAATCAGCATGGGGCCATACATATTGATCAGCAACAGGGAATGGTCCGAACTCCAAGGTGCCACCACCTTTATATGGTGTTTCGATTCAATTCTAACAACTTGCTTTTCGTCTCCCTCCCCTTTATACCTTATTAGTTGCCGCGACCAATCATTCCACCAGTAACCATCTCCCCTGCTATCTGTCCCCACCGAACGATACTCTGTCATATTAGCATCTACCAGTTCGAAATCAACGGGTCGTTGCTTCATCAAATAAACCCCATTACCGCTCACCCCCACTACCTGCTCCCATAAATCGGAATGAATCACTGAAGAGAACATATCCCACGCCCCCAAAGATGCTAGGTTCTGAACTGAGATGAGAGAATCTAATGACTGACTATATTGAAATAGAATAGAGTCCGCCAACAAATACAAGTACTCATTGGTGCCGGCCAGCAACTTTACACGCGTAACCGGCTTATCGAATTTAATTTCGCGGTTGCGACGCATTCGCTCATCATACACATCCACTAATTGTGCGGTTGGATCATACCCGAGTAAAAAATTATTGTACATCCATATCCAGGAATAACGTGAACTATTCACCTTCAACTTATGCCTGGATGGCCTGCTCAGTCCTTCCCGCCTCCAACTGTGATAAATGTACATGCGCGATTTCCCCCAGACAGCACTATCGTGACTGGCAATTCCGCCGGCCGGTATATTGCGCGACCACCTTAAATAATCCAATGAATAAAAGTAGGGGTACAAGGTATCTCGGTACTCAATTAACATGACACCCTGACTGGCAGAATCGGTGTGACTGTTATCGAGAAAAATACCGGCTCCATAACTCCCGATTGAATGAGGTACCGGAAGAATCTTTATTGAAGGATCCGAAATAAAAGCCTCGTGATACTCGTCATTTTCAATATAGCCAATCGATTGTGCAAAGCTCAGTAACCAGATCCTCCCCTTCTTGTCCTCAAACAATTCCCAAACATCATTATTGGGCAAATCATCTGAAACATCAAAAACCCGCACCTCGTAACCATTGTATCGGGCAACCCCTTCGGGTGTGGCCATCCATAAATAACCATACCTATCAGTGAGCATATGATACACCCTGTTGGAAGGAAGACCTTGGGTAACACCAAGATTGTATACAAAAGGCTGGCCATATGACTGCGAACTAATGCAGAAAATAACGCACAGAAAAATCAACCGGCATATAAAATGCCGAAACAGACCATATGACATATAAAATCTAATCCTAACCAATGCAATATAAAACTTTTAACATAGAAAGGGATAGAACCGGTCATTTATCTACCATTCAATATTTAACCCAATAGTTTACCAAATAGACAAAAACTGATACCAAACGGGAGAAAATTTATGCAGCTTTTCGAATTACCGCCATTCATGTACATCACAAAATCTATTTTGTGGATAATACAACGCAAACCCTATGAAAAGCAGAGCTTTACTTTCCCTTTTCTCTATTTCCGCTTTCTTTTTAATTTATAGTTCGTCCCTGCGAGCGCAGGTGTTCGATGGTAATGCGGAATGGGCGTGGATGAGTGGAGACAACACAAATCTTGATCGCGGCTGGTCCGGCGCTCAGGTTGGTGTACCGAATGTCAATGCTCGTCCACCTTCCCGCTGGCAAGCTACTACCTGGACCGGTAATGATGGTAACCTTTGGCTATTTGGAGGTGAATATAACAACGGCGCCAATGGAGCTATCCGCGGTAATCCCATGAACGATTTATGGAAGTACGATATCACTACTGAACTGTGGACGTGGATGGGCGGTCCGTTCAGCGCAACTACTAATGCAGGTTTCGGTGACCCCGGAGTTTACGGACCAATGGGCACACCGGGTGCAAACTATAACCCCCGCTCCCGTCGAGGTGCAACTTCCTGGAAGGATGCATCCGGACTATTTTGGCTTTTTGCAGGATGGTCCAGAGACCAGGCACTAAACACCGGTTATTTAAATGATTTATGGAATTATAATCCGGTAACGGGTAACTGGACCTGGGTGTCCGGCAGTAATACCTTCGTTACTCATGGAACATACGGAACCAAAGGTGTGGCCGCCGCTACCAACCAACCAGGTGGTAGAGGTGGCGGATTGTACAACGGTGGAAATCCGGCATCCTGGGTTGACGCCAATGGTGACTTCTGGATATTTGGCGGACTTGGCTATGCTGCTACGGGACCGGAAGGAGTGTTGAACGATCTATGGAAATTCTCTCCGACAACCGGTATGTGGACCTGGGTAAGTGGCTCCGACCAAATAAACCAACAAAGTGTTTTTGGCACTATGGGGGTAGCTGCTGCCGCCAACGTTCCGGCAGGAAGGTACGGACCTATCTGCTGGTCGGCCAATGGCTTGTTTTACTTGTTCGGAGGCAGAAGCATCGACGCAGGTGGTAATTGGGTGTTATTAAACGATCTATGGACTTATAACCCTGTTACAAATATGTGGACATGGATTAATGGTTCTAACCTACCCAACCAAGCTGGTAACTACGGCACTATGGGTACTGCTGCAGCTACCAACCAACCGGGAGCCAGAACTTCCCAGGGACAGCCTCATGCTTTTACTGACAACTTTGGCAAATTCTGGCTATACGGAGGTTACGGGTTTGGCACCACCGGTTCCGCTGAAAGTTACCTGAGTGACCTATGGCAATACGATCCATCCACTAATATGTGGACCTTTATGAAAGGTCAGGATCCAACCCTCAACCCGCACTTCGCAGTTAGAGGCACCCAAAAAGTAAGAGCCGCGACCAACTTCCCGGCGAGCAAATACGGACATTGTACATGGACCGATCTTAATGGCAATTTCTGGTTGTTAGGTGGTATTACCAGACACTTACAAGGTATCTATCCGGATCGTCCGACCAACGACTTGTGGAGACTGGATCAAGTTGCTATACCACCACCACCTCCAGTATATGTAACTGCGCCTCCACATGTTTGCGTTGGAGATACCGGCGTTCTCTACCAAGTACGCCCCATACCAAACGCAACGAGCTATGAATGGGTGTATACAGGTACAGGAGTCACATTAAGAGATGGTGCTACTACCACTGCTCCATCTAACCGACTCGATTTTGCACCAAACGCTACCAGCGGATTGTTGCAAGTACGATCCGTGAACATATATGGTACTAGTGCCTATACTGATACACTTATTACGATCAACCCGATCCCGGTTGTGGATTTGGGCAGAGACATCGACACATGCGGACTAATTACACTGACACTCAATGCCGGTAATTTTTCGAACGCAAACTACCTCTGGAGCAACGGAGAAACCACTCCTTCGATTACTGTCGACGATTCTGCTACCTATTGGGTGAACGTAGATATCAATGGGTGTACCGGTTCTGATACCGTTAATATCCGAATCGTTCCGATTTCTGCAGAATTAGGACCTGACACCATCATTTGTGACTACAACCTTCCGTTGACATTAAGCACTGTGCAACATCCAACTGCAAACATTCTTTGGAGCAACGGTCTTTCTGCAAATCAGATGACCATTGACAGATCAGGCAAATACTGGCTGGAAGTAAGCTTCAAAAACTGTGTGATGAGTGATACCATTAATGTGGAAGTTATCAAATCACCGGATATCTTCATCGGTGCGGATACCACAATTTGCGAACAATTCCCGCTGACAATTGGTGCCGAGGTACAAGGATACATGCACACTTGGAGCACAGGGGCAACCACACCGTTTATCGATGTAGCAGCTTCCGGAACCTATATCCTCGAAGCCTCTTATAAAGGCTGCTCTGTATTCGACACTATAGAAATCATCGCATTACCAAGACCTCCTGTTAATCTCGGAGAAGACCGAGATATCTGCGAAGAACAAACGATGACTCTCGA
The DNA here is from genome assembly GCA_964636205.1 of uncultured Chitinophagaceae bacterium. Taxonomy (GTDB): domain Bacteria; phylum Bacteroidota; class Bacteroidia; order Chitinophagales; family Chitinophagaceae; genus JBEBVQ01. The sequence continues at coordinate 26,363 of CAZWPF010000007.1, read as the reverse complement.
TGCATCAGTACCGGGTGGGGTGACTTACGAATGGAGTACCGGCGAGTCTACTCCGTCAATCATTGTAGACGAACAAGGATTTTATACCGTGAAAGTGATCACTGTCAATGGTTGTATAGGATATGATTCGGTATTGTTAAGTACGTATCCAAATCCGATTGTAATCCTACCTAAGGATACTGTAGTCTGCGTCGAAAGCCCCTTGGTGATCAAGCCGAGAACGGTCAACACGGATTACCTGCTCTGGTCGGATGGTAGCAGCGGAAGCACACTCACAGTCGCTTACGAAGGTATTTATACCGTAACGGCTGTCAACAAATGTTCTACTGATGTAGATACTATCGTCATCGATCCGATATACTGTAACATATGGTTGCCAAACGCCTTCACACCGAATAATGATGGAAGAAATGAGGTATTCAAGGTTAGAGGCAACTTAGGACAGGTTTCAAGATTCGGATTAAGTATTTATAACAGATGGGGTGAAAGAATTTTCCATACCCTGGATAAAACCGAAGGTTGGGACGGTACCTTTAAAGGTCAACCCGCAGCCTTGAGCACGTACACCTACCATCTGGAATACGAACTAGCCGGAAAATCATATGAACTAAAAGGCACCTTCGAATTGATCAGGTAGTAAACCCTTCTAAATCATAGCAAAGCCGCCCCACACAGGGCGGCTTTTGTCATATAAATTATCGCCTAAAATCCAATAATATTTTTTTCACTTTCTTTGCCGTATACCAATAGTGAAAAAGATGATGTTAGTTAAATTGAATTCAGCGATAAAAGACTTCCTACTTTTTACGAGGTTTGGTTATCTCTTCAACCCCTTCCGAAAACAGCTCAGGTTCCTTTCGAACTTCGCAGAACTAAACTCCTGGATACAAAAACACAGAAAGATCCCATTTAACGATTTCTACACTCCTCGTCGAACCTATAGTAATCGGCATAACCTGTATCAGCACATAGTCGACACCTGCCTCCCCTATGAAAATGATAAGATTTTCTACCTGGAATTTGGCGTTGCCAGCGGCAGTTCCTTTAAATGGTGGCTGAAGAATAATAAGAATCCGGACTCGAAATTTTGGGGCTTTGATACATTCGAAGGATTACCGGAGGACTGGCATTTTTATAAAAAAGGAGACATGCGCCATGATACCCCACAACCTAATGACTCCAGAGCGACTTTTATCAAAGGGCTGTTTCAAGATACCATGTATTCCTTCTTGAAAAACTTCGACCGACCTGCCGATGGACGATTAATTTTGCATATGGACGCAGATCTTTATTCCTCCACGCTATTTGCTCTTACTATGCTCGCCCCCTATCTCACACCAGGCGACATTATTATATTTGATGAGTTCAATGTAGCTAATCATGAATTTGCAGCTTGGCACGACTTCGTCAGGAGCTATTACATCAAATACGATGTGTTGGGAGCGGTAAATAATTTCTATCAAGTTGCGTTCAAGATCAAATAAAGTTTCTTAACTTTGCCGCCCTGGCAAGTCTTATACGGCCAGCTCCTACTGAATCCCCCAGGACAGGAATGTAGCAAGGGTAGGTGGTCGTAGCGGCGCGATGTAAGTAACTTGCCAGTTTTTTTTTACCCTTTCTTTTAAATTCCGACCAATTAGCACCATTCTTGTCGGATATAGACAATCCCCTTACATTGAATAATTCCACCCGAAGTCTTAGATTCGTCTAATGATTCGTCTTTTACTATTCTTATTCATTATATGCAGCAAAATCAGCGCCGATGCTGCGTCTCGACAAGACACATTGAGAGGAAGCAACGGACCGGGACGGACATGGTGGGATGTAACCCATTATAAACTTACCATTCATATCGATACAGGCAACAATACTATCCGGGGCAGCAACCATATCAGTTTTAAAATCATAGCCCCTCCGAGCGATAGCATGCAAATCGATCTCCAATCGCCACTCCAAATAGATAGCGCATTCGTTGGCGAATATCCGCTCAAACCTGAAAAAGATGGAAATGTATGGTGGCTGATCCACCCATTTAATCAACTTTCAAAAGAAACCGATCAAACCGTTACCATTCACTATAGCGGAGCACCCCGCATCGCTAAATCACCCCCCTGGGATGGCGGCCTGATCTACACAAGAGACAGCATGGGAAATCCCTGGATTTCAGTAGCATGCCAAGGCGTGGGTGCAAGCAGCTGGTGGCCATGTAAGGATTCTCAGAGTGACAGACCGGATAAGGGAGTAGATCTGTATTTTATCACAGATAGTCACCTCCCCCTTATTTCCAACGGCCGTTTAATCTCAAATGAGAAAAAAGGAGACAAATTTCACTGGCATTGGCGAGTAAAATCGCCCATCAACAATTATAATATCAGTTTCTACCTGGGCGATTATATCAGTTGGCGTGAAAACTTTAATGGCGCCAACGGCAATCTAGACCTGCAATTCTTTGCTTTACGTTACAATTACAATAAAGCCCGATCGCATTTCAAAGTAGTTCCCCAAATGCTGGAATGCTTTGAATATTGGTTAGGACCATACCCCTTCTACATCGATGCATACAAATTGGTAGAAGCGCCATTTGCAGGCATGGAACACCAAAGCGCCATAGCCTATGGAAATCAATACAAGCCGGGATACAATGGTAACGACAGGAGCGGAACCGGGATAGGAATGCACTTCGACTTTATCATCATTCACGAAAGTGGACACGAATGGTTTGGGAATAGCGTTACTGCCGCTGATCCGGCAGATAACTGGATCCATGAAGGATTTACCACTTATACCGAAGCATTATTCGTATCCTGCTTGTTAGATAACGAAGCAGCAGATAAATACACAAGGGGCGAATGGAGAAATATCCGAAACGACCGGCCTGTAATTGGGAAATATGGAATAAACGACCCGGGATCCGGTGACCGTTACGATAAAGGGGCAGCTTTAGTACATATGATCCGTAAACACATCAATAATGACGAACGATTCCGATTACTATTGCAAGCCATCAACCAAAATTTCTATCAACAAACCGTTAGCTCTGAACAGATGGAAAACTTTATCGCAGAATTTACCGGTCCCGAAGTCAGACCCCTATTCGATCAATACCTTCGCACCAAAATGATTCCAAAACTTGAATACTTTATTAAAGAAGAAAAGCTATTCTATCGCGTGACCCATGCAGTCCCCCTACTAAAAATCCCCCTGGTTATCGAAAACGACAAAAAGAAAGTTCCGGTCCTGGTAACCGAAGATTGGCAGTATATTTCATGGAAACCAAAACAAAATCCGATTTTTAAAACCGATTATCTCATTCAGCTACGATAACAGTGCAACAGATCTGAATAAATCTTAGTAATAAAAGCTACAGAGGAAGCTATATTTGCAAAGCATGGCGAAGAACGAAACACCCCTCATGAAGCAGCATGCGGAGATTAAAGCTAAATACCCGGATGCTATCTTACTATTTCGTGTTGGAGATTTTTACGAAACATTTGGAGAAGACGCCCTGGTCGCTGCCAGGGTATTGGGCATTACCCTGACAAAACGAGCAAATGGTGCAGCCGCGAGTATAGAACTAGCAGGATTCCCCCATCATGCACTGGAAACATATCTACATAAATTAGTGAAAGCAGGGCACCGCGTTGCCATCTGCGATCAGCTGGAAGATCCCAAAACAGTAAAAGGTATCGTAAAAAGAGGTGTTACCGAGTTGGTAACCCCGGGTGTGGCGATCAGCGACAAATTACTCGAACATAAATCCAACAACTATTTAGCAGCTGTATGGCTGGAAGACAATATCTGCGGCATTGCATTGATAGATATTTCTACCGGAGAGTTTTGGATTGCAGAGGGGAATCAGGATTATATCGATAAATTATTACAAAGCTTTCAGCCCTCAGAAGTGCTGATTGCCAAAACACAGTTGAAACGTTTTCGGGAACAAATCGATCCGAAAATATATACCTACCCGCTTGATGAATGGATCTTCCAGTATCAATATACTTACGACCTGTTGATACAACACTTCTCAACCCAATCTTTAAAAGGTTTCGGGGTAGAAGATATGCATCAGGCGATCCGACCGGCGGGTGTTATACTGCATTATCTAAAAGATACCGCCCACGAAAATCTAGGCCATATCACTCATCTACAAAGGATCATCCCCGATGGATTTTTGTGGATGGACAGATTTACAATTCGTAATCTGGAACTCATCGGAGCGAGCGATGGTCAAAGCAAAGGACTGCTTCAGGCAATCGATCAAACCCAATCGCCGATGGGCGCAAGAATGCTCAAACGTTGGCTGTTGTTTCCGCTTACAGACATTGCGAAGATCAATCTACGGCAAGACCTTGTAGCACTGATGATTCGAGATACCGAATTTACTGAAGGGCTCGGAAGCGCGCTGAAACAAATGGGCGATATTGAACGATTGGTGGGTAGAATCCCTCTCAGAAAAGCAGGTCCCCGCGATGTGTTGCAATTGGGAAGAGGTATTGCCCTGATGGCAGAAGTAAAAAAATTATGCACCGAAACCGGTGAAGATCGACTCCTCCAACCGGCGCAACTAATACAGCCGCTTCAGGAAATTCAACAAAAAATCAGTTCGGTCATAACCGAAGATGCGCCAGCCATTGCTGCTAAAGGTGGCATTATCAAAGAAGGCAATCACGAAGAATTAGACAAGCTGCGGTCTATTTCCCGGAATGGGAAGGACTACCTAATGCAGATCCAACAAAAAGAAGCCGCTAATACCGGCATCTCTTCTCTGAAAATTGCATTCAATAATGTATTCGGATATTATCTCGAGGTGACCCATACCCATAAAGATAAAGTCCCGGCGGATTGGATCCGCAAACAAACACTGACCAATGCAGAGCGATATATTACTGCAGAGTTAAAAGAATATGAGGAGAAAATCCTTGGTGCAGAGGAGAAAATCCTAAGACTGGAACAAGAAATATTCCAGCAACTCCTCGAAGAAATCGATCCCTATGTCAGAGATATTCAGCAAAATGCACAGGTTATTGCCGAACTCGACTGTCTTCGGTCTTTTGCAGTAGTAGCTAAACAATATAATTACCACCGGCCGGCCATATTGGACAACGCTGTTTTGGAAATAAAAAACGGACGGCATCCGGTTATCGAACAACAATTACCTCCGGGTGAAAGCTATGTTGCTAACGATACCTTGCTCGACAAAGATCAGCAGCAAATCATCATCCTCACCGGTCCAAATATGAGTGGTAAATCCGCCCTGCTCCGCCAAACGGCCATCATTACACTCATGGCACATATGGGCAGTTTTGTACCGGCAGATCATGTGAGCGTCGGACTGACCGACAAGATTTTTACCCGGGTAGGTGCATCTGACAATCTCAGCGGAGGCGAAAGTACTTTCATGGTGGAAATGAACGAAACCGCCGGAATTATCAATAATATCACTGAGCGCAGCCTGGTACTCCTGGACGAAATCGGGAGAGGCACCAGTACCTACGATGGGATTTCCATCGCCTGGTCGATCGTGGAATATCTGCACAGCCACCCGGCCAAGCCTAAGACCTTGTTCGCAACACATTATCATGAGCTCAACGAATTAGAGAATCAATTGCCTGGTGTAAAAAACTATCATATCTCGCACCAGGAAACCGGCAATAAAGTAATTTTCCTTCGGAAATTAACTCCGGGCGGAAGCCGACATAGCTTTGGTATCCAAGTTGCCCGAATGGCAGGTATGCCTGCAAAACTTCTGGAACGAGCCGAAGAAGTCTTAAGTATTCTGGAAGAAAAACATGCGCACATCGAATCGACCGGTCAGAAGGTTAAAAAGATTACCCGAACCCAAAATTATCAGTTGAATATTTTCGATGGATTGGCTGAAGACCTAAGAAGAATTCAACAAATTCTTCTTGCTACGGATGTCAATACGCTCACACCGGTCGAAGCATTGCTCAAACTAAATGAGCTGAAAGAAATAGTGAAACAGTATAAAAGCTAGGGAAAGGTAGTTTTGTAGAACTATTTCTTCTTGACGAAGATAATGGTATAGTACTTGTAACCATTTTTTGCAACGGCTATACCCACCCCGGCATAATTGTAGTCTCCCTCAATATTCTCTCTGTGTCCGTCACTGTTCAACCAATTGTGTACCACTGAATGCGGTCCTTTTGGACTAAAGGCTACATTTTCAGCAGCACCGGAGGCAGCGATCTGACTCATCAATGCCTTCATGCGTTTATCAAACCCCGCATGACCAAAAGGCACGGACCCCTGAGCCATTTTCAAACTATGTTCGTATGCCGAATTACTGATAGTCTCGTTCATCACCAGCGACGGCAAACCTAAGCTCGCTCGGTATCGGTTGACTTCATTCATGATAATGGTGTGCTCAGATGTTGTTGTCTCTGTCTTTGCACCTTTCTTCTTCTTTTGAGCGAAGGATTGAGCGGTTGAAACACCCATTACAAGACATAGAATTAACAACACCGATAACTGTCGGCCGGAAAATTTGCAAATATTCAGGATGCTGTTAGTTAGCTTCTGCATTGACTAATTTCATTTCCAAAGTTTCAACGGAATTGCGGTACATCTTCAACACCTTTGCCTTATACTCAGCAATGGTCAACAAATCTCCCTCACGCACTTCATTGGGGTACAAGTAAGCAATCATTCCCGACAAGGTATCATAATGTTCACTTTCCTCCAGTCGAAAAGGCAGGTACTTATTGATATCCGACAAACTACGGTGTGCAGCCACGATGAAAGTGTTATCAGCAACACGCTCTACGTAAGGCTTTTCGTTATCGTATTCATCTTGAATCTCCCCGACAAGTTCTTCAAGAATATCTTCCATCGTTACGATACCGGCAACATCCCCGATCTCATTGGTAACAATGGCCATTTGCATATGTTTCTTCTGAAAATCTTTAAGTAAATCCTTGATCTTCATACTGCCCGGAATAAAATAGGCTTTCCTGATCAAAGGCACAATGGTCGCATCATTTCCACCATCTTCCATGTATCGCTTCATCAGATCCTTGGTGTGAATGATACCCTTGATATCATCGATAGTCTCTGTATACACCGGATAGCGTGTATATCCTTCAGATACTGCAATGTCAATGGCCTCTTGTACACTCAAACCTGAATGCAGTGCGGTTATATTCTTACGCAAAGTCTGAATATCAGACACCCTACGATCGTCAAAATCAAACACATTTTGAATCAATTCTCGCTCTGTCGCCTCAATGGCTCCACCCTCCTGACTCTCCGTAATGATCATTTTAAGCTCCTCCTCCGTATGGATTTCTGACCCGTGCATGGGTTTGATGCCCACCATGCGCAACATGAAATTGGCGAAACCATTCAACAACCAAATGAAAGGACGAAAAATAAAATAGAATATCCGGAGCGGCCAGGCTAATGCGAAAGTAGTGGTTGTCGGATATCGTATCGCAACCGATTTTGGTGCCAACTCTCCGAATACTATATGCAAGATTGTAATTGTCGCAAAAGCTGCAGGCAAGGCAATACTGGAAGCAGTCTCTGCACTCAGATTCAAATTAAACAAATCGAAAGTCTCCTTAATAACACTGGCTACCACTTTCTCACCAACCCAACCCAGACCAAGACTCGCAAGGGTAATACCTAACTGTGTAGCAGCAAGATAGGCATCCAGGTTTGAAACTATATTTTTAGCGGCAGCCGAAAGGCGTCTGTTGACAACCGCCTTTACTTCGATCTGTGAAGACCTGACTTTTACAATGGCAAATTCAGCAGCAACAAAAAATCCATTCAGGGCTACCAGCAAAAGAGTCAACAATATGTCGAATATCATATAAGAATGATCGTTTCAGAACAAACATACCAATCCAAAACCAATCCGTCAATTTTTAAATTTTTAGTCATTGTAGTGGATTAGTCAATTAAAAGATCAGTCTATTTATTCTCAATTGAAAACAAAGATACTAAAAACAAGACCGTAGCTGTAAACACATTTGTTAAATCAAACTCACAAATGGATAAATAGGTCCATTTCAATTATATAGCAGTTTTAGGCAAATCCCTGATGCCGGACTCGTTTGCTAATAAATTGTTAATAGCATTTCTAAACCTGTAAACGGCTCAAACTTTGTTTTATATAATAGAACAGTAAGTGGAAATGGAATTATGGAAAAGCCCGCGATTCTAATGGTAGACATTGATGCCGATGATTTAAACTCTTCGACATTGAGTTTGGAGGAAAATGGTTTTAAAGTTTGTTCGGTAAATAGCACGGAAGCATTTGCAGATGCGCTGAAGCATTGCACGCCGGAGGTTATCGTTGTCAAAACCTATTCCGGCGCTCCAATTACCGGTCATATCATGCAGGAAATCAGCAACAACAATCATTTCAAACATTTGCCTGTAGTATATCATTTTGCAGATGAAGATATATATCTGGTAAAGAGAAAGATAGATGGTGGCCGGATGGAATACCGATCGGTCAAAGCCGACAATATGGAATCAGTCCTGCGCAATCTGGTTCATTACTGACTGATGGCGGCACAATTTTAAAACCGATAAATTGGTTTTAAAATCGAAAGGTATGCATATAAGAATCCTGATGATCGGAAATGATCGCGCATACATTAATGCCGAACAAGCTTATCTTAAAGAAAAGGGCTACCGCGTTTATATTACAGACCCAAGTTTAATTGCTGAAATGGTTCAGGAGACCAATCCTGATATAGTCTTTCTCAACTTTCAGGCACCTTCCGGTGAGACCTTAGAAATATACCATCAAACATTAGAGCTGTTGCGTTTACGAGAGATTCCGGTTGTTTTCACTCTCTCTGAGGATACCACCTATCTGGTAAATAGAAATTCCTCCCGACCCTCAAATCATATTCACTTCGTTTCCGATAATTTGTCGGATGCGTTCAAACAAGCGTTGACCGTGCCCCGTCCCAAATCAATGAGTTCAGTACTGAGCTTCAGAGACGAAATACATCACGCACTTTCAGTGAGTGCCTGAGTAGCTTTTGGTAGAAGAATATGGAAAGTGGTGCCTTTACCCTCCTGTGTTTCAATATTTATTTTGCCCCCGTGCTGACCGACAATCTCTTTACAAATACTCAAGCCTAATCCGTAAGACTGCTCATGATTTAAGCCTGGTCGTCCCGCCTTGGTAAATCGGTCAAACAAGCCCGCCTTCAGATGGTCCGGAATCCCAATACCTGTATCAGCCACTGCGATATGCACCATCTCATCATTTGCGTTCAGCATTAGTTTAATAGATCCTCCGGCCGGAGTAAACTTAGTCGCATTGTGAATTAAGTTGTTTAGTACTCTTTGCAACTTCTGCACATGCACCTGCGCTTCAATATCGAAATCCGGCAAAATCATTGAGAAATTCTTATCCGAAAGTTGACGCATCCAAAATTGCATGGTTTCTGTCAACATCTCATTGATCTTGGTAAACTCGGTTTTTAGCGGACCGGGCTGACTGCGGGCTACCTCAAGCAAATCATGAATAAAATAATCGGCATCCCGACAGGATTTTTCCATCATATCGTAAAATACTTGCGGATCACCTGCGCCCCCTAATTTCAACAACTCAATGGAAGCAGCGATATTATTAAGCGGACTCCGTAAGTCGTGAGCAACAATCGACAGCATTTCAGTTTGCTGAGCGTTGATTATGCTAATCTGCTTATTTTTATTCTCAATAGTGATAATCTTCCGGTGATAGTCATATTGATAGGAGAACCACAATCTCGCAATCACAAACATCATCAGCACAATCATAAATCCGGTGACGTAATTCTGATACAATATCTGCTTGTCATCCTGGAAAAACTGAAGCGAAATAACAAAGGTCAAAAAGGTAAGTGTGACGATCAACCACAACTCTCTCAATGTAAATACTACTAACACCGCTATTGTGAAACAGCCTGTAAGCAAAAACGTAAGCGTATTGGACGGGTTGTATTGTGCAAGAAGACTAACTCCCATGAAATGGCCGATAATAGCCATACTATAGCCCATCAAAACCACCCTTACCGGCAAATACCTTCTTTTGACATTAATTTGTCTGGTCCATCGCAACAAAATCAAAAACAGCAGGGTATTAACGAACATGATCGTGTATAACACCCTAAATTCAAGATAATTGTCAACCAGAAAATCAAAGGGGATAAATGCCGACAATCCCAAGAGAATACTACTAGCCACCAAGGCTAATACGGCTATAATGCGCATAGCCTTGATACTACGGCGGGTAGTATGGCGCATAAATTGCAGGTATTCAGCGTCATGGGGGGGATCGCGAAACAGGTAAATTTTCATGCTACCCTAATAGTAATTCTTTAGAAACCACAATGATACAAAACCACAAGGATAGATGAAAGTCATATTGCACATTAATTATACTATTAATTCCTGATAGACCATCGCAGTTGCTGCCTACTTAGCTTCCTGAGTCGAACTCCGTTGTCTGACCCGTTTATCGAGCATTTTAACGGTCAGAAGGCAGCTCAATACCAAGGCAACACTGATATATCCTACGTATTGATAGTTATGTATTTTCCCATCATCTCCGGTATATACTATCCATCCGGCTATCAATGATGCCAAACCGGTAAACAACTGCTGTACGGAAGAACTAAAACTCATAAAGCTGCCTCGTTGTTCCGGAGAGGGAACATTGCTGATGATCGCCTGTGCCGGAATACTACGGCCTGTTGACAACACAAACCAAATGCCCGTAACTGCCAGAACGAAATAAAATGGGATCGCGGGCATATTGGTAATCAGAAAAATAGGCAGAATTGATGCTAGTACGAATATTTGAAACACCCGCAGTTTACCATATTTATCCGACCAGCGTCCGATAATCGGAGAACAGAAGAAGGTTAGCGCACCACCCACCAAATAAATCAGGGGTGTTTGGTTCTTGGTAAACCCAACGTTAAATTCCATATAAGGATTGATAAAGGGGATGATCATAAAATGTCCCATCATCAAACTGCCCATCAATAATAATGCATTCAATTGCGCCTTATCCGATACGATTCCCTTAATCACTTGCAACATTTGCTTACCCCTGGAGATATCTGCCTGAGGTGCACGGATATGCCCTTTCATAGATGGCAAATACCGAATCACCATAAAATTGATAATCAAACCCAGGACTCCTATAAAAATAAAAGGGGCATGCCAGCTAATCATATTCGCCAACAACAGTCCGAACGGCACACCGATAACAGAGGCGAAGGAAAAGGCTGCCATGATCGATCCCATAGCTACCCCTCTTCTTTCATAAGGAAATATATCAGCGACAATTGACAATACTTGTGCGCCGATAAGTCCCCCAAATGCGCCTGCGAGCACACGCGCTGATAATAAGAGTTCAAAAGAAGGCGCAATACCACAGCAAATGGTACCGATCAAAAAACCGGTATAGCCTGTAAGCAAGACCTTCTTTCGATCGAAACGATCGACGAAAAAAGCAACAAAAAAGCCCACGGTACCGGCGCTGATAGTATAAGACGCAACTAATAAACTAAACTGACCGGTGCTAATACCAAAATAAGGCAATAAAAAGTTCCCCAAGGGCATCATGATCATAAAGTCCATGATATGGGTAAAGTTGATTGCCGATAACAGCAGTAAAATTATTCTCTCTCTTTTCGACATATATTATATTATAAGCAGGCAAAACCGATTCAATTTCAAAATTTCAAAAGTTTCGGTTTTCCCAATTTAGATATACACACACTCCATAAACCACAAAAGGAACAACTCGAAGAGCTGTTCCTTTTTTATAATCTTTACGTTTTGAAAGATTTACGATTTAAACTGTGGGATTAAATCCTGAGCCAGTTTAACCATTTTATTGATTCCATCTTCTGGCAGATTTCCTTTTTTGAACTCTGCCAATACATCTGGCAATCTCAAATCCATCTCACGCAAGAACGCTTCCTCAAATGCTTTAACATTAGCCACGGGAACACCAGAGATCAGGTTGTTAGTACCGAGGTAAATGATAGCGATCTGCTTTTCTACTGAATATGGAGAATATTGAGCTTGCTTCAAAATTTCTACGTTCCGACTACCCTTATCGATTACTGTTTTTGTAGCAGCATCAAGGTCACCACCAAACTTAGAAAACGCTTCCATCTCACGATAAAGAGCCTGGTCAAGTTTCAAAGTACCGGCAACTTTCTTCATGGATTTAATCTGAGCACTACCCCCCACACGGCTTACCGAGATACCCACGTTGATCGCTGGTCTGATACCGGAGTTAAACAGGTTACTTTCCAAAAATATCTGACCGTCGGTAATAGAGATTACGTTGGTTGGGATATATGCAGATACGTCACCCGCTTGTGTTTCGATAATTGGCAATGCAGTCAGAGATCCACCTCCCTTCACCAGATGGCGAATGCTATCGGGAAGATCGTTCATATTTTTAGCGATTGCGTCGTTGTTGATCACTTTCGCAGAACGCTCAAGCAGACGGCTGTGCAGATAGAATACGTCACCGGGATAAGCTTCACGACCGGGAGGACGACGAAGCAACAGGGACACCTCACGATATGCTACCGCTTGTTTGGAAAGATCATCGTACACTACCAGTGCCGGACGTCCTGTATCGCGGAAGAATTCCCCGATTGCTGCACCGGCAAATGGTGCGAAGAACTGAAGCGGAGCAGGATCAGAAGCAGTCGCTGCAACGATGATGGTATATGCCATTGCTCCATGATCTTCCAAAGTCTTCATCACACTGGCGACGGTAGAAGCCTTCTGACCAATAGCAACATAAATACAATAAACAGGCTTACCTGCTTCGAAAAATTCTTTTTGATTGATAATGGTATCGATACAAATCGCAGTCTTACCGGTCTGACGGTCACCAATCACCAACTCACGCTGTCCGCGGCCGATAGGAATCATGGCATCGATCGCTTTGATACCGGTTTGCAGGGGTTCTTTTACAGGTTCACGGTAAATTACACCGGGTGCTTTACGCTCCAATGGCATTTCATACAGTTCACCAGAGATCGGACCCTTACCATCGATCGGCTCACCCAAAGTATTAACCACACGACCTACCATACCCTCGCCTACTTTGATAGACGCGATCTGACCGGTACGCTTTACTTTAGCACCCTCTTTAACAAGTCCGCTATCACCCATCAATACCACACCCACGTTATCTTCCTCAAGGTTTAAAGCGATTGCTTGAATACCGTTTTCAAATACCACCAGCTCACCCTGCCGAACGCTATTCAAACCATATACACGTGCAATCCCGTCACCTACCTGGAGTACGGTTCCCACCTCTTCGAGGCTGGCACCACCATCGATATTACTCAACTGTTCGCGGAGTATCGCTGAAATTTCATCTGGTTTGATCTCAACCATGACTGTTTATGTTTATAGAGAAAATTTACAATTAAATACAATCTATTATCTAAGCTCGCTAACGTAAGTATTCTTAATAAACTGAGCTTTGATATCGCTCAATTCCTTCCGAATACTTGCATCAAAAAGTTTATCTTCCATCTCGATGACAAAGCCACCGATCAGGTCAGGATTCACCGCAGTAGCTAATTCTACAGTATAACCTTGCATT
>CAZWPF010000007.1:0-12732 GCA_964636205.1 uncultured Chitinophagaceae bacterium | reverse complement strand
ACCCGCTTGCGGATATTTTCAGTTACTGCTTCATCAACCTTAACTGCAGTAGTGAGTTTAACCGTTTTAATATTCTTCAGCGCTTTATACTGATCAATAAAGGCGATTGCTATCCCTGGAAGGGCTGCCTCTCTACCTTTTCTGGTCAATAAACTGATAAAAGCAGTTGTCAATTCGCTGATACGACCACCCAAAACGGCATCAATAATCTGTAATTTCTTCCCGGCTTTAATCACCGGACTACGCAGCATGTTGACAAAATCAGAACTTTGCTGACAAATCGCATGCAACAATTGAACATCCTTTAAGGTAGCGTCCAGACTGTCGCGCTCCAATGCCAGATCCAGCAATGACTTCGAATAACGTGCGGCGAGACGAGGGTTTTGCATATAAAGCGAATAAAATAATTAGTTCAGTTGAATTTCCTCGGTCAGAGAATTAATGTACTCATTCTGCTCATTTGCTGAAGCAAGTTGCTTGCGCAAGATCTTCTCTGCAACTTCCACTGAAAGAGTACCGATTTTGTTTTTCACTTCTGTGATAGCTGCAAGCTTCTGGTGCTCAATTTGTTGTTTCGCGTCAGCCATCATCTTTTCAGTGATCTCACGAGTTTTTTCCTTTGCTTCTGCAATGATACGCTCTTGTTCTTCCTTTGCTTCTTTCAGCATAGCGGAACGCTCAGCACGAGCTTCCATCAACAGCTTCTCATTCTCAGCCTGCATCAAACTCATCTCTTTCTTCACACGCTCAGCAGTAGCTATCGATTCAGCAATTCCACGTTCTCTTTCACCCAACATGCCCAAAATTGGCTTCCAGGCAAACTTGCGTAAAATCAAGAACACTAAAACAAACGCAATAAGCGTCCACGCAAACAATCCCAATTGGGGGGTCAGCAAATCCATACTGATCTGTTTTTATTTTTGGTGTTAACTCCTGTTATACAGGTATTTATTTGTTAATTTAAATCAGGTTAATAAACTGCATCCTCGGCCCTGTGCGTCAGATGCAGTTTATAAGGTTTTTACAGTACTACTGCAAGCAGACCAGCGATAACCCCGAACAGAGCAACACCCTCTACGAAGGCTGCAGTCAGGATCATGTTAGCACGGATGTCTCCGGCAGCTTCCGGCTGACGAGCGATAGACTCAACAGCACCTTTACCAATTTGGCCGATTCCAACCGCAGCAGCCATAGCTGCGATACCAGCTCCAATCGCGCCACCAGCGGCAGCAGTGCCATCAATTGCTAACAGCATTGTGTTCAACAAGGACATGTTTATATGGATTTAAATTAAAAAATACAAAGTTTAAAACTAAATGCACTCCAATATTAATGACCGGCTGCATGAGCTCCCTCATGACCATGATCGGTCTCCTCTACCGCCTGACCAATAAATACTGCAGCCAGATTGGTAAAGATAAATGCCTGAATAGCACCCACTAACAATTCCAGAAGGAACATGAACAAGGTAAATCCTAGAGACACCGGTACAAAGCCCCATCCGGCAACCACACTCAATGCACCAAATATAAAGATCATTGAAATAATACTCAAAATTATGATGTGACCCGCCATGATATTGGCAAAAAGACGAATCATCAATGCCACCGGTTTGATAAACAAGGAGATGATCTCAATCGGCACCAATAATAACTTAATACCGAAGGGCACCCCTGGAGGATTGAACAAGTGACCCCAAAAATGCTTGTTACCACTAAATACGATTACCAAAAATGTAATCAACGCCAAACATCCTGTCACTGCAATATTTCCCGTAAAGTTGGCCCCACCGGGAATCAATCCCAACAGGTTATTTATCCAGATAAAGAAGAATAAAGTAAGCAAGAAAGGCATGAACCTCATATACTTAGAACCGATATTCGGCTTCGCCACTTCATCTCTTACAAACATAATCACTATCTCCATAGCATTTTGCATGCCGCTGGGAGCTCCGGTAGCGCCGGCCTTCTTATAACGCTTGGCTACCGCTGTCATCAACCATAGTAACAAAACTACAGATATCAACATCGATGCCACATTCTTAGTAATTGAAAAATCGTAAAATTGCTCATTCGGATTCTCGGCAACAATCTTACCGCTTTCATCATCTATGGTATAACCGTTGTAAACCTCGCGATGACCAGCATGACCGAAATGAGAAGAAGAGAACACGCTCAACCCTCTATCCTGACTGTACAGGATGACGGGCAGCGGAATACTTACAGCATGTCCGTTCCAATCGAAAAAATGCCAATCATAGGCATCCCGAATGTGTCCGAAAATTACTGCCGAGGCGTCAAATCCACCCTCCTCTTCGCCAGTGCTCTCAGCATGAGACGCGAACGAAGACATACTGAAAGACAAAATCACAAACATGAAGCATGTGACGCGGAAGTAAAGTTGCCTGAAATTCATTATGCGAGCCCGAAATTTTGCGCAAAGGTAACACAGTCGATATGAAAATACAAAAGAAAAAAAGGTCGGAATGAAAGGTTTCCGGAAAACTCGAGGAAAATGACAAATATCAGGAAATCCAAAACGAAAAAAGAAGTCTGGAAAAGTTTTACGTTGTACTTTTGCGGTCTAATTCAAAAATTGCTTTATGCAGGAATCAGGTAAGAAAAACCCATCAGCCAATCTGGCCGACCTGGGGCTTCACGTATCCATTGCTCACTGGAACCTTTCCAGTGAAGAATTGACCCAAAAAACGATCGAACTGGGTCAGGGTGAGTTAAACGATACAGGCGCACTCTGTGTCAATACCGGCAAATTTACCGGACGTTCACCAAAAGATAAGTTTACTGTAAAAGATGCCCTTACCGAGAAGTCTGTCGACTGGGGTGATGTCAATATCCCGTTTAGTCCCGAAGCTTTCGACAAACTCTATGATAAGGTTTGCGCTTATCTGAGTGGTAAAGAAGTATGGGTACGCGACGCTTATGCTTGCGCTGACCCTAAGTACAGACTGAACATCAGGGTAGTTAATGAAACTCCCTGGGCGAATCTGTTCTGTCAAAATCTGTTTCTCCGTCCTACAGACGCAGAATTAGAAACACAAAATCCTGACTGGCTGATTCTTCAGGCTCCGGGATTTCTTGCTGATCCGGAAACAGATGGCACCAGACAAGGTAATTTCACTATCGTCAACTTTACCCGCAAAATCATTCTGATCGGCGGTTCAGCATATACCGGTGAAATGAAGAAGGGTATCTTTGGAGTGTTAAACTTCCTGTTACCACACGACCATAAAGTACTGAGCATGCACTGCTCCGCAAACGAAGGTCAAAACGGAGACGTTGCTCTGTTCTTCGGTCTCTCCGGAACCGGTAAAACTACTCTGAGCGCTGACCCGCAACGTGCATTGATCGGAGACGACGAACACGGATGGGCAGACGGGTCTGTATTCAACTTCGAAGGTGGTTGCTACGCAAAATGTATCGACCTGAGTGCTGAAAAAGAACCACAAATCTTCAGTGCCATCAAACCTGGAGCTCTGTTGGAAAATATCAAGTTTTTCGAAGGCACCAACGAAGTAGATTATAGCGATGGCTCCATTACAGAAAATACAAGAGCCGCATATCCAATCTACCATATCGCTAACGCAAAAGAACCTTCTTACGGCGGCGATCCAAAAAATATCTTCTTCCTGACTTGTGATGCATTCGGTATCTTACCCCCGATCAGCAAACTGACCAAGGAACAGGCTATGTACCATTTCATTTCAGGCTATACCGCTAAAGTTGCTGGTACCGAAGTAGGAGTTACAGAGCCGCAAACAACTTTCTCAGCTTGCTTCGGACGGGTGTTCCTGCCTTTGCACCCAATTCGCTACGCAGAACTGTTGGGCGAAAAATTGCAAGCTCACCCGGATGTAAATGTTTGGCTGGTGAACACAGGATGGAGCGGTGGTGCTTATGGTACCGGTAAACGTATCAACCTGAAATATACACGGGCTATGATCACCGCTGCATTGAACGGAGAATTGTCGCAAGTGGAATTTGCACCACACCCCGTATTCGGTGTACTGACTCCGCAGTCTTGCCCCGGCGTTCCTGCAGAAATCCTGAACCCCAGAGAAACATGGGAAGATAAAGATGCTTATGATAAAAAAGCTTCTGAACTGGCTAAGCTGTTTATCAATAACTTCAGCAAATACGCCGATCAGGCTAATGAAGACATCTTATCAGCTGCGCCAAAAGTACTGGCAGACGCTTAGTCCTGATAGTTATTACCCGGGCTCAAAAAAGCCCAATAAAAAATCCCCGATCAATCTTTGTCGGGGATTTTTGTTTACAAAAATCTGTTCGAATCAATTACCGTCCCAACTACAATTGCAAAACCTAAAATTTCTACTTATTCAGTAGGAGCCCCACCGGGATAGTAATCGAAATACTCTATTCCCTTCAGCTTTATCAACTCGGGTAACCGATTTACCGGAAACATCAAGGTGATAATGTTGCCTGCAGGAGGATTGAACCTCACCCCCAGCTGCTCTGCATCAAGCTGATTAAAATCCGGCCCCACCTTTATGGTTGCTCTAAGATAATAGACACCGTCCAGCTCCTCCAAAGGATATTTATCCTGAAACAAGCCTGAAGGCGCGAAGGGAGTCTGACCTAACGATTCTTGCTCCAAATCACGAACCAGTTGCTTCGCAAAGGGTGACAATTTAACCTGATTTTCGCCCGCAGAAGAAGCCACTTCAGTAGAAGCGAGGGATTTCCGACCGGAATAACAAGAACTCACCATATTTAAAGCAAATACAGCAATCAAAACGAGTATAAACAATGATTTCATTTTCTGAATTCTTTAACCATAACCTGTAGTTATCAAAGATAACAAAGTTGGTCGGAGGTGGTTATCTTTGTTAATAGAATAAAGGAAAGGAATGCAAGATCAAATAACTCTGGTAGAATGCCCCCGCGATGCAATGCAGGGATGGAAACAATGGATTCCTACCGAAATAAAGGCCGATTATCTGAATACCCTCCTCCGTGTCGGGTTCGATATCCTCGATTTCGGCTCATTTGTCTCTCCTAAAGCCATACCGCAAATGGCTGATACAAAGGAGGTCATTAAACTGCTCGATCTTGACAATACCGAGACCAGCCTCCTCGCTATAATCGCCAATTTAAGAGGAGCCGAAGACGCTGTTGCTTTCGACGAAATCAAATACCTTGGCTTCCCTTTCTCCATTTCTGAAACTTTTCAACTAAGGAATACCAACAAAACTATCACCCAATCGCTCACAGAGGTGGAAGCGATCCAAAATCTTTGCAATAAACATAATAAACAACTGTTAGTCTATATCTCGATGGGATTTGGGAATCCCTACGGCGACCCTTGGGACGCAGAAACTGCTATAAAATGGGTACATCAGCTTCATCAGTTAGGCATTAGGACCATCGCACTGGCAGATACCGTTGGTGTTGCGCAACCGGAATCTATCTCCTACATTTTCAACAATCTGATCCCTGAATTTACCGATATCAGTTTTGGTGCTCATTTCCACTCCGCACCACATAACTGGGAAGAAAAAATCAACGCGGCCTGGAACAGTGGTTGCCGCAGATTCGACAGTGCCATGAACGGTATCGGCGGTTGCCCCATGGCAAAGGACGATTTAATAGGAAATATCGCTACCGAAAAACTAATTAGCTGGGCACAGAACAAAAACATCCCGCTCCAAATCCAAAACAGCAGCCTGCAAGACGCCATAGCAAAAGCAAGCAGCCTCTTTATCAATAGTCTCTAATCGGCCTCCGCCTTTTTCTGTACTACCATCCATTCGTCGATTTGTACGCTAAACGGCATCTTCCCTATCAACACCACAGCCCGGCGATCCTTCAATTCTGTAAGTCGACCTACCTGGTGGTTGGTCTTGTGCCGTACCAAATCACCCACTTGCGGCTCGCGACCTACCAGACGGTACTGTTTGTCGGCCTTCTTCGCCATAGCAGCATTCGCCTGTATTTGCTTCTTCTTAAACAATACTTTTTCAGCAGCCGCAATCACCTGCTGCTTATCCTCCGCAGTCTTCCAATCCTTAATTATCTGTCTGAATTTGCGCTCCATATCCCGGAGATATTCCAACTCCTCGCGCTTTATCTGATTTTGCAGTCTAATCGTCTGCTGCTCCTGCTTCACCCGCTCTTTGTCAATCAACACCTCATACTTCTTCCGCAATTTCTCATTCTCCCGTAGCAATGTCTCTGCTTGCTTCTCCTTTGACGTTAATCTCAAAGATTGCTGCTCTGTCTCATGTAACAATCGATCCAGTTGAAAATGTCGGCCATCGGCCAATTTCCGCGCCCGATTGATAATTTGCTCCGGCAGACCGGTTCGCTGCGCAATGGCAAATGTGTAGGAACTTCCCGGCTTACCAACGACCAACTGATACAATGGCTCCAGTTGCTCCTCATCAAAACTCATAGCTCCGTTTACAATGCCCGGCACCTTCCCCGCCATTACCTTCAGATTCAAATAGTGCGTAGTAATTACACCAAACGCCTTTTTAGCACTTAGATGCTCCACGATTGCCTCAGCAAAAGCTCCCCCCAATCCGGGATCTGAACCACTCCCCAGCTCATCTATGAAGAATAATGTCTTTCCATTGGCGAACTCCATGAAGTACTTCATATCTCGCAGATGGGCGCTATAAGTACTCAGCTCATGTTCGATTGATTGCGTATCCCCAATATGGATCATGAGTTGCTTAAAAATCCCAAATTCCGATTGTTCACTGACAGGTACTAATAATCCTGCCTGCACCATCAATTGCAATAATCCCACCGTCTTCATTGATACCGTCTTACCGCCGGCATTGGGACCGCTGATAATCAGTATTCTTTGCTCCCGATCCAGGGTCACTTTTAATGGAAGCGTCTGCTTTCCCGATTTTTGATGCTGCAATAACAACAGGGGGTGATACGCTTGTACCAGTCGAACTCCCGGGTGAGGACTGAGTGAAGGCATTTTACCATCCATATCGGCAGCCAGCAATGCCCGCGCACGTATAAAATCAAATGCGCCACTTAAATAATAATATTGCTCCAACTGCGGATGCCATTCAGACAATTTAGCCGTGGTCTCGGCCAATATCCTCAGGACCTCCTTTCGCTCCGATTGCTCGAGCGAGGCAATCTGATTGTTCAAAAAAATGGTCTCTTCGGGTTCGATAAAAACAATGCGCTGAGAATCTGTCTCTCCATGCAAAATACCCTTCACTACCCGCTTATGTTCAGCCTGTATAGCAACGGTGCGTCGACCATTCAAAAAACCCTCCGAAATATCTGCGAGGTACCCCTGCTTATTCAATTTTCGCAGCACCTGATCAAAGATCTTCCTAAGTTCCTGTCGTCTGGAACCTAATTCGTTTCTCAACTGCAACAAGGTCTTAGAAGCAGCGTCTTTTACTTGTCCGGTATTGTCGACCACCGTGTCGATAATCGTGGCTATTTCAGGAAAATATTCAGTATGCTCCGCAATTGCCCATAGAGCCGGGTATAAACCCTGATGTCGCTTAAACCAACGGAGTATTTCCCGAGTATTATGAACAAGTCTTGAAAAATAAAGCAGTTGTTCACCCTGCAATACGCCTCCGGAAACTGCCAATATCCGCAGCTCATGCTGGATGTTCTGTGTAAAATCGTTAGGAAAATAATCGGAACTTCCCAGAATAGAATGATATTCCCGTGTTTCTTCCAAAACCCTCTTCACATAGTCGATACGGGTATGAAACCGGATTTCCGCTACAAATTTTCTTGCTGTGTCTGTTCTACACTTCGCGGCAAGTAATTGTTGAATCTTATGAAACTCCAGTGCCTCTGCCGCATGTGCCGGATATAATTGCATCATTATTGCTCCACTCAATAGCAAAGGTAGGCAAGAGTTAAGGATCAGAAAAACCCTATTTCACACTCTACCCAAGCCTTCATTGAACTATAAATAACATCAAAATAGAAACGGATAATCTAGTCGATCTATTATCCATTCGTTTTCGGAACCGATTAAAGCAAAGCTCTGTGTATTAGCAAAAAAAGGGGATGATCTTTGATTCATCCCCCTTGCCTCTTCTTTAACCCGCGGTTGGCCGTGGCGCCCATCTATCATAGGGAGCCATATCGAAATTGTTGACTTCTTCCATAGTCAGACCCAACGCAGTTGCCACTCCTTCTCCATATTCGGGATCAGCTTTATAGCAATTACGGATATGCCGGATCTGTATGAACTTTTCGGCGCCGCCTATTTGCGCAGCAGTGTTTTTAAATAATAAATCTGCCTTCCCATCAGCTTTGATAATCCGAAACAGATCACCGGGCTGTGTGTAATAATCCTCGTCATCATCCCTGAAATTATGCGCGTATGCTGTCCCGTCAAGCTCCAATGGAGGCTCCTTGGTATGAGGTTGCTCCTGCCATTCACCGTAACTATTAGGATTATAATGCTTGGCATCACCATAATTTCCATCCACCCGCATAGCCCCGTCTCTGTGGAAAGCATGGTAAGGACATTTCGGCTTGTTTACCGGAATCTGGTAATGGTTGACCCCCAGCCGATAGCGTTGCGCATCCCCATATGAAAACAGTCGTCCCTGTAACATTTTATCAGGTGA
This sequence comes from uncultured Chitinophagaceae bacterium, assembly GCA_964636205.1. GTDB lineage: Bacteria > Bacteroidota > Bacteroidia > Chitinophagales > Chitinophagaceae > JBEBVQ01. The sequence continues at coordinate 4,118 of CAZWPF010000007.1, read as the reverse complement.
AAATCCGATACCGGGGACGATATTCGTCGGATTAAACGCAGCCTGTTCCACATCCTGAAAATAATTTTCAGGATTCTTATCCAACTCAAACTCACCCACCGGAATCAGCGGAAAATCCTTTTTCGACCAAACCTTGGTAAGGTCAAAAGGGTGGAAACGATAGTGCTTTGCCTGCTCCTCAGTCATGATCTGAACATACATCTTCCACTTAGGGAAGTCTCCGCGTTCAATTGCTTCAAACAGATCTCTTTGAGAAGATTCCCGATCCTGCCCGATGAGTGCTGCAGCCTCCTCATCGGTTAAATTTTCAATTCCCTGCTGGGTTCTAAAATGAAATTTCACCCAGTACCGGACGTTATCCTTGTTGATAAAACTGTAGGTATGACTACCAAATCCGTGCATATGACGATACCCGCGTGGAATACCGCGGTCACTCATCACGATAGTCACCTGATGCAAGGCTTCCGGAAGTAGGGTCCAGAAATCCCAGTTATTATTAGCACTTCTGAGGTTGGTTTTCGGATCTCTCTTCACCGCATGGTTCAAATCCGGAAATTTCATGGGATCCCGGAAAAAGAATACCGGGGTGTTATTACCTACCAAATCCCAGATGCCCTCATTAGTATAAAATTTTAAGGCAAACCCCCGAATATCACGCTCTGCATCAGCAGCTCCTCTTTCGCCGGCAACGGTAGAGAATCGGGCAAACATCTCTGTCTCCTTGCCTATTTCACTAAAAATATCGGCGCGGGTATACTGCGTAATATCATGGGTAACTCTAAACGTACCAAAAGCCCCGGAGCCTTTGGCATGCATTCTCCGCTCGGGGATGACCTCTCTGTCGAAATTGGCCATCTTCTCCAAAAACCAGAAATCCTGCATCAGCATCGGACCGCGTGGACCGGCGGTCTGGACATTCTGATTGTCGGGTACGGGCGCCCCTGTCTGCCGCGTAAGTTTTGGTTTTTCCTGTTCCATATTCTTATGATTTTTTGTTAGAAAACTTTTTTTATAAACCAGATGGAGAACAATGCAGAACCGCAAACGCAACAGAACAACTGCAAACCCATTGGCGCCTATAAATTTAAAAATAATTTTAAAATAAACCCACGGCTAAGTTCGTTTTAAATTGCTAACATTTAGTATTTAATTCCTGTTTAGATTGCTTGGGGTTTATTGATTAATTTGCAGGAGATGATAGCAAACGATTACGATAGACTCATCGAGCAACTGGATAGATTTATCCGGAAGTTTTATGCAAATCAACTATTAAGAGGCACACTCCTGCTTTTGATTTGCCTGCTATTGTATGTCCTCACCATTAGTGTCGGAGAGTATTTTCTTTATATGCCGGTTTGGCTACGGGTACTCCTGATCTCTTTCTTGGGAATTGCCGGCTTAAGTGCACTAATTATATTGGTCATTATCCCCGGACTCAGAATGGCGCGATTAGGGAAGACAATATCGCACGAACAGGCGGCAATCATCATCGGTAGGCACTTTCCCGAGATCAGCGATAAATTGTTGAACATTCTGCAATTAAAAGGAGCTGTGGATCCCCATGCAAGTATGGAGCTGGCAGAAGCCAGTATTAACCAGAAAGCGCGTCAATTGTCGATAATCCCCTTCACACAAGCAATCGATCTTTCTAAGAACAAGAAGTTTATTCCCTATCTCCTACCGGTGCTATTGGCCGGAATCTTTATTTTAGTGGCCGCTCCAAACATTTTCAGGGACGCTTCAGAACGTTTGTTGCAACCTACCAAAGTGTTTGAAAAACCGGCTCCATTCCAGTTTGTAGTACTTAACGATCCCCTCTTAGCATTGAGGGGGGAAGACTTTGTCTTAAAAGTAAATGTAGTAGGAGATGCGCTGCCGACAGAGATGTCGCTAATCTTGGATGGACAACATTTTTCAATGACCAGTCCTGCTGCCCACCAATTCCAGTATACTTTCCGGAATCTTACCGAATCAATTAGCTTCAGACTTTCTGCAGCCGGTTTTCAGTCGACAGCATATGAGTTATTGGTAATTCAAAAGCCATTGCTGCAGTCCTTTAAGATTCATCTTGACTACCCTGATTACACGGGCATCCCTGATGAAACACGCGGTAGTCTGGGCGACATGACTATCCCTGTCGGCACTAAAGTGCAATGGGTACTTTCGGCCGCACATACCGATCGCATGGCGATACGTTTCGGGGATGATGCTTCCATGCTTTTGGCGGGCAATGCTCCCTTGTTTAGCTACCAAGCGCGCATTTTACACGATACTACTTACACTTTATTGCTCCATAATAACAAGTACCAATATACTGATAGCCTCAGCTACTTCCTGCGCACAATTCCCGATCTATATCCGGATATTCAAATCCAGGAATTCCGCGATACGGTCACAGGAAATCAAATACTATTAACAGGCACTGCAGGAGATGATTATGGAATCAGTGAGATTAAGTTTCAATACGAGATTGCGGGAAACAACGGACAAGCTATTCAATCGAAAAGCATTAAAATCCCTCATACCCCCGGCCTGATGAGTCCGATAAAGTTTTACTTCGATCTGGCTTCTCTGCAACTGCAGCCGGGTCAAAAGGTGAATTACTTTATCGAAGCTTGGGACAATGATGCAGTAAACGGGCGAAAATCATCGCGAAGCGAAACCATGAGCTATCGGATGTTTGCTCCAGAACAAGCCGATTCTGTTATAGAAGCGCAAACCAGACAGATTACTGAGGGCATCCAAAACAGCTCGTCCTCTGCCCGGCAATTGCAGCAGAATTATCAGGAAATGCAGCGGCGAATGCTCCAAGATAAAAGTACCAGCTGGGAGCAACAGCAACTCATTCGCGATTTGATGCAGCAGCAAACCGATTTGCAGCGACAAATGGAACAGGTTAAAAAACGTTTCGAAGAGCAGATGCAACAAACCTTGCAAAAGCAATTTAGCGAAGATCTGAAGGAAAAGCAGCAGGCTTTAAAAGAACAAATGGAAAACCTTATTGATAAGGAGCTTGCCGAACAAATGAAAAAGCTGGAAGAGCTGATGCAACGATTGAATAAAGATCAGGCCTTTCGTACCATGCAACAATTGGAGCAGGAAAACCGCTTGTTCAACCGCGATATGCAAAGGATTCAGGAATTGATGAAGCAGTTGGAAATGCAGATGCGACTGGAAGATGCCGCTAACAAAGCGGATCAAATAGCGGCGGATCAAAACAAACTCAAGGACCAAACCGAGAAGTCCAAATCCGATACCAAATCACTTTCAGAATCTCAGGAAAAATTGGAGAAGCAATTGGATGAATTGCTGGACAAGGACATGAAAGAACTGCAGCAGCTGAATGAACAAATGGAGCAGCCCCAAAACATGGATCCCGTTAAAGAATTAGGACAGGAGACTAAACAGGAGATGCAAAAAAGCAAGGAAGCACTGCAACAAGAGCAAAAAGCAAAATCTACACCGGCTCAAGACAAAGCCGCCAAGAACATGGAAGAGATGGCTGCGATGATGCGCCAGAAAGCAGCGGGGATGGATTTGCAACAGATCGAAATGGATATCAAAGCTGTGCGCCAGATTCTAACCAATCTCATGCGCCTTTCATTTACGCAGGAGGAACTGATGGGAACCGTCCGTCAAACATCCCCTACCCAACCAGCTTATTTGGAAAACCAAAAAGTTCAAAAACAACTTCACCGTCAATCGCAAATGATCCGCGACAGCTTGTTTGTTCTGAGCAAACGACTGTTCAAATTGTCAACTACTATTAATAAGGAGACTGCAGAACTCGAGAAGAATATGCAGTATGCCAATAACGCGTTGGAACAGCGACGAATTAATGAGGCGTTGACACGTCAGCAATATGTGATGACCCATACTAACAATCTGGCTTTAATGCTCAATGAGATGCTTTCCAATCTCATGCAGATGCAGATGGGCGCTCAGCAACAAGGAGGAAGCGGGATGTGTAGTAGTCCGGGCGGTTCCAATCCGAAGCCCGGCGCGGCACAACAGTTAAAAGACATTATCACCGGCCAAAAACAATTGGGCAACGCTATGGAGCAGATGAAAGGGGCTCGTGGAAATCAGCCTTCGGATGGCAATAAAAACGGAGAGGG
>CAZWPF010000006.1:0-55053 GCA_964636205.1 uncultured Chitinophagaceae bacterium | reverse complement strand
AACTGAGTACCACCCGCAATGATTACGTTGTTATCGTTGTCACAACGAATAGTCCGTCCCTGGTCTCTACGTGGTCCACCATAGAAAGTTGCCCACTCCCGATCTCCTTGTGCATTGAATTTTACAATAAATGCATCGTAATCGCCGGCATTTAAACGTTGGAGTGCATTTGTAGTTGTGGCTGCTGCGTTACTTCCGCTACTTAATGTACCTCCCGCTGCATAAATAGCACCTGTTTGGTCAACTGCAATTTGCGGATAAGATAGCGATATCGGATAATATGTCACATAACCTATTGACCCATCCGGATTGAATTTTGCAATAAATGTACCACTCCCAGTAGAAAATGTATCCTGATAGGCGCCTTTTGTGGCAATTTTCGATGTAGAAGAAGTTTGACCAGCAGCATATAAATTACACATATGATCTACCGCAATGATATCTGAACAATTAGAAGAACTCGTTCCCAGATAATCTTCGCCAGGACCTCCAATATAGGTAGACCAGCTTACAATCGGGTCGATAACCAGAGTTCCCTTGCTATTGTAACTAGCTGTACGGAAACTGAGTACATTTCCATTAAGTGAAAATGCAGAAGCAACCTTCTTATTATTTTCCTGCTGGAAGCTGTATGGTGCATTCTCTGTAACTGCCCCCATAGGAGTTTCTGCAGTCAGACTGCCATCAGCATTCAGTTTCATTTTAACGGCACCGTTATATTGAACCTTGATATCACTTACATTACCACCTGGCTTAACATGGAAATCGTATTCCAGAGTACGGCCATTACTGTAAACCACCCAATCGATATTCGGGTACACATCTTCAAACACTACCTTCTTATAACTATGGGCGCGTACACCGGCTTCATTTGCTCCGGGCAAGAAATAGCGCTCATAATAGATTGTCTTGTCCTCGGTTCTGACTTTTGGATTCGGATTTGCGCCTACAAGGCTAACATCCATACGATAGCTGGCATATTTGGTGGTAGGCTCTTCGTTTGGTAATTCATCCAGTTCGAAATTATTAACGCGCTGGCTAAGCTCCTTTTTAAACTGATAATGAATGGTGTTGGAACCCAAGAATATATCCATCCCGCGTCCTTGAACGGAATACCGAATATCCGGGCGGTCGTTACCATATTGGTCACGAACCTGACCAATATTCTCAATAAATAACAGCTCCGAAGCCCTCATGTCGGACAAATTCGGCTTTACACGAAGCATTTCCTCCTTTAGTCCCGAAGGAAGTATCCTCGATTTCTGAGTCTCCGTCCGTGAAAACGCAATTGCAGGTATCATTAGGACGCCTGCAAGCAAACATGTAATCGTTTTTTGCATAGTTAAAAATTTAAATGAAAATCGACTTTTTCTCTCTCCGTTTGAACTATTTTCAGAATTGTGGCGTAAATGTTAAATTTACAGAAAGCCCACTCGATTCTAAATCGCTCTACCAAAAATATGTATTACAAAAACTTAGCCTTAGGTGGAATTAACCCATAATTGTTTTTTTAATAAAAAAGATGGATCTAATAAAATGTTTTGTATCGCTCTGCTTGCTGTTTAACCTTGGTAATACTGATGTAGCAGCGCAATTGACAAGAGGCGGCCGGGAGGATCAGTCGAACTTCAACCTACAACTTGATTTTTCAGATACCACCTTAATATTAGACCAGATAGAAGCCATACAAAAATGGCAACAACTTTATCCGGATAGTGCTATCGCGACCTATCAATCTCTGATTGATCAAATAAAGCAATTAGAATTTGTAAGCGGGATGAATGAAATACTACCCTCCCTAGGAACACTATATGCCTCCAGAGGTTTGTACGACTCCTCTTTACAATTCTTTATGGGAATACATGAATACTGCAAGCACACCATCAGAATGTGGCCATGCCTGCCATTAGTATATAATGCCATTGCCACCATACACCATGCCAAGGGTAGTTATCGTCATGCTGCCAATTATTATTATCAATCCATCGCTTTGAACGAACGGCTCGGACTACCATTCCCGGTAGGAGGTATGAATAATTTAGCCGCAGTGCTAATGTCACTCGGTCAGTACGAAGAGGCGATGTACTATCTGAATAAAGCCGAAGCTAAGCTTGTCGGAACCAATCGTTATGCTTTAGAAGCCAGGGTATTAAATAATAAAGGGCAGATTTGGATGGTAAGGGGTGACTGGCAAAAGAGCGATTATTATTTTAAAAAAGCGCTCGAAATCGGAGAACAGAACAATAATCTACAGATTCAATACGAGGCAAGAACCAATCTGGGGATCTGGCATCTTTGGCAGCAGCAATATCAGCAAGCGTTGGAGTGGTTTCTGAAAGACACTTCTGTGAATGATTTAATTGATCCACAACATGTATCCACAAGAAACCAAAATATAGGTTATTGTTTTCTGGAATTGAAAAAATATGACCTGGCAGAGAAGTATCTGTTAAGGGCATTAGAAACAGCCGAAGTACGAGGGATAGGTAGAAGAATGCTAGAACTAAACGGGCATTTGGCAAAAGTTTATGAAGCAAAGAAGCAATACGCCCGATCACTCCAACATTTAAAAGTACAGATGGAACTGAAGGATAGTATTGCAGGAATTGAGATTATTGACAACGCACAACAATTAAATATAAAATTCCGCACAGCTGAAAAAGACCGTCAATTGGCGGAAACGACCGAACAATTGACCAAGCAGGAAATTAAACTGAAAACCAAAAACCTTTGGATTGGAAGTATCAGCGGTGGGGTATTAATATTAGCCGGCATCCTGTTTTTCGTAATCAGATCGAACCAACAGCGACAAAAATTACATAAAAACGAACTGTACATTTTACAGCAGCAACAACATATCGAGCGATTAAAAGCGCTGATGCAGGGAGAAGAAAAAGAACGGGGCCGTATTGCAAGGGATCTGCATGACGGAATCGGAGGTATGCTGGCAGCCTTGAAAATGAATTTCACTACTTTTCAACATGAATATGAGGAATATTCGAAATTGTTTGACTTTTTGAAAACCGAAGATCTGTTGAAGATTAGAGAAATGCTTGATCAAACCAGCGAAGAAGTGAGAAAAACCTCACACAATCTCATGCCCGATGTGTTGGCAAGGCATGGATTTGTAGAAGCGGTCAAAGTTTATTGTGATCATGTCAACGTTGGTAACCAACTGTATGTAAATCTACAGGTCAATGGCGACTACGATGATATTTCAGCTTCGTTCCAATTAGCCCTTTATCGAATCATCCAGGAGTTGCTACAGAACATACTCAAACACTCAGATGCCAGCAATGCGCTGTTGCATGTGAATCGCAGTCCTGAAAAAATCGTGATCATAGCAAAGGATAATGGCAGAGGATTCGACACCGACAATGCAAGCGGGGGGATCGGATTAAAAAATATCCAGTCGAGAATTCAAGCTTTACATGGTAAATTTACGATTATAACCGCAATTGGCTCGGGTACAAGGGTGGACATAGAATTTGATTTAAAAGAAATAATAAAATCGCCTTTCTTATATGAAGATACAGATAGCTATAGCGGATGATCATCTCATGGTGGTAAATGGCATACAGAAGATGTTATCGGTTTTTCCCGACATTGTCATTATTGACACTTATGCAAACGGCACTGAGCTTCTTGAAGGAATAAAACAGAGACAGCCCGATGTATTATTGTTGGATATTCAAATGCCCGATAAAACCGGGGATAAGTTGGCACCACAACTTTTAAAAATGTATCCCAAACTGAGGATTTTGGTTTTAACAAATTTCGACAGCGTATTTTATGTCAAGAAAATGATGGGACATGGGGTATTGGGGTATTTGCTAAAGAGTACCGACCCAAAAACATTTACCGAAGCGATTAAAACTGTGTATGAATTTAAAGAATACGTTGAGCCGGCTTTAAAACAACAATTGGAAGAAAAAACGGTTCGAGCCAATCGCCAGTCGGTAAACATGCCGCCCCTTTCAGGCCGGGAGAAAGAAGTATTGCAGCTTATAGCAGATGGATTTACCACTCAGGAGATTGCTGACGCCCTCTTTATCGGATTCACAACAGTTGAAAACTATAGATTTAACCTATTGTCGAAATTTGGTGTGAAAAACACCGCGATTTTGGTGAAAAAAGCAGTGCAGCTCGGATTAGTTCAGTAATTTCTTAATCTGTACAATCTTCTATAAATCATTTTCTTTATTGGTAAAAATCGACTATTCTGAGCATTCTCATGAAACAGAGGGGGGATGAACAGGCTTAATGCCTTGCTAACCGTCTAATTTCCTACCTTTGCACCTCATTTACATTTCATGGATCGTAATTCAGTCATAGGCTTTTCTCTTTTAGTGGCTCTTTTAATGGGCTATATAGTCTACAATAATTATTCGCAGAGAGAATACCTGGAACAGAAACGGCAACAAGAAATCGCTGATTCCATAGCGTTTGCCAAAACAGGACCCCCTAAAGTCGCAATAGATAGTCTGGCTCAGGTTTCAGGCTCTGTTAATCCCGAGGTTGCTGAAGACTCCGTTGCTTTGGCTTTGCCACCGGCCTTTAGAGGAAAAGCAGAAACGGTAATACTTGAAAACGAGAAGTTAAAGCTTCATTTTTCTTCTAAAGGAGGTTTTCCAACTGCTGCGGAAATAAAGGATTACAAAACGGCCGATCAAAAACCGTTATATCTGTTTAATGGCGCTGAGAATCAGCTCAGTCTGGAATTGCCTATCAACAATGGCGCCGTTGCCACGAGCGATCTTTATTTCGTCCCACGGACTTTTACTTCCCCAGATGGAAGTCAGACGCTTGAATTCTTCGCAGATTTAGGCAATGGCCAGGATGTCAGAATGATCTACACCTTGCCTAACGAGGAGTATATGATGCGTTTTGATATCAAACTCAATGGGATGCCGGGACGAAGTTTTCCTTTGACCTGGAAGACCTTCGCTTTGCATACTGAACAAGATATCGAAAACGAACGCAGAAATAGTCAGGTCTATTACCGCTTTACCGACAAAGACGATGATTACTATACAATCAGTGAGGAAGATAAAAAGACCTTAAATAGTCGCACGCACTGGGTGGGTATGCGCCTACACTACTTCAGTACGGCTTTGATTCATGATGATGGGTTTTCCAAAGTGGATATCACTACATCTACTAAAACCCCTTCCGCTGACATTGTAGCCTATAACAAAACTATCTTCGATCTCCCCGTTCAAAACGGCGGAAATCAACAATTCAGCTTCGATTGGTATATAGGCCCCAACCACTATAAGACCTTAAAAGCATATCAGATCGGACTCGACGAGATGGTTCCATTGGGTTACGGGGTTTTCGCCTTTGTAAAGTATATCAATAAATGGTTGATTATTCCCGTATTTGACTTATTGAGTGGATTTATCAGCAACTACGGTGTGATTATCATGTTGCTCACCATTTTCATACGGTTGTTGCTTTCCTTCTTTACCTATAAAAGTTATCTCTCCTCCGCCAAAATGCGGGTATTAAAACCGGAGATTGATGAGTTGAGAGAGAAATACGCCGATGACCAACAAAGGTTTGGTATGGAGCAAATGAAGCTCTATAGATCTGCAGGAGTAAATCCATTAGGAGGATGTTTACCAATGCTTTTACAGTTGCCGATCCTCTTCGCCATGTTCTATTTCTTCCCGGCAAGTATAGAACTCCGGCAACAGCCTTTCCTTTGGGCAAATGACTTATCTACTTACGATAGCATTGCTTCTATTCCAAACATTCCGTTTTATGGAGACCATATCAGCTTGTTCACTTTACTGATGACTGCGTCGAGCTTATTCTTAGCTCTGTACAATCGGAATATGACTCCTCAGGATCCTAACAATCCGGTGATGAAGTATTTGCCATTTGTTTTCCCTGTGATCTTGATGGGTGTATTTAATAAAATGGCTGCGGCGCTTACTTTCTACTACTTCTTCAGTAATGTTTTGAGTATTCTGCAACAGTTTATTATTCAGAAATTCATCATTGATGAAAAGAAAATCCATGCTCAAATTCAGGAGAACAAAAGCAAACCTGCAACTCCATCCAAATGGCAGAAGCGCATGGAAGAAATGCAGAAAGCCCAGATGGAGCGCATGAAGCAAAACCAAGCGAAAAAGAAATAATCCGATTAGAATAGTTTAGCCTTAAGCGAAACTATTTATCCAAAATAGAAGGCCGGGACGAGTTCCCGGCTTTTTTTATGACCTTCCCTCATCGATTAGTCGCTATATGACTCACCGCTTGCCCATGGAGGGCTGAATCATGTCAGGCTATCGATAGGTAAAACCTTGTGATCACCGCAGTAATCTATAGCCTCTATTCTGAAAAATACTTGATTATATCGAATCCCACAATACGGTCGAATAATCCTTCTAAAAAAGACAAATCGGGATCTGGTTGAATGCAGCACTATAACTAATGCTAATATAAGTCTTTTACGCCGCGGGGAACTCGCACACCCGATTAAGCTTACTTAATGATTGAATAATATGACTATGAATATGTCAGACTACGAGAATGGATAAAATGTAAAGAGGCTGCCGCAAAACGCGACAGCCTCTTTTTTTATACATAACCAATCTACTATGGGAGTAGTTGCACTTTCAGTGTAGACACACCGGATGCAGTCTGAATCTGTATCATATACATACCTGCAGCAAGTTCAGCTACCGGCACGTTTACTACATTTTGTTCAGGATGCATTTGCATTACAGCTGCACCCACTGAATTGAAAATTACCAGATGCTCAATATTGCCCATTGCACCTGCATCAACAGTAAAGCTATTTTTTGCGGGGTTCGGGAACAATTTCACACCCTTAGTACCGGAGATTTCGTTAACAGCTTGGGTTGGCTTTTCGAAATCGTAGCAATCAGAAGTGACATCACAACCATTAAGCGTAATACGTACTGCATAGCGGCCTGATGCTTCAGGTGCGAAGTTTTGCGCGTTTGCGCCGGGTATTGGCTGATTAGTTGCGCAATCAATCCATTCGTAATTCGCACCGACTTGATTTGCTGACAATTCATCGTTGAAAACGGTTATGGTGCTGTCTACGCCATCTTTCGAAAGTGTAGTGACGATCACACTATCACAACCTTCGGCAGTTACAAATGCATCATAGTACACACCTTCGTCCGTTACTACTTGTCCACCGGGTAAAGTAAAGCTACCACCCGGGCAGATGGCACTGCTCACAAAGCTAGTATCGATAGTTTTATACGTGAGTGACACAAAGATCACACTATCACAATTGTTAACCGTAGGGAAAGAGACACGGTAGTAGCCATCATTAACTACTTGTCTGCCGTCAGGCAGGGTATAAGTAGAACCTTGGCAAATGGTATCATAAATTTCAGCTCTATAGACCATAGATTCTGTGAGAACGGTTACGGTTGTATCCTCGCACCCAGTTTTACCTTTTACGATACTAGTATAAGTACCTGCTGTCGAAACTATGCGGCCATCAGGAAGAGTATATTTAGTGCCTTGGCAGAATGTCTTATTTTCTGTAGTTTTTACCGGAGTACAACCTACCAATTTGATCATCCAGTAGTCAAAATCACCACGACTACCATCGGTTTTTTCATTAGCTCTTCCAGAAGATGAGTAAGCGCCTACGATATAACCTGCGTCGGGTGTAGCATAAATAATACCGCCCATATCGCTTTTATCGCCACCCATCGTCTTATCCCATTCTACATCACCTTTTTCGTTGAGTTTAACGACCCAGATATCAGAACTGTTTTTAGCTCTGGGATCCTCGCTTTTGTGACCGGATCTTTCGCCATCAGACGCTCCGCCTAAGATAATATTACGTTCTACAACCTGAACAGACTTCAAATAATCAGTTCCACCGGAGCCGATAACTTTATCCCATTCGTAATCTCCTTCCGGATTCAATTTAACGATCCAGTAATCGGAACCTTTTACAGGACGGTCTTTTTTATTACCGGAGGGTTCTGAATCCGAATTACCGGCGATTACAAATCCTTCTTTACCTTTCTCTCCATACAGCGACATAGAAACCAGTTGGTCGTTTCGATCGCCGCCATATGTTTTTTCCCACTGCAAATCCCCTTTCTCGGTCAGTTTAACGATCCAATAATCGTAGCTACCAAACCCGTCAGATTTTCTGTCGTTACCTCTGCCGGGCAGCGCGTAACCACCAGCAATAAACCCGTCATCTACCACCAACATATCGGTCAGTCGGGCGTATGCAGTTCCCCCGATGGTTCTATCCCATTCGATATCACCTTTACTAGTCAGTTTAACAATCCAATAGTCTGAGGCCTCATTAGTACGAGGATCGATACCTTTACCATCTTCAGATTTATCCCCGGATTTAGGAGAAGCTGAAGTACCACCTGCGATAAAACCACCGTCGTTTGTTGGTAATATCACTGCGAGATCATCGTCCAGATCGCCACCAATAGTGCGTTGCCACTCGATATCACCCTTTTCGTTCAGCTTAAGAATCCAGTAATCCTTTCCCCCTTTTGAATCCTCTTCTTTTTCACCTTTTTTCGCTTTGTTGGAAGCAGATGTCCCGCCCACAATATATCCGTCTTTTACTGCACGGATCGATTTGAGTTCGTCTACATCTTCACCACCATATGCCCGGGTCCATTCGATATTACCGGCATTATTCAATTTGACGATCCAGTAGTCCTCTTTACCTCTGCTATCGTCCTTTCTCTCCCCGGCAGCTCCCGAGGTTGAAGTTCCACCGAAAATATAGCCATTATCAGCGGTGAGCGCCATTGAGTTTAATACATCCCGTTCTTTACCACCTGCTGTAACATCCCAATTAATTGTGGGCACTTGTGCTTGCATAACCAGCGGCAGCGCAGTAAGCGCTCCTGCGGTCACCAGCCAGTTTTTACAATTTGCTAATAGCCTTTTACTCATAATTTTTGATATTTGGTTAAAATGCCTACTCTTTACAGGATTTTCGGCCTACTCCATTCTTTTTGTTTTTATCTGATTAAAGTGAAACTTCCTTTTTGATTGACGGACTCCTTAAACTTTCCTGTTGCGAAATTAGCTTGGTACATATACACACCCAAAGGCGCCGGAGCGCCATTGATATTGCCATCCCATCCAAAGTCGGGTTGCACACTGGTAAACACCATGTTTCCCCAACGGTCGAACACCCTCAATTGATAATCACTAAAAAGGCAACCCGGTTGGTATGCCGGCTTAAAAACATCATTTCTGCCATCATTATTAGGGGTGAACGCATCCGCGAACATCCAGCTACAATTGCACCACTCTTCGCTTATCACAATAGTATCGCTCATGATGCAATGCGCCTCTTTAACATCCACCCAATATTTACCAGAGTTTGTCACGGAGATCGCAGGGCCGGTTGCTCCGGTACTCCAGCTAAATGAAACGTTTTCGGTAGTCTCAATTTTCAGATCATACGACCAGTCGTCCTCCCTACAGAAAACAAGATCTTTTCCCAGATCAACTTCAACAGAAGCCATGCTAATCATGATGGTGTCTGTCGCGATACAATCTCCGACTGACGCAAGCACAGAGTAGGTACCCGGTTTATCCGCAATAAAATTCCGGTCTGTAGATCCATCCTGCCATTGATACCTAAGATTAGGATCATCACCAGCTGTCAATTCTATAGATGTTCCACTACATATGATCGTATCCTTACCCAAGTCCACTGTCAGATCATTGGTGCGACTAACGAAGAAAGTATCGGTAATGATTTCACAAAAGTTGTTGATTCGAACCCAGAATTTACCATCTTCATTAACCCATTTGCCGACACTATCCGATCCATCGTTCCATTTATAATTGCCATAACCTTCTCTGGCGTTTAGTTGGGTACCGCCATCTCGGCAAGAAAAACTTACAATATGCGTATTTCCGACAAAACTATATGCGGATGTATCGGAATAGATATGGAAGGTATCCACGTGAAGCTCGCATTGGAAACGGGCTTGTACCCAGTAAGTACCCGGAGCGTTTACAACCCTTTGGATTCCGCTCACCCCATCGTTCCATTCATAGGTAGCATATCCTGAAGTTGCTTTTAATCTTAGATTCGGATTGCTGCAAATAATGGTATCGTAATGAACATCTGTGGAGAGAGGTTTGGAATATATAGGGATAGGCACTTCGTTAGGGAAAGTTAGGATACCCCTTCCCGTCCCGGGTACGCTTAGAAAATTTGCAGAATAACCGCAAGCGGATCCGGCTAGATTGGGAAATTGAATGGCGCCCAATTGATTTTGGGGCATAGTAGCTCTGATGTAGATTTTACCATCCGGCGCTAAACGCAAACCGCTGGCGGCATTATTGGTGATGGTCCCTACGACGGTTCTTGTATTGGCAATATTAGATGCCAGAAGATCATATTGCCATACATTTTGAGCGTCGGCGACATAAACTTTAGAATTATCCGGAGAAAATGCGGCACCATAGAAACTTTGACCAGAATGGAGTTGCAACTCGTTGCTAACTCTTCCTGTTTCCGGATCAAAATCATAGAGCGCAGCAAAATTGCCCCCCAATCCCCAGCAAGCCACCAATTTTTTCCTATCCGGTGAAATTTTCATTTCGCCAATGGAGTGAAATACGTTTTGGACGATATTATTTGTAGTAAAAGGTGAATAACCTGTAATGCCGGTGTAGGAGACAACCGGGCTCTGCGAAAGACCGTTACGGGTAATTTCGTATGCTCTGAAAGCGTTTGTATCTCGTGCATGTACCAACAACCATACATTATTACAATTTCCGCCTACTCCAATCATTTTTTCAGACAACAAATTATCCAGAGGTATCCAAGCCCGGCCGGGAACTATGTCTCCAAGACCGTTATTCAGGCTCATATCTATAACGGAATAGAAAAGTTTTCCGACACGATTCGGATCGTGCGGACTATCTACCCCTGTTAGGGAAAAAAGAAAGTACTTGCCGGCACTATCTGGGATGGGTACAATAAGTGCTCCTTGAGTTGCGCTTCCGGTCCATGCGTCCTGAAGCGTTCCCTGACCGTGCAAACCTGTTGTGCTTCCCGGCATTAAGTTATGATTTCGATCCCAAACGGCTGTACCGTTTGAATAAAATAATAAATCCCCATTTCCATCAGCTACAGAAGCATTCGCTTCAATTGAATTTGACACTGCTGCGCCACCTCCGTTTTGGTTTGTAACCAGAGTGGAAACACTCGAACCGGAAAAATCCAAACCTGCTCCTTTTCCAAATGCCCACACGCTATTTTCGGGAGCATTGTATTGACCAAATAACACGAGCGGCAACCAGCAGCAAAAATGTAATAATAAAACGATCCATCTGTTCAGACCCACATCTACTGCCTTTATCTTTCTGAAAATCAATACTATCAAAAATATCATTCTTACATATCTTTAAACGGGTTGAAAACACCTATATTTAATTTGCTAATTTATGCTACGATAAAAAAGCCCGGATAGCTCCGGGCTTTTTATATTTTTCTAATATTCAGCAGTTTATTTGCGGTTCAATGCTTTTTTTACTGCTTTGATAATATCATCTTTACCCAGGCCATATTTTTCCAAAAGTTCGACTGGTTTACCGCTTTCGCCGAATGTATCGTTTACGGCTACGAATTCTTGTGGAACGGGAATATTTCTTGCCAGCACACCTGCGACACTATCTCCGAGTCCGCCATTAATTTGATGTTCTTCAGCAGTTACTACACATCCGGTCTTTTTTACCGAATTAATAATCGCCTGCTCATCCAATGGCTTTATGGTGTGCATATTGATAAGCTCGACGGAGATACCTACCTGAGCAAGGTCCTGGGCTGCTCTCACAGCGGTCCATACAAGATGGCCACAAGCAACGATAGTCACATCAGTCCCTTCGGCCAGTATTTGCGCCTTACCAATTTCAAATTTCTGATCTTCTGCTGTGAAATTAGCCCATTTTGGTCTTCCAAACCGCAGATAAACCGGACCATCGTGATCGGCGATCGCTATAGTCGCGGCCTTTGTCTGGTTAAAATCGCAGGGAACAATAACCGTCATACCGGGCAACATTTTCATCATCCCGATATCTTCCAGCACTTGGTGTGTTGCCCCATCTTCGCCGAGCGTCAAACCAGCATGTGAAGCGCAGATTTTAACATTCTTTCCGCTATAGGCAATTGATTGGCGAATTTGGTCGTAAACTCTGGAAGTAGAGAAATTGGCAAACGTAGTGGTATAAGGAATCTTACCCGCAATAGCCATACCAGCGGCTACTCCCATCATATTTGCTTCTGCGATGCCGCATTGAACAAATCGTTCCGGGAACTCCTTCATGAATCCATTGAGCTTTAGCGATCCTGCAAGATCTGCTGTCAGCGCTACTACATTCGGATTTTTCCGTGCAGCTTCGAGAATTCCCTCACCAAAACCGGCGCGGGTCTCTTTTTCGTTTAAAGGTTGAATATCTGTAATTGACATGATTGTGGAAATCCCGGCAAAATTAGGCTATCCTTTCGTTAAAACATAACCCCATTCCTTTAACATGGCAACAACCTTCTCCCGATAATTCCCTTGGATAATAATTTGCCCATCTTTTACGCTTCCGCCCGTGCCACAACGGGTTTTAATCTGCTTGCCCAGAGTCTCTAAATCGTCGTTAGTTCCCTCAAAACCAACTATTAAAGTGACCACCTTACCCGCTCGGGCCTTGGTATCCAGCTTTACTGCCAATTTTTGCTTTTCCTTAGCAATGGTTTGGACTTCGTTTTCGAATTCGTCCTCATTTGGATTAAAATCCGGATTAGTTGAGTAAACCAGTCCACCATTATTTTTCAGTTTTCGCGCCATTTCCTCAGGTTATTTACTGCGAATTTCATGAATTCACTACTGATAAACACAATAATTTTGGTCAAAATTTCCAACTCGGTGCGTTATTTTCTCAAACAGTAGTACTTTTAACGTGGAATATTGAGTACATGAATTACGAAATCAAGCAAACCGGAAAATTTAAGTACATCGAGGAAGGAACGGGAGAGCCGTTAATATTGTTGCATGGTCTGTTTGGAGCCCTCAGTAATTTTAAGCATCTGGTTGATCATTTCAAGAGTACCCATAACGTTATAATACCATTATTACCCCTTTTTGATTTATCCCTATTAGATACTTCAGTTGGCGGATTGGCGAAGCATGTCCAGAAATTTATAGAAGTACGTGGATATTCCCGCGTTCATTTGCTGGGCAACTCTTTAGGTGGGCATGTCGGATTGGTTTATACTTTGAAAAATCAGGATCGTGTAAAAACCATAACGCTAACCGGCAGTTCGGGACTTTTTGAAAATGGAATGGGAGAGACCTATCCAAAGCGAGGTGATTATGAATTTATCCGTAAAAAAACTGAGCTTACATTCTACGATCCTAAAGTAGCTACCAAAGAGTTGGTAGATGAAGTGTATGGCATTGTCAACAATCGTTTAAAGGCGCTGAAAATAATCTCTTTGGCTAAATCTGCCATTCGTCACAACTTAGGTACGGAGCTAACCAATATTACAGTGCCTACGTGCTTGATTTGGGGTAAGAATGATACCATTACACCCCCTATGGTAGCTGAGGAGTTTCATAAATTGATGCCAAATTCTGAGCTACATTGGATCGACAAGTGTGGTCATGCGCCCATGATGGAAGTTCCTGATGAGTTCAATCAGATTCTCAGCGGCTTCTTGGGTAGACATCAAGGATAGATTTTTAATATATTTATATAGTTGCGCCCCGATAGGTGTCTGGTGCAAGTTTTGCATGTATTTATACATAAACGGATCCCTATGTTGCTTGAGAAATTAATATCCCCGATCATTCCGACGCTATTAGCCACTGATAGCGGCACACGTGCTTTGGGTTTAATGGAGGATAATAATCTCAATCAGCTCCCCTTGATTATAAATAACGAATACACCACTTTGGTGCAAGAGCAATATTTGTCTGATTTGCCGAATCCCGACCTACCCTTGGGTTCCATTGAGTTTCCTGAATATAAGCCTGCTGTAATCGTGACCGCTCATCCTTTTGATGCTATCCGAATCGCACATGCTTATAGTTTGGACATCATTCCGGTGGTTGATGGCAGCAATACCTATTTAGGCGCAATTTCACGGGATAATCTGTTTAACTATTTTTCAGAACATAGCGGGTTGAATTTACCTGGGGGCATCATCGTATTGGAAGTACCGCCCAGGGACTACTCTCTTGCAGAAATAGCGAGAATATGCGAGAATGACGACATCACGATTACCTGTTCTCAGCTTTCCAGAGATCCTGAAACCGGTTTAATGCAGGTTACCTTAAAAACCAATCGTACTGACCTGAGTGGGATCAGCCGCAGCTTTGACCGATACGGGTATGTTGTCAAAGAAGTTTATGGCGCGGAATTAAATGAAGATCTTATGCTGAGCAGGTACCAGCTACTTATGAATTATCTGAACATATAAACGAGGTTCAGTTTCAGATTTAATCTAAAAATTTACTAACTTCGCTAAACAAGTTGTTGAATTATTCCTCAACTAACTGTGCAAGAATCACCACAGTTTGTCCCCCATGTTGTACCACAATGCTACCTAGATATATTGTGGTCAAATTCAACAATTAAAAAATGGGCTTATAATTAATGTTTAAATGAGAAAATTTTTCTCGTTTTATACTGATTATCAATACGTTATTTATTTGCTGAATTTTATAATTAGTTTATTGCTGAATTTATCGTTCTGTCTTAGGGGTAAATTGGCAGCCTTTTTGCCTATATAATAGGTGCTTATTAAAGCATGTTGTTTTATATTAATTTATTTGCACTCTCATAAGGTAAAAAATAAATTTTGTATTTAAAACATGTGAAAGATAACATTCTAATGTATCTTTGTTACTAAGCTCTATCCGGTTATTTATATAATATAACCGCTATCAGTAGCAGTCCCTTTATATATAAATCAAATTAAGCAAAAAACGTAAAGTTAACTAATATGAGAAAAGCAGATGTAGTAAACAACATTGCTGAAAAAACAGGAGTTCCCAAAGTAGATATCCTTGTTGCTTTAGAAGCTTTCTTCAAGGAAGTTAAAACGTCCTTAGTAGAAGGAGAGCCGGTATACATTCGTGGCTTTGGTAGCTTTATCCTGAAAAAACGCGCCGCTAAAATTGGTCGTAACATCAAGAAAAACGTTGCCGTAGAAATTCCCGAGCATTTTATTCCGGCGTTTAAACCTGCAAAAGAGTTCGTGCAAGCCGTAAAGGAAACCAACGGTTTGGTAGAATCAGACGATAGCGAAGATTAATATGCTTGGACCCGCGAAGCAGCAGGAATTGTAGTATCTTTGCGAAGAAACTGAAATATTCTTGCGTAAAGTACATTATATTACCCTCGCCGCTTCGATTGGATGTATTGCCCTGCTATATCTTTGGGGAAACAACGTTCCTCCGGCTAAAAAGGATGTGCAATCTGAAGTCGGAGGAACGCATTTATCACATCAGCACACACATATTTCTGTAGATTCACTGCTCATTGCAGCCCGAAATACTATTTCCGGACATGCTTTAGAAGAAATTTCGGCACTCGAAAAAGATATTAATTCTTCCAAAGATTCCCTGTCGATGGTGCCCGCAATGACCCGCATTGCAGAGGTTTGGCAGGAACATAAACAGTTTGCCGTTGCAGGTTATTATTACGCTGAAGCGGCCAAGTTGGAAAAATCCGAAAAAAACCTCAACTTTGCAGGCCAATTTTTTCTGCAGTTATTGCAGCGTATCCCAAATCCGGGGATGCAAACGTGGATGGCAGAGCAAGCGGTTGATTGCTTCCAACAATCTTTGAAGATCAATCCCGACAATGACACCACAAAACTTGCACTAGCAGCAGGACTTATTGAAGGTATTGGAGAGACAATGGAAGGTGTTCAGATATTGTTGGGCATTACCCGAGAAAATCCTGATCACATCCCCGCAAATCTGATGCTGGGCCGTTTAGCCGTCCAATCCGGACAGTTGGACAAAGCCATTGAAAGATTTGAAACCGTTTTGGCTCAAGAGCCCGAAAATACCGAAGCTTTATATTTTATGGCTGAAGCTTATAAAGGGAAGGGAAATAAGGAAAAAGCCATCGAATTATTTGAAGCGTGTAAAAAAGTAGTGAACAATCCTGAGTTTACCAGGGAAATTGATCAATATATAAATTCTTTTAAATAACAATCAAATTACCGAATTATGCCTTGTGGTAAGAAAAGAAAACGTCATAAAATCGCGACACATAAACGTAAAAAACGCCTGAGAAAGAACCGTCATAAGAAGAAAAACAAATAACCGGCATTAGCTGGATATAACTCCTGGTTTTTTTCTTATTCCTAATTAACGCCGGCATTCCCCTTCCACCTTTTGCTCCTCAGGATTTCCTGCTGGCAAAAGGTGAAGGGCTTTGTCGTTATGCGATCAATTTACCAGGAATGTACCTATCCGGTCACGGATAAAAGACGGTAACAATGAACAAAGAACTGATTATCAATTCTTCTGACGAAGGAGTGGAAATTGCCCTGCTTGAAGATAAAAAGCTGGTGGAATTACATTACGAGCACGGGCAGAACGAATTTGCTGTAGGTGATCTTTATCTGGGGAAAGTGAAAAAACTAATGCCGGGTCTCAACGCGGCATTCGTTGACGTTGGATTCGAAAAAGATGCGTTTTTACATTATACCGACCTCAGCCCCTATTGCCGATCATTATTGAAATTTACCAAATTAGCCATAACAGGAAATCCTCCCTGGGGCGATAATTTTGGTCAGTTCCCGAACGAACCTGAAATTCTTAAAACCGGAAAGATTACCGACGTTCTCAATCAGAAGCCGGAAATTCTGGTTCAAATTCTGAAGGAACCTATCTCTTCGAAAGGGCCAAGACTCAGTTGTGAGATTTCTCTGCCGGGACGATTTCTGGTCCTAACTCCTTTTAATGATATCGTTGCAATCTCCAGAAAGATCCATTCTGCTGATGAAAGGAAAAGATTGCAAAGAATCGTAGAAAGTATCAAACCCAAAAACTTCGGGATCATCGTTAGAACGGCCGCCGAAGGAAAAAATACCGCGGAACTGCATGCAGATATTCTGAACCTCACAGAAATGTGGAAAGGTGTCCAGGAAAATCTGAAAAATGCAAAGGCTCCAAAAATCATTATGAGCGAGCAGGATAAAACTACTTCTATCCTGAGAGACCTCCTAAATGAAAGCTTCCAACGTATCGTGGTAAATGATAAAAAACTACTTAGCGAAACCAAAGAGTATATCTCCAGAATTGCTCCGGAAAAAGAAAGTATTGTTTCCCTGCACACGGCAAGTCAGCATATTTTCGACCAATACGGAATCAGCAAGCAGGTTAAAGCATCCTTCGGAAAGACTGTCAATCTCAACAGCGGTTCCTACCTCATCATCGAACATACCGAAGCACTGCACGTAATCGATGTCAATAGCGGTACCAGAAGCGCCGATGCCGGACAAGAACAAAATGCGCTTGCAACAAATCTGGAAGCAGCAGAAGAAATTTGCCGACAAATGCGACTCCGAGATCTGGGGGGCATCATCATCATCGACTTCATCGATATGAAGCTTCCGGAAAACAAGAAGAAGCTGCTGGAGGCTATGGAACAGTTCATGAAAAACGACCGGGCACGCCATACCCTGCTACCGGTTTCGAAGTTCGGACTGATGCAAATAACCCGACAAAGACTTCGGCCGGAACTTAATATCTCCACAGCAGAGGTTTGCCCTACCTGCAAAGGAACCGGCAAAATCGGTCCATCCATCCTTTTAGCCGACGAAATCGAAAATGATCTGAAATACTTGGTCAACCAAGGACACAGAGCATTGTCATTGCAAGTGCATCCAATCCTGGACGCCTACCTTACAAAAGGACTGTGGTTTAATTCGCTGAAAGCGAAATGGAGTAATAAATACAAAGTAAAACTGAAAATTATCCCGGACAATAACGCTCCGCTCACGCATTATCAGTTTTTTGACCAAAAAACCGAAGACCTGATCAAGCTATAATGCAGTAGTCTGACTTCTGTATTGTTACTTTGCTGAGAATGATACCTATCGATCTTACAAGGATAGAACTGCCATTGCAAAACCAGCAGGGTAAATTGAAAGTATTTGACGCTTTACGCAAAAAGTGGATTATACTTACGCCCGAAGAGCATGTACGACAATCATTGATCGCTTACATGATCAAAGAGCTACATTACCCTGCCGGTTTAATCGCCGTCGAAAAACAAATTCTGATAAATAATCGCTCCAAACGATTCGATATCGTGGTTTTCAACAGTAACCACCAACCCTGGATGTTGGTAGAATGTAAATCCCCTGAAGTTGATATCACAGATAAAACATTACACCAGTTACTGGTTTACCACCGTTCCCTAAATTGCCGATACTGGATGCTCAGCAACGGCCACCAACATTTCTGTGCCGATGCCTCCCTTCCAAACCAAATTAATTGGTTGCAACAACTACCTGCCTATAATCTCTGAATAGGCTTGCTCATCTCTCAATAGCTGCAGCGCTTTCTGTATCATATCGTCTGCCCGAGCACTTACCTTATAGTACCCTGCATTTTTAAACAGGATCTTAGCCATTTGGGCCTTGACCTGAACTTCAAAATAGGCAGAATGGGATGGCTTCGATAATATCTTAGTGGCAATTGCTCGTTCAAATACCGGCAATCGATCCAAATAAGCTTTTACCAAACGAGAGGTCGACGTGAAACCTTCCTCAAACTCAGCAATAGTTTTATATCCTGAAAGCTCTGTCTGATGACTCACGTAATAATCCCATAAAACATCCCTTAGCTCCTCACTAAAAATCATACTCATCAAACCAGAGGCTAACCGGGCTGTATCATAAGGTACAAACACATCGGGTGTTATCCCTCCACCTCCGTACACAATACGACCCTGATTGGTATAATACTTGTCATGCTCAGCCGAATCCGCAGTAGTATCCGTAACTCCAGCAACATTTTCCTTTAGCCGACGTATATAATCATCATGGTAGGCTTCCCTCCCTTGAACAAACGGCCTTTGAATGCTTCGACCGGAAGGAGTGTAATATCTGGCCACTGTCAAACGTAAAGCCGAACCATCGTCCAAATTATATTGCTCCTGTACCAATCCTTTACCAAAGGTACGACGCCCCACAACAATACCTCGATCCCAATCCTGAACTGCACCCGCTATAATTTCACTAGCCGAAGCTGAGTTCTCATCCACCAATACTACCAGACCGCCAGATTCAAATAATCCCGGATCACCCGCATTATACGATTCCTTCTTTGTCTTCCGGCCTTCGGTATATACAATCAGGTGCTTGTCCTCAAGCAACTGATCAGATATTTTAACCGCAGGATCCAAATACCCACCCGGGTTCTGTCTTAGATCTAAAATCAACTGCGACATTCCCAGGGCATTTAACCCCTTCAATGACTTCATAAACTCATCAAAGGTAGTAGCACTGAATCGACTAATTCGTATATAACCTGTGGTACTATCCAACATTAAACTAGTCTCGACACTGTACAAAGGAATGACATCTCTCGTAACGACCACATCTTTATATTGTCCCTTCAGTACGTCTTTCACCTGAATTCGAATATCAGTATGCTGCTTCCCCCGCAATAGGGCGATGATCCCCTCGGAGGTAATGCCATTGCCTGCAATCAAACTATCTTCGACCTTGATAAATTTGTCGCCCACCGAAATTCCTGCTTTCTGCGCCGGGCCGCCCTCTACAACTGAGGTGACATGGATCGTATCCCGAATAATAAAGAATTCCACACCGATACCGAAAAAGCTACCCTCCAAGTCTTCATTCACTCCCTGTAATTCCTCGGCAGGAATATATACAGTATGTGGGTCGAGATGACTGATGATCCCGTTGACTGCATCTTTGTATAGCAAATTGGTGTTTACAGAATCTACATAGCGTTCGGTAATCAAATCGATGATTTGCTCCAACCGATCATTACGCATAATAATCGCCTGGATATCACGCTTATACCGCAAGGTATCGCGCAATTTGAAGCCCAAAGACATACCCAATACCATGATCAGGGAAAACAACAGAGGTGTCCAGACACGTAATCGGCCGGATCTATTTTCTTTCATACCTATTCTACTGAATGCAAAGTTAATGGCAAATAATGATCTCGCCCTGTATTTACCGTAAAAGAAACTATAATTCGTTTCAAAAATTCTATATAATAGAAAAGCTGTGCCTTGGAAGGGGAACTTAGCTATAAGATCCGCACAATCAAAACTATATTAACGTTTCAAATCGGGCTGCCCCGTGGATTTTGACTAAATTTACCATTCACCAAAATTCAATCTTTATCATGTCTATCTTACTGGCCGAAAGCGGATCAACCAAGACAGACTGGTGCTATTTCCGAAAGGGAATAGAACCCATAAATTTTAAAACGAGCGGAATCAATCCTCATCTCCAATCAGAAGATGATATTCTAAAAATTCTCAGTACCGAGCTAGAATGGGATCGGGTACATAATGCGATGGATAGCATATGCTTTTACGGTGCAGGAATGGGAACTGAGCAATCACGTCAACTACTAGACAAAGTCTTTCGAAGCTATTTCGGTGCCAGTCCCAAGATCGAAATAGAAACCGATATGATGGCCGCCGCGAGATCTCTGAGCGGGTTTCAAAATGGGATAGTGTGTATTCTTGGCACCGGTAGTAATTCTTGTGTTTTCGACGGTCTGAAAATAACGGATCAACGCGCTTCTTTAGGGTTTATCGCCGGAGATGAAGGAAGTGGCAACCATATGGGTAAAAAAGTGCTACAGGCATACGCTTACCATGATTTCAATCAGCATTTGCGCGCGAAGTTCGAACATATCGCAGGAGGTGATTTACCAGAAGTTCTGCGAAGATTATATAAAGAACCCTTTCCCAACAGATATCTGGCGGGATTTGTCAAGCTATTGGTGTCAGAACGGGGCGACTTGGTTGTAGAGCAAATAATCAGAGAAAGCATCTCCGATTTCTTCAATCGCCATTTACTAAAATATCCGGAAGTCAAACAATTTCCGGTTCATTTTACAGGTTCTGTTTCTTGGGAGTTTCGAGATGTAATTGCCAATCTCTGCTGCGAGCATGAAATAGAATTGGGTCAGATCACTAAGAGTCCTTTAGATGGACTGCTGAAATATCATATCCAGTTATTATCCTAGTCGGGCTAAGCTGCTTAACTATCTACTAAATTTTTAGAGGGGAACAGACAACTGTTCTCCTTTTTTAATTTGTGGTGGTTGTTCATTGATATCAGAAAACAAAACGGCCCGGAAGAATCCGGGCCGCTCGCTTTACTATTAGTCTTATTTACATATTAGCGTTGATTGCTCAATTGTGGGTGTGGAGGAGCAACAGTGCTCGGTCCATCTTCACCAGCTTGTGCAGCGCGATACATTACTGAGTTAGGATCACCTGGTTGACCGTATTGGAAGATAAATCTGTTACGATCGATGTTGTGAGTTTCGCTCATGTATTCTTGGATAGCGTTAACGCGATCCCAACTGCGTTGTTGTTGTACTTTGCTTGCATTACCTTGACCGATCAGAACGATCTTACAAGTTGGATTAGCTTGCATTTGAGCAGCCAATGTTGCAAGTTGCGCCTTCATAGAAGAAGTAATTGCGCGAGAGGAACCACCGAATGAGATGTTACCTGCAGAGATGTTAGAACAAGCACCTGCTACTGCTTCGCAATTACAAGGACACTCACCTACACCGTCTGCGTCAACAGGCTGACATTCAGTTGGAGTAATCAATTGTTTGTCGAGATAGTCAGGAACACCATCACCGTCAGTATCTAACGGACAACCGTGGCTGTCTACTGCTACACCTTCAGGAGTACCTGGACATTTGTCGAATTGGTCAGCGATACCATCGCCATCAGCATCAGACAGGATTGGCTCAGGCAAGTTCATGTGACGAGGAGCACTCAATTCGCCATAAACATGATCCAGAGGATTCAGCCAGTACAGAGGCTCAACGTGTTTCTTGCTACCCAGGTTGAAGTTAACACCCAGTGAAGTGTAGTTGATAACATCTTTTTGAGGAGTGCTAACCGGTGCACCGCCTACTTGTTCAGCCCAACGTTGACCATCCAACAGATCTTGGTTGCCTGCAAAAGCAGTCATACGATGTTCGATAGACAAATTGAAACGCTTAGACAATTTAATCTGAGTACCGGCACCAATGCTACCTACCAGATTCAAAGTCTTATTTTTAAAGATTGGAGTATGACGATTTCCGCTTTCTGATTCAGCAGCTGTTTCATATGTATCGTCCATAGCTGCCCACAAGTCTTTCTTTACATCGCCTCTGCTTTTGTAAGGAATTTGACCGGTGTTAGCATCAGCATGTTTTTGATAAACATCATTGAATACTTGCTCATAACCACCATAGTTTTCATCCAGAGCATTCACCCAAGTTTGGTATGCGTTAGCACCAAACCCTACATAACCGTAGAAGTTTACGCCAACTTTACCACGATGGAAGCGAATGTTATTGGTAGAAGCGATCAGGTCGAAGTTAAGTTGATGAGCTTCAGTGCGGTAGTTATAAAATACCATTTGTCCGGTACCGGCCGCTTGGTAATCATAAGTATTGTGCAAACCGTTCCAAGCAGAGTTATTGCCATAGTTTGCAGAAGGCTGCCAGTTCATACCTTTACCTACACCATACATATATTGCAAACGAGTAGAGAAGGTATATCCCCATGCTTTACGCACATGGCCATGGAAACCATAACCACCTTTGAAACTATTTTGCCACAATAAAGTAGAAGCTACGTCGCCGGAAATGTTATATAATCCGCCGCCGACGCCAATTTCCCACATGCTTTTTGGCTTAGCAGGAAATACATATTGATGATTCAGATATTTACGATGTTGCTCCCGACGATGTTTAGGCACGAAAGTCGAATCCAAAACATCATAGCTCTCTCCACGATAGGTCATATCGCGATTGGTGTACTGTGATGCGCCTTCCTGGCCGCTGCTTTCTTGGGCTGAAACCGACGTCGTTAATAGAACAGAGCCCAGACCCGCTAGTAATAGGTACTTCTTGTTGACCATGACAGATTGTTTATGTAAAAAAGACTTTTTTGGTAAAAAAAGATACGACAAAGATAGATTGCCGGAATCAAAAAACAAAAAAAAGACTATTTTTTATTTCATACATTCCTGATTCATTTACTAACAACGATTGTGCCAAACTACTCGCTTTTAGCCCCTTAAAAAAAATATTATCTGGTTAAGTCAAATCTTCCTCCGACTTTTGTATTCTTGACCCTGGATATCAACCATATCAATGAAAAGCATTTATAATGTAATCGGTACCGAGCTGGATGCTTTTGAGAAAAAATTCGCCGCTAATGTCAAGGGCAGCAATCCGTTATTAGATAGGATCATGCGCTTCATTATCAGACGAAAGGGAAAACAAATGCGTCCGATGTTTGTGTTGCTTTCTGCCAAAATTGCAGGAGGAATTTCCGACTCCAGTTATCGTGCCGCCTCATTGATAGAATTATTACACACCGCTACGCTGGTACACGACGATGTAGTCGACAACGCAATGGTTCGTAGAAATTTTTTCTCAATTAACGCATTGTGGAAAAATAAGATTGCTGTATTGGTGGGCGATTATCTCCTTGCTAAAGGCTTGCTCCTGTCCGTAGAACATGAAGACTTTAAAATTCTTCAAATTACCTCCAGAGCAGTTAAAGAAATTAGCGAGGGCGAATTGCTACAGATGGAAAAAGCCAGAAAGCTGGATATCAGTGAGGAAATATATTTTGAAATCATAAAAGCAAAAACCGCCTCCCTGCTTTCAGCAGCCTGCGCCGCCGGAGCCCATTCCGCCGGAGAAGACCCCGAAATAACTGAACGGTTTCGAGTGTTTGGGGAAAAAGTAGGTATCGCTTTCCAAATCAAAGATGATCTCTTCGATTACGGTACCGCATCTATAGGTAAACCAACCGGAATCGATATCAAAGAGAAGAAAATGACCCTGCCGCTCATCTACACCCTCCAGCATGTAGATAAAGCGTTATCTAGAAAATTAATTTATATAATTAAAAATAACAGCACCGATCGGCGAAAAGTGGATGAGGTAATACAGGTAGTCCAGCAGTCGGGCGGTATCGAATATGCTACCCAAAAAATGTATGACTATCAACAGGAAGCAATCGATATCCTCAGGCAGTTTCCTGAATCCCCTGCCCGAAATGCAATGGAAGAGCTCGTCAATTTCGTGATAGAACGAAAATATTGAGTTGTCCGCATCCAACAGGTTCTTGTTAACTTGCAGGCAATTTATTTATATGAGCACACATGCTTCAGCAAGCGAAGGATATATTGTGGTATCGGGTGCAAGGGTGCATAATCTGAAAAATATTGACGTCCGAATACCGAAAAACAAACTGGTAGTCATCACCGGAATAAGCGGAAGTGGAAAATCATCACTGGCTTTTGATACCATTTTCGCAGAAGGACAAAGGAGATACATGGAAAGCTTTGCTGCCTACGCACGGCAATTCATGGGAGATATTGAACGTCCCGATGTCGATAAAATATCGGGATTGTCACCAGTAATATCTATTGAACAAAAAACTACCAATAGAAATCCGAGATCTACGGTTGGCACCGTTACCGAACTTTACGACTTTCTGAGATTGCTTTATGCGCGGGCCGCAGAAGCCTATTCCTATAATACCGGTAAAAAAATGACCCGGTTCAGTGAAGAAGAAATCTTCAGTCATATCCTCCAAAACTTCAACGGAAAAAGACTCATCCTCCTCGCGCCTATAGTAAGAGGCAGAAAAGGCCATTACCGGGAACTCTTCGAACAACTGAGAAAACAGGGCTACCTCAAAGTGAGAGTTGATGGGGAAGTGATGGATATGAAAGAGCGAATGCAGCTGGATCGGTATAAAATTCACGATATTGAATTGGTGGTCGACCGCATCGTGGTCGCTGAAGATCAACGGGTTCGTCTTGCGCAAAGCATCCAGAAGACCCTCCAAATGGGTAAGGATTTGATGTTTGTGCTCGATGCCGACAGCGGCACGCTCAATCAGTATAGTAAACAATTGATGTGCGCCGACACCGGCATCTCTTACGAAGAGCCTTCTCCCAACACTTTCTCTTTCAATTCACCCTACGGTGCTTGCCCTACCTGCAAGGGTCTGGGTGATGTATATCAGATAAATATGGCAGAAGTGCTGCCCGACCCGGAAAAAACATTGAATGAGGGAGGGATCGCACCTTTGGGAGCTGAAAGGGAAGCTTGGGCATGGCAACTTGCAAAAGCTGCGGCCAAAGCACACAAAATTCCTCTGAATGTCCCCATAAAAAACATCCCCGAGCGGCAACTCAATATATTGTTATACGGTAACGAACTTGGCCAAATCACCTATTCGGAAGAGGACACTGCAGGTTCGGTTTCAAAAAGCTACGAGGGAATTCTAAATATGATTCTCCGGTGGTTCCATGAAACTACCTCCGAAGCTATCAGGGATTGGGCTGAAGGCTATATGCAGTTGGAGGTGTGTCCCGACTGTAAAGGCACTAGACTAAAAAAGGAAAGTCTCTGGTTTAGAATTGATAATACAGATATCGCGACTGTAACTTCGATGTCATTAAAAGATGCAGCAGCATGGTTTGAAAAGCTTGAGGATCGAATCAACGAACGACAAAAAATGATCGCCCGAGATATTCTAAAGGAAATCCGTGAGCGATTGCAATTTCTGTTGAATGTCGGACTGCATTATTTAACCTTGAACAGGCCTTCGCGTACCCTCAGCGGTGGGGAATCTCAAAGAATCCGACTCGCGACCCAGATCGGGTCGCAACTAACCGGTATCACATATATTCTCGATGAACCCAGTATTGGTTTACACCAACGAGACAATCACCAGTTAATTCAGGCCTTACGTAGCCTGAGAGACGGTGGCAACTCGGTAATAGTAGTAGAACATGATAAAGACATCATGCTCGCAGCTGATCATTTAATTGATATCGGCCCCGCCGCAGGTCAGCACGGGGGAAGAATCGTAGGCCAGGGCACTCCCGACGAGGTTTTAAAAAGCAATAGTACCACAGCCAAATTCTTAAGCAATAAACTGAAAATTCCTGTTCCTGAAAACCGAAGAAAAGGTAACGGTCAAACGATTCAGCTAAAAGGCGCAAAGGGGAACAACCTGAAAAATGTCAACCTGACCCTGCCGCTTGGAACGTTCATCTGCGTCAGCGGTGTCTCCGGAAGCGGCAAGAGCACTTTGATCAACGAGACCTTATATCCCATTCTGGCAAAACATTGCTATCATAATTTCAAGCAACTGCCGATGGAGTATAAATCGATTTCGGGAATCGAAGATATAGATAAGGTCATCGAAATCGATCAAAGTCCGATAGGCCGAACTCCCAGAAGTAACCCTGCAACTTATTGTGGGTTTTTCAATGAAATAAGACAGTTATTTGCTCAGGTTCCCGAAGCAAAAATCAGGGGCTATAATGCCGGTCGGTTCTCTTTCAATGTTCGTACAGGCAGATGTGAAACTTGTCAGGGCGGCGGCATGCGGGTAATTGAAATGAATTTCCTACCGGATGTTTACGTGCCCTGCGAAACTTGCAATGGCAAGCGTTACAACAGAGAAACGCTTGAAATCAGATACAAGGGAAAATCGATCGCTGATGTTTTAGAAATGACAGTCGAAGAAGCCACCAACTTTTTCGCCAATGTCCCCAACCTGTACCGTAAAATTAAAACACTGCAGGATGTAGGTCTGGGATATATCACATTGGGTCAGAATGCGGTTACCCTGAGCGGAGGGGAAGCACAACGTATCAAACTCGCTACGGAACTATCCAAACGGGATACCGGTCAGACCATTTATATATTGGATGAACCCACTACCGGTCTCCATTTTCAGGATATCGAACACTTGTTGAATGTACTCAACAGATTGGTTGATCGAGGCAATACCGTATTGGTAATTGAACACAATCTCGACGTCATAAAAGTTGCCGACTATGTTGTAGATATGGGCCCTGAAGGGGGATCCGGCGGTGGTCGTATCGTGGCTTCCGGTACTCCTGAAGATATCGCAGCCAGCAAAGAAAGTCATACCGGGGTATTCTTAAGAATGGAACTGTAAGCAATGCCGCTTTGCGATCAGGATGAAATGATGGAGATATCAGCTCATTGCTGAATCAATACCGTCTTGGTAATTGGCGTCTGGTCTACAGAATATAGCCTGAGATAATAAACTCCCGTATGCCAGTTAGCAACCGGTATTTCCAGTTGGTCTTGGATTTCACCCGACCAGATCAGCTGTCCTTGCAAATTATATATCCTTACTTGCCCCGCGGCAGAAGGATCTTTTTGGATGAATAATTTATCTACTGCGGGAATAGGAAATATATTGAGTGCAACGCCTGATTTGATATCGCGAACTCCGTCCGGATAAGCCTGATTCGGATCATGTACAATTTTGAAGTTCTCATCGCTGATATCAAAAAAGACGTTGCCCTGTGCTTTAACTTTAATTCTTGCACGATCGGTTGTTGCTACATTGGGCACTCTTATTTTCGCAGTACCTGTATTAGGCAAATCAGAAGCCACCAGAATAGGAAAGGTATAACCACCATCAACCGATAAATAGATAGATACCTTGCTGCAGTTAATCGGCATCGCATCTGTTCCGCCAACATCCCAATTCACTCTTTGTTTACTTCCGCCCGCCCAGCTGACACTGCTCTGACCGGGGAGGCTGACACGAAATGGAGCGATAGTCTTTACAACATTCAAACTAATCTTATCATCGGGAAAATGAAAGGATCCCCAACCATTATTTACCGCCCTTGCAGTGAGCCGAAATTGGAGCACCCGGTTTGTATCCGGTAGTTTTTCTCCTATGTAAGAAGTATTGTTATTCACAATTCGGGAGATTTCGGGAAAGACCCTTTGGCTTCCACTGTCAGGATAAAACGACCGAAAAAGGGGAGCTGTAAGCCTGGATTGCACCCAGGTGAATTCATTATTACTTAAATCCCACTCTTCCCAAGCATAGGTTGATACATTATTTTGCTCCGGTATCATTAACTCAAATGGCGTCAAAAAGGGAATATGATACGTCGCCCCAAATTGTGGTAAAGCAGGTGGACTGCTACCCGGAGTGGTAGCGGCGCAATTGGCAGAGGTGAGTAAAAAGTTGCCAATCTGTTCTAAAGTCCGTGAATGGAAATAGGCATCTACATAGGACTGTAAATTGTCCGCTCCACACAGACCTGCATAACTCATGATTGTGGATCCGCTTCCGGGTTCGTATGCTGCAGCGGCTATTCTATTGGCCTGTCCACAACCGCTGATTTTTGAATTAAAAGTGTGATCTGCACCAAACTGATGCCCTATTTCATGAGCTACATAGTCTATATCGAATGGGTCACCCACTGGATTGGGCGTCCCGGTAACACCCATTGCTTTCTTCGCATAATTGCATACACTTCCCATTTGAGCCACCCCTCCACCGCCGGTACTGAAAACATGTCCAATATCATAATTGGCCGATCCGATACGCTCATCTACTACATCTTGATTTTCAGTCATCAGCGCGTATCCATTACCATTATTGAAAGGATCGGAAACGGGGTCTAAAAATATAAGAGTGTCCGTATTTGCAACCAACTGCATGGAGATTGCCAACTCTCGCTCAAACACCCCGTTAACTCTATTAATAGTAACGACCATGCGTGAAAGCACAGTCCCTTTATCGGGATTAGCTCCGGCTACTGCTACGGCATATTCCCCGGTACACGCCAGCGCCAGTCGAAAGCTTCTTCGCACGCTACCATTAGAAAATGCGTTGGGAGCGGGAGGATAGTCGATATCAGATAGCAGCGACTCAGTCAGACAATCCATTCTCGCCACATCTGCGCGACGCGCATTGCTTTTGTAATAAATCTGATGATAATCTTTTAAATCCCGACTTAACGGATCGATAAACCATGTCTGCGCACCTTGATAAACCATCGCATGAAGCCCTTGTTTCGTCAAACTTAGTTTAATGGAAACGGTCGGATTATCAACAGCTACTCCGGTGAAGGTAGCGATCTCGGGATAGCGAACAGCTAATCCGGGCTCCATCAATGGCGTAGACCAAATTTTAAACATCTGCTTATCGCCATCGGGACTGGGTAAATCGATCAGATTATCTTCTCGATCGCCGGCAGTAATGGTTTTTAGCCTGTCAGTCAGGATTTCAATTGGGAAAAAGTAAACCTTATAATGAGCGAGATCACGTGAATTCTCGTTGACAATTGATTTGTCGGTGATTTCCCTCCATTGAATTGAACTCAGTGAAGCGACCGAAGTTTGAGGAATCAGGTACAGGAAAAGACCCATAAACAATATCATACTTCTGCTTCGCATAATGGCTTATCTTACTGGTAAGGGCGCTGCTGGCGCGAATCTCCCCGGATCTGCATTTTTTTCAAACAAATCCTTTTGGTCGTTGCTGTCCTTTTTCAAATATAGAATATAAACCACACCGTCGGTGTTTTGAATTGGCTTTAGTATGTAAATATTGTTATCCCAGTTAAATTCGGCTTTCATTTCCTTCCCGTCGAAATCGATCCTTGCCTCTCCGGAGCGATTATGCAAACCTGTACCCTTTAAAGAAACAAATTGCGGATACTTTTCCACCAAGCCGGGAGCCATGGTATTGGCATTGGTCACCTCAAAATACTGGCAACCCAGGGGTTCAGGGAAAGGAACTGAAAATGATGCTCTGAATCCAGGTTTTCTGACGTATGCAAAAAACGAATCCAGCTGGTTCTGATCCATCAGATAAGAACTAAATTTCTGAGGTAAAGAATCCGAATGTTTCTTACCCATTCCGAATTTTGTCCAGGATATTACCGGCTCTTCGCTCACGAAGGGTACACTCGCACAAACTCCTCCTGTCTGCTTACCTGCGGTCCCGCTTTTAGACACTCCGCATCCGCTACCAATAGATAAAATTACGAGGCAGAAAACAAGCATTTTTCTTTTCACCATAATCATTAGATGTGATTAGGCGAAATTACATATTATTCCTGTTACCTGACTTGTAATAATACCGGAATTGTCCTTGTGATTTTCGCTCGTCTGATCCTTACTGAATCAGTAAACGGTAATAGACAGGATTAGAATTTGATTTTATGATCAAGGTATAAAGACCGGTCGGAATACCTGAGATATCCATAGACCCTTCCCATATGCTATCCCGGATATCTGCTTGATATGTTTTCACTACTCTCCCTGAGATGTCGGCGAGTTGTACTATTGCGGAACCAATCGGCGAACTAGTTTGCATATTCCATCGCACCTGACCTGTTGCGGGATTGGGATACATATGAAATGAAAATTCCTGATTAGCAATACTACCAACGGATACCGCATCCTCTTCTTTCAGAATTTTACGTGCAAAAGGATTATAGCATTCGCCTTTGTATGCTCTTAGTACTATCCATTCCTCGTCCTTTTGCTGAAACAACTGTTTTGAAGGATGCAAAACATCGGTAGTGCTGCCGTCCTCGAATAACCATTCTACCCGATCATAATTTAAACTATAATTATAAAAACTCACCATATTGTCCTCGAATGGCATAACTGAAAAAAATGCGAATGGACTGTACTGACCCATTCTCCAGTTTTCACGAGGGACATCTAAGACCACAGTATCGGAGATCTTCTGAATGAGCGCACATTTCATGCTATCCAGATCGGCCGCCCATCTCAGTGGCCGGATCGACATTCCTGAGACCCTCTTTTTAAAAATTGCATTATACATGGCGCATGCGATGGCGTACGAGCCGTAAGCATTTGGATGGATGTCACCCGGACTTTCCCATAGCATCATTTGATGATTTAAAAAGAGAGTCCGCATAATCTCGCCTGCCGGTGCAATTGATACGCGGGCGGAATCGGCGAGTTTTTGAATATTCCTCAACATTTGCCCCTGGATCTGCGTGTAATCCTTCTTGTGAGTCTCGGCAAAACCGTTCGGACTGTTGGAAATAAGATAAAGAATGACTTCGGCGCAGGGGCTATGTTTATAGATGGAATCGGCAATTCGGCTTAAATAGCGATTGACCACTGATACGGCGGGACTTCCATAGGTCTCGTAACTCCCGGGTTGGATTACAACATAATCCCATTTTCTGCTTCGGATCAGCTTATACAAATCCGGATTGCTCATATGGTCGACCAGTCCGGTATTGCCAATCGTATGCTGCGCTACGTAAACTTTATCGCCGGCGGCATTGGCCATCTGACTGAATGTCGTAGGCATGCCATAGAAATAAGTAAGGCTGTTACCAACGAATAATACATTCCGAGTATCGGGCTGTGCCATTGTGGTGCCGGACCACAGACCTATCAATAAAACAAAAATCAACTGTTTCATGATTCAAAAATAGAAGCACGACACAGCTGATTTCCCCGTATAAATACAGGTTTTTATTACAGTTTACAAAATGTAAATAATCGGAAAAAGCCTGAAAAGTGAATATTTTGATAGCTTAATTCACAAGGCGGGCAGCCAATAAATAATTGAGATCAAATCGAATTAATTCGATTTTTTATCGGTACCCTCGGTGCCCTCTTTCGCGTCTTTAAACTCCTTTACACCTTTCCCAAGCCCACGCATCAATTCGGGAATTTTGCGACCTCCGAATACCAGGATAACCACAACCAGAATGATCACCCATTCCCAACCACCGGGCATTGACAATAAAAACAAAGTTGCCATAATAGCAGATTTAAGTTCAAAAATACAACTATTTAGATTATGGTCTGTTATTGTTATCATATTATCGAGTTTGCATATGCTTTGCGGTTACCTGTTATACTTGTAACTTTGCGCTCCAAACCGGCGGGCCTTTCTTTGATTGATTCGTTTGGTTGGTCATAATCATCTAATTAAACCATTCTATGAATTTATTCGCGCTTCAGAATCGTGAATTCGCCAGTCGTCATCTCGGTCCCCGCGACCAGGACGTTTCAGAAATGCTGCAGACCATAGGCGTTGCAGATATGAATGAATTAGTAGCCCGCACCGTACCGGAGTCGATCCGTATGCAGCAGTCGTTGGACATCCCGGCTGCAATGAGCGAGGCTGACTATCTGCGTTTTATTAAAGAGGTTTCTTTAAAGAATAAAGTATTTCGCAGCTATATTGGTCAGGGTTATTACGATACCCACACGCCCAGTGTAATCCTTCGGAATATATTTGAGAATCCGGGTTGGTACACCCAGTACACTCCATATCAGGCAGAGATTTCTCAGGGACGTCTGGAAAGCTTGTTAAATTTCCAAACAGTTGTCAGTGATCTTACTGCGCTTCCTATAGCGAATGCCTCTTTGCTTGATGAAGCAACCGCCGCTTCTGAGGCAATGAGTATGTTTTACCATAGTTTAAACAAACCAAGCGGAGCTGAAAGAACAAAGTTCTTTGTTGATAGCGAGGTATTTCCTCAAACCTTGGCTGTATTGCACACCCGTGCTAATCCTCTCGACATTGAATTGGTAATTGGTGATTATAAAACTGCCGTTATCGATGAGACTTATTTCGGTGCGTTGGTTCAATATCCTAATAGTAAGGGCACCGTTGAAGATTACCAAGAATTTATCAACCGGGTGCATGGCACTGGTGGGTATGTCGCCATGGCTACCGACTTGCTGGCGCTGACCTTGCTCAAGGCTCCGGGAGAATTAGATGCTGATGTAGCATTGGGTTCTGCACAAAGATTTGGAGTTCCTATGGGCTTCGGCGGACCGCATGCTGCGTTCTTTGCAGTTAAAGATGAATTCAAGCGCAACATTCCGGGTCGTATCATCGGAGTAAGTATCGATGAAAATGGAAACCGTGCTTTGAGAATGGCGTTGCAAACCCGTGAGCAACATATCAAACGCGAACGTGCTACCTCGAATATTTGTACCGCGCAAGCGTTGTTGGCTAATATGGCTGCAATGTATGCAGTGTATCATGGGCCTACCGGATTGAAGAACATAGCCATGCGGATTTCTTTGCTGACACATACGTTAGCTAAAGAACTTAAAGGATTGGGTTATTCTATTCTGTCCGAATCTTATTTTGATACGATTGTTGTCAAAGTAGATAATATACAAGCGATCCGTGAAAAGGCTGAGGCTTCATCGATGAACTTCCGCTATTTCGATCAGGAGAACATGATCGGTATTTCTCTGGATGAAACTACTACAACCTCTGATCTTGCGGACATTTTAGCTGCATTCACCTCCAATAATGAGGAAGCCATCAGTTTTGTAATCGAAGATGATCAGACCCTTGCCGGAATCCCTTCAGAACTGGTACGTACTTCAAACTACCTTACTCACGAAGTATTTAATACCCATCATAGCGAGTCGCAAATGATGCGGTATATCAAGATGCTGGAGAATAAAGATCTCTCACTTAATACCAGTATGATCTCTTTGGGATCTTGCACCATGAAACTGAATGCTGCAACTGAAATGATGCCGCTCAGCTGGTCGCACTGGGCTAAAATCCATCCATTTGCACCTGCCGATCAAACCAAAGGCTATCTGCAAATCATTCAGGAACTGAGTGACTATTTATGTAAAATCACGGCATTTGATGCTTGTAGTTTACAACCTAATAGTGGTGCACAAGGTGAATATGCCGGTTTGCTTGCCATTCGCGGATACCATGAAAGTCGCAACGAATCGCATAGAAACGTAATGTTGATTCCAGTTTCCGCTCACGGTACCAATCCTGCTTCTGCTGTTATGGCGGGATACAAGGTGGTTGTGGTTAAAGCTTTGGAAAACGGTTATATAGATGTAGAAGACCTTAAGGCTAAGGCTGCGCAACATGAGGCTAACCTGGCGGGTATTATGATTACTTACCCTTCTACTTACGGGGTATATGAAGAAACCGTTAAGGAAATCACTCAGATTGTTCACAACCATGGCGGACAGGTTTACATGGATGGTGCAAATATGAATGCGCAGGTTGGGTTGACTGCGCCCGGACTGATCGGAGCGGATGTATGCCACCTGAACTTGCATAAAACCTTTGCTATTCCTCACGGAGGAGGCGGACCCGGCATGGGGCCAATCTGTGTAAAATCACACCTTACTCCGTTTATCCCCGGCCATATCAGTCTGGGCAATAATGAAATGCAATCCAACGCAGTTTCCGCTGCGGCATTTGGATCCGCGAGCATTCTTTTGATTAGTTATGCTTATATCCGGATGCTGGGGTATGAAGGGTTGAAGAGAGCGACTGAATACGCTATTTTGAACGCCAACTATATGCGTGCTCGTTTGGAAGGACCATACGAAGTGTTGTACACCGGAAGCGGTGGCACTTGCGCTCACGAATTCATCATCGATCTCCGTCCGTTCAAGAAAACGGCAGAAATCGAAGCAGAAGATGTAGCTAAGCGTTTGATGGACTTTGGATTCCATGCACCAACTATGAGCTTCCCGGTACCGGGCACGATTATGATCGAACCAACTGAGTCTGAGGACAAAGCGGAGTTAGATCGTTTTTGTGATGCAATGTTGCAAATCAGAGAGGAAATCAGAGCTATCGAAGAGGATAGGGCAGACAAGAAGAATAATGTGTTGAAACGCGCCCCGCATACTCAGATAGAACTGGCAACTGAGAATTGGGATCGTGGTTATACTCGTGAAGAAGCGGTATTCCCATTACCATTTGTAAAACAGAACAAATTCTGGCCTTCAGTAAATCGGGTGAACAATACAGCGGGAGATCGTAATCTGATCTGTACCTGCGAACCGATTGAATCGTATATGAATGCCGACTAATTTAGTCAGCATAAGCAAAAAATCTCGTTTGGTGCTTCCGTCATCAAACGAGATTTTTTTTATAGGATTGGGTTAGTTCGACAGTTTAGCAATAACTGAGATTTCTACATGCACTCCTTTAGGTAGGCCTGCGACCTGAACTGTCTCTCTTGCAGGTGCAGTAGCTTCATCGAAATACCTACCATAAACACCATTTACTTGCGCAAAGAAGTTCATATCGGTAATAAAGATGCTGGACTTTACAACATCTGCAAACCCTGCTCCTGCTGCTGCCAGAACAGCCGCCAGATTTTCCATTACCTTTTCCGTTTCAGCTTCGATGCTATCCAACACCAGTTCGCCTGTTACGGCATCCAGTGGGATCTGTCCGGAAACAAAGACAAAATCTCCTACGGTTACGGCTTGGTTATACGGCCCAATTGGAGCTGGCGCCTTATCGGTTTGAATGATTTTCTTTTCCATGCCTGCAAAAATAGCAGGTAAGTTACTTTTGCAAATAGTATGACCCACATTTTACATATAGATACCTCCGGGGGCCGGGGTATTGTCGCTATAACTACCGATGGAGTTCCGGTAGTCAATCTCACCAATGACCAGCCCCGCGATCATGCAGCGAGCCTCCATTTGATGGTAGAAAGGGCAGTGGAACAAGCGGAGCTCAAGCTTTCACAGATAAACGCTATAGCTGTATGTGCAGGGCCGGGATCCTATACCGGGTTAAGAATAGGGTTGGCTACGGCAAAAGGATATTGTTACGCCTGGGATATTCCATTATTGCTGCATAATAAATTAGCCATCCTCGCGTGGCAGATTCTCAATAGAGACACGTCAATATTCCCGAAAACTGCCGTGATGATAGCTTTAAAAGCCAGAGTAGGGGAATATTTTATCGCTTGCTATTCCCCGGAATTTCACGAAATTCTGTCGCCACAGCTGATGGATCAGACACAATTGAACGACTGGATATTAGCCAACGGAGAATTATTAATAAATATTTTCTCTGATGAATCAGAGAATGAATTTATTATCAGCAATGCTGATAATATAAGCCATTATCCTGTGGAAAATATCGATATAAAAGAGTGGGGAATTCTGAGCAATAGAGATTATAATTTTGGACGGTATAGTGAACTAGCTCATGCCGTTCCATTTTATTTAAAAGAAGTTTATATAAATAAGAAATTGTAAATCAATATATATAAGGAATTATAAAAATTTACAATTTAAGATTAACTCCATCTTAACAGCGGTTTACCTTAGTAGATTTTGGATTATATTTTATCATTACGTATGTTTGCCCCGGATTTGAGAGATGGTACAAACAACCATACACAAGTACAACCAAACAAGCAATTTAATTAACACTGTAAATTTAGCGTAAATGGAAACAACAATGTCAGGGAACACATTGGTTATCCGCAAGGATGAAGGATCCAATGAACAAATCAAATTGGATTACATGGCAGTGAAAAGTGCAGCGATGACGCTTAGAGCCATTAACCACAAACTCCGTCAGCAAATCATCAAATTGCTGGAGGAAAACAAACGCATGAACGTAACAGATATTTATGTAAAACTGCGTCTGGAACAATCAGTTGCATCTCAGCATCTGGCCATCTTGCGTCGTGCAAACATCGTTCGTACAGAACGTGATGGTAAATTCATTCACTACAGCCTGAACCACGCGCGCATTGCATCTGTGGCTCAGTTCGTTAACGACCTGGTTAATTCTGACGAAGGATAATCAAGGCGTTGCAGCCAATAACTGCAAGTAAATTTTTAATAAATAAAAAGAGGTCGTTCCAACGCGACCTCTTTTTATTTGCCTGTCTATGTACTAACTATTAATTCAGACCCTCAGTTTTCTAATATACTTTTCCTTTATATTCACTCTCTTAGCTAGCCAAAACTACTTATTTGCCTTCTTAATTTCCTCCCATGTATGGTACAATCGCTCTTGTTCGGGACGAACAGCAGGCATCTCCCGCAGCGGTTCACAAGAAATTAAGCTATCGTAACAATCTGCAGGTAAAGACTGATACAATTTAGTACCCATGGTCTTCCATCCGATCATCTCATCACTCACCTGTTTGATGATTTTACCCGGATTCCCTACCACCAACGACCTGTCTGGTATGTTT
The DNA here is from genome assembly GCA_964636205.1 of uncultured Chitinophagaceae bacterium. Lineage (GTDB taxonomy): Bacteria > Bacteroidota > Bacteroidia > Chitinophagales > Chitinophagaceae > JBEBVQ01. The sequence continues at coordinate 17,957 of CAZWPF010000006.1, read as the reverse complement.
GTATTGGCCGAAATAAAGCTTAGTGCCCCGATAATACATTCTGCTCCGATCACGACCTCATCCATTACCACGGCGTTCATACCGACCATTGAGTTTCTACCGATCCTTGCACCATGAATAATAGCGCCATGACCGATATGCGCACCGGCTTCCAACCTAACGGTCACCCCCGGAAACATATGAATGGTACAATTTTCCTGTACATTACAACCATCCTCTATCACGATTCCTCCCCAATCCCCCCGAATAGCAGCTCCGGGACCAATGTACACATCCTTACCGATAATCACATTTCCGGTCACTGCCGCCTGCGGATGAACAAAAGCCGAGGGATGAACTACCGGAATAAATCCTTTGAATGAATAAAACATAACCAAAGTTAAACCTCGGATTACAGAATCAGAAATCTAGTCGGGGCCTTTATGTATGCAATCACATTAATCGCACAGAAAATCAAAGAGATTTACCGGTACCGGGAATTAGAAAAAATAGCTGTCATCTTTTAAAATAACATACATTTGCGTGAATATTCTTTTACTTTTACTTTACAATACCACCGGGATTTATTACTACAAACGCTACCCGGTATTTACTTTCACATGGAATACAATACAACTCGCAGCAAAATGCTGATGCCGGAATATGGACGGAATGTGCAAAAAATGGCACAACACCTCCTTACCATTGAAGATCGTGAGCGTCGACTGAAAGCAGCCGAAGTAGTGGTCGAGTTAATGGGCACATTGAATCCTCATCTAAAGACAATAGAAGACTATAAGCATAAATTGTGGGATCATTTGTATCAAATGACCGATTTACAATTAGATGTGGATGCGCCTTACCCGCCACCAACTTTGGAACAATTGCATCGCAAGCCGGACCCCTTGCCCTATCCGCAAGTTCCACTCGCCCACCGTCATTTAGGTCGCAACCTGGAAGCCTTGCTCCAAAAAGCTTTGGAGGAAACCGATCCTGAAAAAAAGCAAGGGTTTACACAGACTATCGGTTACTACATGAAATTGGCCTATACCAACTGGCATAGGGAACCCATTCATGACGATATGATTAAAAACGAACTTTACGTTTTGTCGGACGGTCAGCTTCAATACGAACCCGGTGGCTATAAGGTTCATTTCGACAGTCGCGCAGCCTACAAACAACGAAATCCACAACCCGCACGCAGTTATAAAAACGGTTCGGGTCGTAGTCAAAACGGTGGCGGCAGCCAACAGAGAAATTCTTATGGCAACAATTTCAACAAGAACCGGAAATTCAATAAAAATAAGAGTAAATAACCAGCAGCTTTAAATAGCTGATTGCCTGAAGCTGAAAGTGGCTGATGCTTCTAGACTTTTTAAAAATTATGGAGAGCCTATGAGCGCTTTTGAAATTTATGGCGGGCATTCTCTTCGTGGGACTATCATACCACAGGGCGCCAAGAATGAAGCGCTGCAGGTGTTGTGTGCCGCTTTACTTACTACAGATCCCATCACTTATCATAACGTCCCGGATATCCTGGATGTAAATCTATTGCTCGATCTCTTGAGTGATATTGGGGTTAAGGTAGACAGACCGGCGCCGGGCACCGTAATCTTACAAGCTGAAAACATAAGTACAGATATTTTCGCAGCTCCCGAGTACAAAACTAAATCGGGTCGGTTGAGAGGTGCTGTAATGCTGGCGGGTCCGATACTGGCCAGAACCGGACAGGCAGAAATTCCGCCTCCGGGTGGTGATAAAATTGGCAGAAGGAGACTTGATACTCATATCCGCGGTTTTGAACAATTAGGTGCTAGATTTAGTTACGATCGCAATCGCAACTTGTTTCAACTTTCGGCCCCAAAACTCACCGGAGCCTTTATTCATTTGGAAGAACCTTCGGTTACCGGCACTGCCAATGTGCTCATGGCCGCAGTAAAAGCAAAGGGTGAAACAATCATTTACAATGCGGCCTGCGAGCCATATGTACAACAATTGTGCAATCTGCTCAACAATATGGGCGCCCAAATCACGGGTATCGGTTCCAACAAACTACATATCACCGGAGTAGATCATCTTAAAGGCTGTACCCACCGTCTGTTGGCAGATATGATCGAAGTCGGTTCCTTCATCGGCTTGGCAGCCATGACCCGAAGCGAGATTACCATCAAAGATGCAGATACTGCCTATCTGGGAAATATTCCGGAAGTATTCCAACGACTGGGCATTAAGCTGAGTATCAACAACAACGATATTCACATTCCGGCACAGGATCATTACAGAGTTCAGTCCTTTATAGACGGGTCGATGCTTACCATATCCGACCATCCCTGGCCGGGGTTTACTCCTGATTTACTTAGTATCGTGCTCGTAGTGGCGACTCAGGCTCAGGGAACCGTTTTGGTTCACCAAAAAATGTTCGAAAGCCGTTTGTTCTTCGTGGACAAATTGATCGACATGGGGGCGCAAATCGTTTTGTGTGATCCACACCGAGCGGTGGTGATCGGTCTAGACAGGCAGATTCCTTTGCGCGGTATCAATATGGTCTCTCCGGATATCAGAGCGGGGGTTGCGCTATTGATTGCAGCTCTCTCAGCAGACGGCACCAGCGTGATCCATAATATCAATCAGATCGATCGAGGCTACGAACGCATCGACCAAAGACTGAATGCACTCGGCGCTAAAATTAGAAGGGTCGAATAATCCTTGCCAAAGGAGAAGCTCTCTTGCGAAAAAGTTTAGATTTCCTTTGGACCTACAAATTAAACTTGCTGCCTAATAATATTAACTTTGCCTATTACTCTGGCGATACAAACTAATTTCATACTATGTACCAAACCATATTAACCGAACTCAAGGATGGTGTTCTCCTGATTACGGTAAACCGTCCCGATAAGATGAATGCTTTGAATAAGGATGTGATTGAAGAAATGGGTCAGGCATTAGAAACTGTTTATACCGATCCGGCTATCAAAGCCGCAATCATAACCGGGGCAGGTGAAAAAGCCTTTGTCGCCGGAGCTGATATATCTGAATTCACAAGCCTGGATGCTTCGGGCGGGTCAGCGTTGGCGGAAAAAGGTGCCAGACTTGTATTTGACAAAATTGAGCAATGTCCCAAACCCGTGGTTGCCGCAGTGAACGGATTTGCTTTGGGAGGAGGTTGCGAACTGGCCATGGCATGCCATTTTAGAACTGCTTCAGAAAACGCGCGCTTCGGTCAGCCCGAGGTGAATCTCGGACTTATTCCGGGGTACGGCGGCACCCAAAGGCTAACCCGTTTAATCGGCAAAGGCAGAGCTATGGAATTGATGATGACCGCTGACATGATACCTGCGACTAACGCGCACGCATACGGATTGGTCAATCATGTATTCCCTCAATCTGAACTCCTAGGAGAGACCTTTAAAATTCTGAAAAAGATATTGGAAAAAGCTCCCGTCGCCATCAGCAAAATCATCGCCTGCATCAACGAAGCTGCGGCCGGTGATGACCAAGGATTCCAAAATGAAATCAAAAGGTTCGGCGAATGCTTTGCCACAGAAGATATGAAAGAAGGCACCACCGCATTCCTCGAAAAAAGAAAAGCAGTATTTACCGGCAAATAAAAGATTAAGATGCTCCCCATTCAATTATTCCGAAATCAGAAAGATTTAATCCTTTCCGGCCTTGAGAAAAAGAATTTTCAAGCTTTGGAATTGGTTGACCAGATCATAGCTACCGATGAGCGCCGTCGGCAGATTCAGGTTCAAAACGACACCATAGCTGCCACCATCAATGCCGCTTCGAAACAAATCGGACAGCTGATGGGTAAAGGTGCAAAAGACGAGGCCGAACAACTGAAAAATCAGGTTGCTCAACATAAAGAAGAAGCAAAGCAACTGTCACAGGAGCTTTCTGAAATCGAAAACCAACTGCAGAACCTGCTATTGCAATTGCCCAACCTGCCACACAGCAGTGTACCTGCCGGCAGATCCGCAGAAGACAATGAAATCGTTCGGAGTGGAGGTACCATTCCGACATTAGCGGATCAAAAACTTCCGCATTGGGAATTGATCGAAAAATACAATCTTGCCAATCTGGACCTTGGTGTCAAAATTACCGGTAGCGGTTTCCCTGTTTATTCAGGTTTGGGAGCCCGACTGCAGAGGGCTTTGATAAGCTACTTTTTGGATTTTAATACCCGAGCCGGTTATCATGAATTCTATCCACCCTATTTGGTTAATAGCGATTCCGCCTTTGGTACGGGTCAGTTGCCGGATAAAGAAGGACAGATGTATTATGTCAGCGAAGACGACCTCTATCTGATTCCGACCTCGGAAGTCTCCCTCACTAATATCTATCGGGATACCATTATCCCATCAGCTGAAATGCCGGTAAGAATGACCGCATTCTCTCCATGCTTTCGGCGAGAAGCTGGTTCTTACGGAAAGGATGTGCGCGGACTAAATCGGGTGCACCAGTTTGACAAAGTAGAAATCGTTCAGCTGACCAAACCTGAGCTAAGTTATCAGGCATTGGAAGATATGGTAAGTCATGTCGAAAAACTGGTTCAATCCCTGGGACTACCCTATCGGATTTTACGCCTCTGCGGAGGTGACATGAGCTTTACCTCAGCGTTGACCTATGATTTTGAAGTGTTCAGTGCTGCTCAGGAAAGGTGGTTGGAAGTGAGCTCAGTGAGTAATTTTGAAACTTTCCAAACCAATAGAATGAAAATCCGTTTCCGCGACGAGCAGAATAAGACTCAGATTGCTCATTCTCTGAACGGAAGTGCTTTGGCTTTGCCGAGAATATTGGCCTGCTTGTTGGAGAATAACCAAACTCCGGAAGGAATTCTGATCCCTGAGGTATTACGCCCTTATTTTGGCGGAGAAATTATTAAATGATATTATAATTCACTATACTTACAGAATCAGTATCCATCAATTAAAAATTCTAATTATTCTCAGATAAACCGATAACATGATTCAAAGAATCCAATCGATATGGTTGTTGCTGGCGACTTTAACTGCCGGTGCCGTGTTTTATACTGATGTGTATCGAGCAGAAATATTGAAAGATTCAACAGCTATTACCGAACATTTACGTGTGGGCGGACATTTTCCGTCCTTACTAATTGCTGTATTAATGGTATTGCTGCCTTTTATCTCGATATTTTTATTCAAAAACCGCAAGAAACAACGCAATATGGTATGGTTGAGCATACTTATTTGCATTGGCTTTATTGCTATTAATCTGTTCAGAATATCAGGATTTACCGCAACTTATACCGGTCAGCTATCCAACCATACTTATCATGTTGGCTCTATTTTACCGGTGGTGGTTATAATTTTCCTAATACTGGCGATTCGCGGAATCAACAAGGATGAAAAACTGATACGTTCATTAGACAGGTTGAGGTAGCAACCTGTTTAATAGCTATCCATTGAACTCCCCACCGATTGCAATTTTAAAACTAAAATAGTGGCATATGTACCCTATTTTTACCCAAAAATTCAAAATATCGGCTCTATAAATACTCCAAACATGTCCGAATGTAAAGCAAAAATTTTGCTGGTCGAAGATGATCCAACTCTGGCTTTCGTTGTAAAAAACAGTCTTGAAAACAATAAGTACGATGTTGTTCATTGTCTGGATGGCGAATCAGGATGGCAGCAATTCATGAAGCACAATTTCGATATATGTTTGTTGGATATCGTATTGCCAAGGAAGGACGGCATTTCCTTGGCTACTCAAATCCGCAAGAAGAATGATGCTATTCCCATTCTGCTGATCACATCCAAATCGATGGATAATGATAAAATTACCGGATTTAAGAGTGGGGCTGACGACTATATCACTAAACCCTTCAATATGCAGGAATTGCTATTGCGTATTGAGGTGTTTTTGCGACGTACCCTTAAGCAAGAGACTGCTCCCGAAGACTTTACCATTGGCAATCTGAAATTCAGTCATAAAAACCTGGTGCTCTACAACGATGCAGTGACTCACCAGCTAACCCAAAAAGAAGCTGATCTGCTCCGTTATTTCTGTCTGAACCCTGATAAGGTGTTGAAAAGAGAAGAAATTCTGCTGAATGTATGGGGTAAGGAAGATTATTTCCTGGGTCGAAGCATGGATGTGTTCATTACAAAAATCCGGAAGTACCTGAAGATGACTGCCGATGTGAGTTTACAAACTATTCATGGAATTGGGTTTCGTTTTGTGACTTCAGAACAGGGTGCTGAAAGCAATTAAAAAGGGACGTTGTTACGTCCCTTTGATTTTACTTTCCAAATCTCTTTTTTAGCAAACTCAGTGCATCTTCCAGATTCTGGGGCTGCTCATTCTTTCTTGAAGCCTTTCCACCTCCTCCCGATCCGGTTGATTTTGGTGTCTTCTTATGATCTGAGCCCGGTTTTTCGGTAGCCTGACGGATAGAAAGTGAGATTCTCTTTCTTGACAGATCTACTTCCAGCACCTTCACCATTACTTGCTGATTCAACTTCAATACTTCGTTGGGATCGGAAATATATCGGTGCGCCATTTCCGACACATGCACCAGTCCGTCCTGCTTCACCCCGATGTCAACAAATGCACCAAAACGTGTGATATTGGTAACAATACCAGGTACTATCATATCCGGAACCACTTCTTCGATGCTGAAGATATTAGCGAATTCGAAAGCTCTGGCTTCGGATCTCGGATCGGGTGCCGGCTTACGAAGTTCTTTCAGGATATCCTGGATCGTATGCATCCCAATAGTATCGGTAACATACTTTTGTGGCTGGATTGTTTGAATGAGCTGTTCGTTCCCAATTAACTGTTCTACGGCCACGCCCAGATCAGCAGCCATTTGTTCTACTATAGGATAGGATTCCGGGTGCACGGCACTCGCATCCAAAGGATTCTTTCCGCCTCTCACCCTTAAAAATCCGGCACACTGTTCGTAAGCTTTTTGTCCCAGACGCGGAACTTCTAACAGATCCTTTCTGCTGGAGAACCCACCAATTTCTTCTCTGCGCTTTACAATATTGGCGGCCAGCACCGGACCGATACCACTCACATAACTCAACAGATGTCGACTGGCGGTATTTAGGTTCACACCTACAATATTCACACAGCTCACAACCGTTTGGTCGAGCTTCTCTTTTAAACGTACCTGATTGACATCATGCTGGTATTGTCCGACCCCTATGCTTTTGGGGTCTATCTTCACCAATTCAGCCAAAGGATCCATCAATCTCCTGCCAATACTGACAGCCCCTCTTACGGTAATGTCCTGATCCGGGAACTCTTCTCTGGCAGTTTCTGATGCAGAGTACACCGAAGCCCCGTCTTCGTTAACTAGGAATATGGGAATACCCAAATTCAGATTACGGATAAATTGCTCTGTTTCCCGACCGGCAGTACCGTCACCAACTGCTACTGCTTCTATTCGGAAACTTTCCACATGTTTGCGAACCTTATTTTCTGCCTCTACAAGACGGTTATTTTGTTCGTGAATATAGATTAGATCGGTCGCTTTGAGCGTACCGTTTTCATCCAGGCACACTACTTTACAACCTGTACGATACCCTGGATCGATTGCCAGAATCCGCTTACTTCCCAAGGGGGAAGAAAGCAGCAATTGACGTAAGTTTTCCGAAAATACAGTAATTGCTTCTTCGTCTGCGCGGGTCTTCATTGCCATCCGGAATTCGCTTTCCATTCCCGGTTGTAATAACCGACGCCATGCATCTTTGATAGCCTTCTTCACCTCTAACCCGGCTGCATTCTCTTTAATTAAGAACTGCTGTTCCAAACGCTCCAGCGCATCCTCTTCGGGGGGGGTAATGGTCATTCTCAGAACCCCTTCCATAAATCCGCGCAACACAGCCAATGCCCGATGTGAGGGGATGGCGGTAACCGGCTCAGAGAAATCGAAATAGTCCTTGTATTTCGCGCCTTCTGTTTCTTTATCGGGTAAAACCTTACTCTGTATGGTAGCGGCGTCTTCAAAAAGCTTACGGATCCCGGCGCGGGCTTCTGCATCTTCGTGAATCATCTCCGCAATAATATCGCGGGCGCCCTGCAATGCTTCTTCGGTCGTAGCCACCTGTTCGCCTAAAAATGTCTCAACTTCAGCAGCGAGATCGATGTCATTCTGTGCCAGAAGTATTAAGGCCAGTGGCTCCAAGCCCTTTTCTCTTGCAGTTTGCGCGCGCGTCTTGCGTTTAGGCTTATATGGCAAGTAAATATCTTCCAACTCGCTCAGGGTGACAGCTGCCATCAGCTTCTCCCTCAGTTCATCGGTCATCTTACCCTGCTCAGTAATTGTTTTTTCAATAAATGCTCGGCGGTCGTAAAACTCCTTTAAGAAGTTTGCCTCATCGATCACTCTCTGTATTTGCACCTCATCCATCGCACCGGTGCGATCCTTACGATATCGGGCAATAAATGGTACGGTAGCACCTTCGGCCGACAGTTCCAGCACAGCTGCGATATACTTCTGATCCAGGCCGAGCTTTGACGATATTTCCAATACAAATTCCGACATAACTCTGTTTGAAGGAGTGCGAATGTAGTCGAAATTTGCACTAAAACCTGACATTTTTGTGTAGGTTTGTTTTGAAGTAGCAATATATATGCGTCTATCCCAATTATTTTTCCTGATTTTCTGTTTGTTTTTATTGCCGCAGTCATCTTCGATAAACGCGCAGCCTCAAAACCAGGAAGTCCTCAAACAGCCACGTATTCTCATTCTGTTGGATGGCTCATCGAGCATGCTCCAGCCGTGGTCTAAAGATCTGTCTCGATTTAATGCAGCGGGCAAGGTGATTTTACATTTAATGGATAGCATATATCAAATTAATAATCAGGTGGAGTTTGCCTTACGCGTGTATGGTCACCAGTCACCCGTTCAAGAAAACAATTGTTTTGATACCAGGCATGAGGTAGTATTCAGTAAAGACAACCGCACCCAGATGTACTTGAGGGTAAACAGTCTGCAACCTCAGGGAGTATCGCCTATTGCTTTCTCGTTGAAAGAAGCAGCAGAGCGCGATTTGGTTTCAGAGCAAAGAAATGCATATAGTATCATTCTAATCACTGATGGCGGCGAAAGTTGTGGCGGTGATATCTGCGATGTAGTAAAAACCTTACTCGATCGAAAAATATTCTTCAAACCGTATATACTCAGTCTGGTAGATTATGCTCCTCTACAACAACAGTATTCTTGTTTGGGTACTTATCTGAACATTACCAGCGAAGATGAGATTGCTCGAGCTACTTCGGTCATCATGGAATCGTATCGAAAATCTTTACGATTACCCAGTATTATAACCAAAGCATCGCAACAACCGGTATCGAGACCACCCGCCAAGCAGGTAAACATGACAGTTCCCGCACCCCAAAAGGAGACGGTTGCCGCTCCGGAGCCAAAGCCCACAACCCCTCCTCCACCGATCTCTAAAAAAAATTCTTCACTTAAGGTAGATTACTCCCCTTCACCGGTAATTTTGCCCAAAGAGGAAATAAATAATATCCCTACTGCTAAAACTGAACCCCTGCCGGTGCGGGCTGATGTACCCATAGCTAAAAAGGTGGAGCCGGTAAAGTATGAACTCGATTTAGAGCCGGAGCCCGAGCCCATTCCGGAACCTAACCCCGAACCCAAGCCGGAGCCAAAACCTGTAGTCGCTCAGTCACCCGAACCAAAACCAGTGGCTGCTCCTATTCCCGATCCCAAGCCAGAACCTGTTCCGGCTCCTAAGCCTGAACCGAAACCAGAGCCTGTTGTTGCAACACCTGCTCCGGAACCAAAACCCGTGCCCGAACCGAAGCCAGTAGCCGCCACACCCCCTGCGGCAAGTCCGACCACCCCGGTATTGCCTAGTCGGAATGTGGAGCCTCCGAAAAAAGAAAAAGTAGCCGCTACTCCACCAAAACAAAATCGTCCTCAGGAAAAACCGTCGCATACCATCGAAGTGGACGAATCTAAGGAGACCACCATGGAAATATATTTTACCGATGGAAAGGGTACTTTTTATAAATCGACTCCCGAGTTACAATTAATTGATCCGGTTACCAAGAAAGTGGTAAAACAGTTTCGCAGAGAAATTGACCGGGCAGGAAACCCCGTTCCTTTAAATATTCCTGCGGGCACCTATGATATTGTACTACCCTCAAAGTCGACAACCCTTTCGACCGGAGTATTGATTGCAGATCAGAAAAATAACAAGGTCATAGTTAAAGTTGTAAAAGGCAGTTTAAGGTTTGCTTATACCGGCAATCCTGAGCGACCAGTGAAAGAATTCGAGGCTTTGGTCACCCGTCGTTTCGATAATCTCGGACCTAGTGTTCGCCAACAATGTACCGAAGAACTTGATTTCGCCGCCGGAAACTACTATATCGAGGTAAATACCCTTCCCATTACCCGGTTCAATGCAGATATCGATTTCGGATCTACCACCGAATTAAGAATCCCCGAGCCCGGATTTGTACAATTTACGAATACCGACAGAGTAGGAAGGGTAGCCCTTCATGCCCCCATGGGAGATGGCTGGGTACGGTTTTATACATTAGAAGTAAACGGAAAGCCGGAAAACCAAATGGTGCAATTGAAACCGGGTATGTATGAAGCGAGATATCAGAAAAATCCTGATGTGCCGTTCTCCAAAGATACTATCATCAAATTCCTGGTTAAAAGCAATGGTATTACCGATGTAGAACTTCCGTAATCAATCATCACAACATTTGAAAGTATGGATCAGATAAACATTATCGAAGTCACCCCCGAAAGTCCGCAATACGAAGCAGTTAACCAGCTCAGAAACGAAATACTTCGGATACCGCTCGGTTTGGAACTGACTGCCGATGATCTGGAAGCGGAAAAAAACGATATGATTCTGGCAGCGGAATCAGAAGATCAAATTGTCGGTTGCATCTTATTGCACCCTGTCAATGATATGACGGTAAGGTTCAGACAAATGGCGATTGATACAACGCACCAGCGGCAAGGAATAGGAACTAAATTATTGCAAGCGGCAGAAGAAAAAGCATGGAAGGGGGGATTTGAACGTATCATCATTCATGCAAGGGATACCGCGGCCAACTTCTACCTAGGGGCCGGTTATGAAGTGGATGGTGAGGATTTTGTAGAAGTGGGTTTGCCACATAAATTGATGGTGAAATACAAAGCCTCATAATAGATAACCTATTTGCTTAGGCAGCTTTCTGGCGGGTCAATCATTTCTCAATATCCCGCTGGCAGAACTGATGGGGTAGGATATTGGATCAACTGAATTGATGCAAACTTGGTAACTTGCACCAACTAAAAGCGAAGAAGGCTTATGGATCCGAAACGACCTCAGGACTCGATCGTCATGCGGAGTGAAATGGTACTCCCCAATGATACTAACACCTTGGGGAATCTCATGGGTGGTCGCTTGATGTATTGGATGGATATCTCTGCTGCCCTTTCTGCAATGAAGCATTGCAACGGTCCGGTAGTTACTGCTTCGGTTGATAATGTATCCTTTTCCAACCCAATCAAGCTGGGAAATTTACTCACTATCGAATCGAAGGTTACCCGAGCTTTTAATAGCTCTATGGAGGTTTTTCTCAGAGTTTGGGGAGAGGATCTGCATGCCAAGTTCAGATACCTCAGTAATGAGGCCTATATGACATTCGTGGCATTAGACCCCAATGGCAAACCTTATCGGGTGCCCGAAATCGTTCCTGAAACTGAGGAGGATAAAAAAATGTATGATGGGGCCCTTCGCCGTCGACAACTAAGATTGATACTTGCAGGAAAAATGAAACCGGAAGACGCCGGCGAAATCCGCGCGTTATTCTTGGACCAACAATAGCTCTGAGTTTTAGTGCTGAAAAATCTTTCTGAACAATACCTGATATTTATATTATGCCTGATCGCAGCAAACCGCCGGTAATTCATGACGCAATAGAATTTGATTATAACCTACCTCCTATCCAACAAGATCGGCTCGACAATGGTCTGCCGATTTACTGGCTAAACGCCGGTGTTCAAGATGTAGTGGAAATTGATTTTGTTTTTCCTGCAGGACTTTGGCATGAAGAAAGACCTTCGGTGGCACAAGCAGTAGCGGCGCTGCTCAAAAACGGCACCGGTAAGTATACAGCTCACCAGTTAAACGAGGCAATTGAATCTTTCGGAGCTTCTCTGAATGTTTCAGCGGGCAACGATAATACCACAGTCAGTCTGTACACACTCACCAAGCACTTAGAAAAATTATTGCCTGTTGTTTACGAGATATTAACCGGGGCAATTTTCCCTGAGGAGGAAGTCCAGATATACAAACAGAATGCCATTCAGCGCTTGTTGGTAAATATGCGCCAGTGCGAGTTCGTCGCCAATCAGCGGATTGATGCCATGATTTTCGGCGAGGAGCACCCTTATGGTCGCTACACTAAAAGAGAAAAAATAGAAGCGCTGACCCGCGAGGATCTTTTAGATTTTTATAAAAAGAGATTTCATCTCTCAGGAGTGAAAATTTTCATGGCCGGCTGCATCGGCACCGCTGAAGTAGGATGTGTCAATCGAATTTTTGGAACTGCACTTGAATCAAACTCTTTGTTGGCAGCACCTGAGGCAATTATCAGACCAGCAATAAATAAGAAAGAATTTTTGATTAATGACCCGGAAGGGGTTCAGGCAGCAATCAGAATCGGACGGCAATTCCCCGGTCGAAAGCACCCTGATTTTGCCCCCATGGTAATCCTCAATACCGTTTTTGGTGGTTATTTCGGCTCCCGATTGATGAGTAATATTCGGGAGGAAAAGGGTTATACTTATGGGATATATAGTTCGTTGAACACCTATGTAAATGCCGGTACCATAACGATCCAAACAGAGGCAGGACGAGATGTCTCCGAAGATACTTTAAAAGAAATCTATCTGGAGATGGATCGAATTTGTCATGAACTGATCCCGGAAGACGAACTACTGCTGGTGAAAAACTACTTGTTAGGGAATCTATTAGGGGATTTGGACGGACCGTTTTCGGTATTGCGGAGGTGGCGATCGCTAATTTTGAACGGTATGAACGAAGAACAATTCAATCAACATGTGCAGATTTACAAAACCGCTGAGGCCGAGCAACTAAAATTATTGGCAGAAAAGTATTTTGATAAGAATCAGTTGTTTGAGGTGGTGGTGATATAATATAGCTATGTCGTACCGGGCTCAATTTTTGATGGTAAATTTATTCATACTGATCACATGGAGCTGTAATGGTGGAGAAAAAATGAATCAAATGGAAAACAATCAGGAAAATCCGAAGCACAACCCTTATTATTCCAGGGTTGATACGGCGAAGCTTAAAGTATCAGATGAAGAATGGAAAAAAATACTTCCTCCTGAAGTTTATCATATTGCCCGTCAAAAGGGTACGGAATGGGCGTTTTCAGGTAAATACTGGAACACCACCAGCAAAGGCATGTACTATTGCGCGGTTTGTGGGAATCCCTTGTTTCGTTCCGATTCAAAATTTGTGAGTAGTTGTGGATGGCCGAGTTTCTTCGAGGTCATTCGTCCGGGCAGTGTATTGTACGAGGAAGATTTTTCACATGGCATGCACCGAATAGAAGTTTTATGTGGTCGCTGCGATTCACATTTGGGTCATATTTTCGACGATGGTCCGCCGCCAACCTATAAACGGTTTTGTATCAATTCAGCAGTGATCGAATTCGAGCCTGAAGGGGAGTAAATTTTCTCCCCTCCAATGGCTAAAATCAAGCCAACTGTTCTAAAACTTAGTTAAGCTCAGATAATACGAATAATATCTTTCACGCTAGCAAGGGCGTGAATAGGTGTCGCGTACTTCAATACGGCGATCTTTCTCCCACATACTTAATTCAGAGTTTCCGGAAGACTATACTTCCGTCCTTTGTTTTGTTCTTTCAACCAAGACACCAGCGGATCAAAATACTCCAACATTGCTTTTGCGTTAATCTCGTCACCGGTAGATTCCTTAAGCACCTCCCTCCAATCCTTCGAAGCACCGGGATACATTATTTGCTTTAAAAAATCTCCAACAGCTGTCTGTCCGTAATAGTTTGTTGCCCGAGGATCCTGATTCAAGATATTCTTGGCGATATGATTATGCAGCTGGTACAAAAGAACATAGGACAGGGCATAATCATAATATTGGGCCGGATCATCGTTGATATGTGTTTTGGTGGCCGCATCACAAAAATGCTCGCCGCGTTCCGACGGAGGGACTACCCCTTGGAATTTCTTAGCCAAATCCCACCAACGCTGATTAAACTGATCGGGTGATAACTGATCAGCATACATTTCCTTTTCGAAATGCGCCATCGTTCCTGATGAGAAAAACATAAATACCACTGCGTTCATCGCTTCTTTCAACAATGCCTGAATATTATCGGTCTTAACTGTAGAATCTATCAAACCTCGACCGACTAAATAGGGTTGCTGCATGGCTGCCATTCCCATCATACTTCCAATCGCTTCATGATAAGCGCGATTCGCACCGCCCCGCAACAATGGCGGCACATCATCGTTGGTATAGGTCATGTAATAGTAAATATGCCCCAACTCATGATTAGCAGTTTCAAACCATTCAGCATTTGGTTCTACGCTCATCAGACTTCTTACGTCATGACCCAGATCCATATGCCAAGCTGAGGCATGTGTGTTCTTCTTCACCGATGAATCTGCCGGATAAGGGTACAAACTAGATTTTTCCCAAAACACCTTAGGCAATCGGTCGAATCCCAAACTGGTGTACATATTTTCAGCCTCCTGCACAATCCATTCAGCCGACTTTGTCTTAAACACGCTATCCAAATTTAAACCCTTCACCTCGATTGCAGGACTCCAATCCTGAGCCCACCGATTCGGCAGCCAATGAGCCGGCAACATATCGGGCACTTCACCGGCCTTATATTTTTTCGCTAGTTCATAACGCATATATGTATGCAGTTCGCGATACAAAGGCCATACTTCCTCGATCAAACGCTCCATCGTTCTCATCATCTCTTCGGTGGACATGTCATATGCACTCACCTGATAGGTAAAATAGTCAGAATAACCCAAGGCCTGCACCGTCTGATTACGCAGATCTCGTAGATTTACCAAACCCGGTTTCAAAACACTACCCACTTCCTTGCTGGCATTCCAGGCTATCAAGCGCTTAGCCAAATCGGTTTCATTCTTAAGTATATCATCGATATCGTTCGGACTAACCTTCTTTTTATCGATCGTGAATTGAAAGCCATATAGCAATTGCGATTGCTCATTCTCGGCCTTGATGCGCTCCTTAACAATATCTGGAATGGTTTGCGGGTTATTAGCGGCCGCATAGAGAATCTCTTCCAGTTGCTTTTTCTGAATCGACGTCAATTGCCCGGGATTGCTCAAAAACTCCTTTGCCTTGGTAATATTGTACTCGCTACCCGTAAAAGCGGCCATCGCTTCTTCAGCCTCTCGAGCTCTCACCACGTTTATGGAATCGCCTTCCACAATTTCCGTCAGCGCCTTCCACTGACCCTCAGAACTGGCAGCATATAACTTTACAAACTGCTCTGTATAGTCTTTGAGGAAAGCATCCACTTCAGACTGAGACTCCTGCGTATTGTTGCAGGCGGAAAAAAGAACCACTGAGGACGCGAAGGCTAAAAACAATCGTTTCATAAACTTACTTTGATCTATAAAACTACGGCGATAAATCGGAATTATTCAAAACCTGGCCCGACACCGGTTTCGATATAAACAGGAATGAGTTGTAATTTTGAACCATGCAATTCATGCTCCAGCCAAATTTTCCCCCATTACCCCGGCGACTGACGTATACCGATCGGATCATGCTGATTGGCTCTTGCTTTACAGAGCACATGTACGATAGATTCGAACAGCATAAGTTTACCGTGCTCCAGAATCCCCACGGCATTTTGTTTAACCCCATGAGTATCGTATCGGCGCTGAAAAGTTATATCCACGGCGATATTTACGAGGAGCGGGAATTAGTCTATTTAAATGAGCTTTGGAATAGCTGGGATCATCATACCCGGTTTTCTGACCAGGATAAACAGATAGCCACTGAAAAGATCAACCAATCCCTCCGGGATGCAAGCGAATTCATACGGGATGCAGATTATCTGATTATCACGCTGGGTTCAGCTTTTCAATATTTCTTAAAAGAACATAACCGGCCGGTGGCCAATAACCATAGAGCGCCCTCAGGATGGTTCGAAAAAAAACTATTAGAAATAGATACTATTACAGAAAGCCTGTCAGACACTATTGAAGAACTGGTTAATCTGAATCCAAAAATTCGGATAATATTGACTATCAGTCCGGTCAGACACCACCGCGATGGTTTAATCGAAAATAATCGAAGTAAGGCCAGATTGATCGAATCGGTGAGTCGGCTTTGCAGCAGCCATTCCAATGTTTATTATTTCCCCGCGTACGAACTGGTAATTGATGTTTTAAGAGACTATCGATTTTACGATATTGATATGGTGCATCCCAACTATCCGGCAACTGAATTTGTATGGGAGAAATTTGTAGAATTATGTATCGACCCCGAAATCAAACCCCTGATGAAAGAAATTCAGGAGATAACAACAGCTAAAAAGCACCGCTCCCGCTTCCCGGATACCCAGGCCCACCGGAAATTCTTGAATGATTTCGCAGGGAAAACCCGACGATTGTCGGAACAATACCCTTTTTTGAACCTGTCGGAGGAATTAAAATACTTCGAGAACATACCAATTAATCCATAGCAAATTAAGAGATTATAATAAAGTAAAAATATTATGTAAAAAACTTGGGTTACCTTTTCCGTAAAACGGTATAAATGCTAAAATCAAAATCATAAAACATGAAATTTGTAAAATTTGGTGCTCTTGCACTTAGCTTTGGGTTGTTTTTTGCTTCTTGCGGTGGAAATGATACTACTAACGAAACTGAAGAAACTGTAATCGAAGAAACTAC
This sequence comes from uncultured Chitinophagaceae bacterium, assembly GCA_964636205.1. Lineage (GTDB taxonomy): Bacteria > Bacteroidota > Bacteroidia > Chitinophagales > Chitinophagaceae > JBEBVQ01. The sequence goes on along the minus strand of CAZWPF010000006.1, from coordinate 1,012 downwards.
AGTTGCTCCTGTTATGGAAGAACCTATCGCACCAATCGAAGGAGATACAGTTGTTACTCCTGAAGAAGCTCCAGTAGAACCAGTTCCAGCTCCTTAATTTTAAAGAGCGGTTAGGTTGATACAACCGGACTACAGAAATTACTATTAGTATCTTTTTATAAGATTGTCTTCGGACAATCTTTTTTTATTTACGGACATTTGTAATTCAGGACGATGTAAATCAAAACATCTGATACTTTTATCAATCTGACAAAATAATTGTCTTCACTCATTACAAAATAGACAAAAAATGGATCGATCTGCCCTCATTCTGCCCGTAAAAAATGTATATCCGCAAATTCCTGAGGACTGCTTTCTTGCACCCAACGCTACTATAGTAGGAGATGTAATCATGGGACAAGAATGTAGTGTCTGGTTTAATGCGGTAATCAGAGGGGATGTCAATAGTATCCGAATTGGCAATAAGGTTAATATTCAGGATGGCGCTTGTATTCACTGTACCTATCAAAAAACAAAGACTGTAATTGGCAATAATGTATCGATCGGACACAACGCCATTGTGCATGGTTGCACTGTCAATGATAATGTACTGATTGGGATGGGAGCCATTGTAATGGACGATGTGGTGATAGGCTCTAATAGTATCATTGCCGCCGGCGCTGTAGTGCTCGAAGGCACTGTTGTACCTCCGGGTAGCATATTCGCCGGAGTCCCCGCCAAGAAGGTAAAAGATATTAGTCAAGACCTGCTTAAAGGAGAAGTAGAAAGAATTGCCAATAACTATCTGATGTACAGCAGCTGGTTTAAGCCAAATATGTAGCATTCAAACAAATAACTATGTTTGGGTGATCGAAAACTCGCATCGATCATTACTTTAAGAGCGCAGAGTAGCTACTACATATTCTAAACCTTTGCGTCCTCTGCGGAACAGCTTTGCGGCCTCTGCGTGGACCTTTTTATTCTATTTCACGCAAAGAGCGCAGAGAAGCCGATACATATTCTAAACCTTTGC
>CAZWPF010000005.1:0-56994 GCA_964636205.1 uncultured Chitinophagaceae bacterium | reverse complement strand
ATACTCTATTTTTCTCTTAAGAATCAGTAGATTATACACTTTAAACATACCATATGGTTAATACCCGGCTTAACTCAGTTTTAAGCCGGTCATCTGCTCAATAATTCTATCGGTCCGCCAATTTCTTCTAAGAAATTTTAATACCCAGTCTTCCTGTTTGATCTATCCTTGTCAGCAAAATACCCTCAGGCACCTTTTCAAAATATTCATCCACTGCCTTTCTGCAACCTTCCCAATGTCCGTAATCGTCAATAATCAATACCCCTTTCGAGACCAGCATCGGATAAAGATGTATCAATTCGTGCCGTGTCGACTCATACCAATCAGTATCCAGACGCAAAATTGCAATACCCGACTGAGGTACCACATTAGGAATTGTATCCTCTACTTTACCCTTAACCATCACAATTCGATCGGAAAGCAAACCGGTACGTGCAATATTAGCTGTCACTTCGTCGAACGAAGAATAACACCAGACAGAATCAGGATCAGAAAGACTGGATTTCTCTAATTGTTCCTGAGCACTTACTTTGTCAAAACTCTTATCCACATCAGTTGGCGGCGGCATCCCCTCATAAGTATCGTACATGTAAATCTTTCTCCACTGTTTATCATAGCGATGAAGCAAGAACGCCATCAGCATAGAACTACCTCCTCTCCAGACCCCGCACTCAACAAAATCACCGGGAATATTGTTTTTCAATACATATTTTACCGAACTGTAAAGCGCATACATTCGCTCGATAGAGGTCATAGTATATTTACTACACTCGGCATATATCTCCATAAATTCCTTCTCCGCCTGCACATCTGGCAGATCTTTGCTCTTCTTTCGCACAACATAGCCAAGAGCATCGAAACTTTCTATTAATATCTTTTTCAACATAACGATTATGTCTTATTGTCAGATTTTTAAATCCTGATCCAACGGGTAAATGTATAAAAAAAGATGCAAATCCTTATTAACAGATAATTGCAACCATTCATAAAACAGGCCTAAAAGCGTGTATCTTTGTCTAATGGGTGTGGTAGCCAGACAATCGATTAAATCGATTATCATCATTTTTACAGGTGCTGTATTAGGTGCTGCTATAAATTTCATTTTTACGATTGTATTTGAAAAAAATGAATTAGGCCTAATAACCAACCTTACCAATCAGGCTGTTATAGTTCAAAGCTTCGTAATGATGGGAGCTGCCTCGGTAGTTGTCGGATACCTGCCAAACTACCAAAAAGACGAAGCTAAACGTAGTGTGGTTTTAACGACCACCTTGCTCATTCCTCTATTTACAATCGCGCTTTTTACCATACTCTATGCTATTTTCAAAAACGATCTGATTGGTATTTACCAACCTGAGGACCAGCCTTATATCGATAAATACTACTTCTGGCTTCCCCTAATTGTAACCGGATTGGGATACTCAAGTTTATTTGAATATTACTTGGTGTCCCGAATGAAAGCCGCTCAGGGAAGTCTGATTCGCGAAGTAGTGTTTAGATCCTGCCTCCTCCTGCTCATCGGCCTTTATGCTATAGACGCGATCAATTTCTCGGCATTTGTGCTCCTGATGACGGCCTCTTACTTATTCCAGGGTCTATCCGCAATGTTTCTCGCAATAAAGTCGGGAGGACTACAGCTGTCGCTGAGATTTGGACTGCTCAACCGAAAGGAATATGGGAGACTTTTTCATTTTTCCTGGTACCACCTGTTGGAGGGGGTAGCCCTGAATCTCTTAGGGTATATTGATTCGCTGATGCTGGCGCCCTTGGCTACAGATGGTATGTCGACCTTATCAGTTTACAGAAACGCAATCTTTATTGCAACAGTCATGGTCATGCCGTTCAGAGCATTAAGCGCATCGAGTTATCCAGTGCTAAACCAGGCTTATATCGATGAAGCTTGGACTAAACTTAAAAATCTGTATCAACGCGCAAACAATAACACATTCATCATAGGAATGGCATTATGTGTTTTGATATTTTGCAACCTGGATAATGTTGTCCGAATTTTCCCTGAAGGTTATGAGTTTATAAAGCCCGTTACAGCTGTTTTGCTGATCGGCAAATTGGTGCAGATGTTTGCGGGCGTAAGTAGTGAAGTTCTTAGCTTTTCCAAATACTACAAATTCAACTTTCGCATCTCAGCCCTGTTGATTCTGCTTATCGTTATACTAAACAGATATCTTATACCCGATTATGGTATTATGGGCGCTGCTTTGAGCGCAACCGTATCACTCACTATTTTTAGTATCTCTAAAATGATTTACCTGCGGGTAAAATTAAACTTGCCTGTCGCCAACAAACATATGTTGCAGGTACTAATCGCAGGAATTATAGCATTGGTGGCAGGCACTTTGCTTCCCTTTGTCCATCATGCAATCACTGATGCTATCATCAGATCAATGATCATTGCTTTTGTTTACGCCGCAACACTATTCTACCTGGCGCCAAATAGCGATTTTGGAGAGTATCTGAAAAACGTTATTAAAAACCGAAAAATTTTCTAATTACGAATACCCAAAAATACTGCTTCAAATAAAGAGGCTGCCCTTACAGACAGCCTCTTTCAAAACTTTATTTCAAATCATTACTACTACTTATTCATCGTAGCCAGAAACTCTTCATTACTCTTAGTTCCCTTGATCTGCTGTAGTAAGAAATGCATTGCCTCATCGGTGTTCATGTCTGAGGTATGTTTCCGAAGAATCCACATTTTGTTGTAAGTATCTTTATCCAATAAAAGATCGTCTCTACGCGTGCTGGAACTCGTTATATCAATTGCCGGGAAAATACGCTTGTTGGCAAGTTTACGATCCAGCTGGAGCTCCATATTACCGGTACCCTTAAATTCTTCGAAGATTACCTCATCCATTTTAGAACCAGTGTCGATCAACGCCGTAGCTAAGATCGTCAATGAACCTCCGTTCTCAATCTTTCTTGCCGCACCGAAAAACTGCTTAGGCTTCTGCATTGCATTTGCCTCCACACCACCGCTCAATACCTTACCACTCGCCGGAGCAACAGTATTATGCGCACGTGCTAAACGAGTGATAGAATCCAATAGAATCACGACATCATGACCTACTTCCACTAGCCGCTTTGCTTTTTGCAAGGCAATATTTGAAACCTTTACGTGCTTCTCAGCAGGCTCATCAAAGGTAGAAGCAATCACCTCCGCCCGAACACTACGTTGCATATCGGTCACCTCCTCAGGGCGCTCATCCACCAGGACAATCATCAAATAACATTCCGGATGATTTTGAGCAATCGCATTAGCAACTTCCTTTAACAACATGGTTTTACCCGTCTTCGGCTGCGCTACAATCAAACCACGCTGTCCCTTCCCAATCGGTGTAAACAAATCCATGATGCGGGTACCAAAATTGCTTGGCGTAGTGTAGAGATTCAGTTTCTCAAAAGGAAATAAAGGGGTGAGATAATCAAAAGGAACTCGATCACGGATTTCATCTGGATGTCTGCCGTTAATACTTTCCACCTTCAATAAAGCAAAATATTTTTCACCTTCTTTAGGAGGACGAACCGTTCCCTTAACTGTGTCACCAGTCTTCAGACCAAACAACTTAATTTGAGAGGGTGAAACATAAATATCATCCGGAGAAGAAAGATAGTTATAATCACTACTGCGCAAGAAACCATATCCATCGGGCATCATTTCCAGCACACCTTCACTCACAACTACACCATCAAATTCTACATTATAGTTACCATATTGCTGTTCACGAGAACGTCTACCGGTCTGACCTGTGTGCTGACCACCCGCATTAGCCGCAGCCTTTTCTGAAGGTAAATCCTGAGGAGGCTGCACTTCAGCAACTCCTTCTTCCGAAGGCATAATAATAGATGTTTCCGCTGCAGTGTCTTCGTAGTCTGCTGTCTGGTCTTCTGAAAGCGCTGCTACCCGGCTATTGACAGAAGACAATTCAGTAGCCTCTTCTGCAGTTTGCTTCCGAGTGCCAGGTTCGGTCTTCGGACGGCGAACACGACGTTTGCGAGGTTCGGTATCTTCTGGAGCAACAACTTCAGTTTCTGAATCCGCTGCATTTGCAGACTCGTCAGCCTTCGCTTCAGGTTGCGCAACAGCAGTAGCTTCAGGATTTTCTTCGCTACCCTCAGCCTTTGTAGCTCGTGGTTTACGACCACGACGTTTCTTAGCAGCTGATTCATCTGATTCAGATTGATCGGCTGCCAAAGCTTGTTTATCCAATATTTTATAAATCAAAGTTTGCTTATCAAGTGATCGGGCATTTTTAATTTCCAAATGCTCCGCTACATCTACCAGCTCGGGAACGAGCATATCATTCAATTGCGAAATGTCGTATGGCATACGTAATATTGTTCTGAATTGTTTTGTTAGTAAGTCTGCGTAAGAGGTATATCTTATTTGTGTATACCCAGATGTTGTTTTTGAAAAGGGAATTGCAGAAAGGGTAAAGGGAGACCGGAACTAAAACCTCATTCCTGTGGTGCAAGATTACAAATGTTTTTTTAAAAAACACAAAAAAAGTTTTGACAAATGTACCCTTAAGGGACGGATTGTTTATTGGAATTACAATTTGACCGATATGCAATCGCCATTCTGGCAATGGTATCCGCTATATCAGTATAATCGAATTCAGGAAAATAATTAATTAACTTTTCATTATTATAATAACATATTTGCTGAGCGGTTCGAGCAGTTTCTTTGGTAATAGTTGTTCGTGCGCCTAACCTACTCTTGATCCAACCCCATCTCCAGACTAACCCCGACAACCCCTTCCCGGCTTTAAATCGGGGTGGACGCTTGCCAAGACTGTTGGCCATTAGGGTGAATATCTGCCGATAAGAAAAATTACCTGCACTCACGATAAACCGCTCCGCACTTACATCACTTTTCATGAGTATAATTGCGGCTTTAACCACATCTTTTACATCAACCCAACTGTTGATTCCACCGGTATAAAACGGAAACTCATCGTCGGCCAGCTTCATCAATCGTGCTGATCCCTGCTCCCAATCCACCCCCTCACCTAAAATTATACCGGGATTTAAAACCGCTGCTTCCAAACCTTCCGCCATCCCTCTCCAGACTTCCATCTCCGCATAATACTTGCTCTGAGCATAGGTCGAATTATAAGCACCCTCTTCCCATTGCACCTCTTCTGAAATCTCGCGCCCCTGAATATTGCGTCCCAATGCAGCTACACTGCTTATATATACGAGCTTTCGCACACCGGCATCTATAGCCGCATCCACGACATGGCTGGTACCAGTCACATTAACCCGCATCATCTGCTCCTTATGCTCAGGCTGAAATGATACGACCGCCGCGCAATGGTATACTTCCGTCACACCCCGCATCACTTCCTCTACAGAGTAAATATCCAGTAAATCACATTGAATCCAGTCAATACCCGAAAGAGTTAATAAGTCGGGACTCGGTTGACGGGTATGGTACAATGCCCGAATCCTACAGTCACCACGAGCAGTCAACATCCGAATGAGATGCTGTCCTACAAACCCACTAGCACCAGTGACAAGTACCATAAGTAACCGCCCTTTTTACTATAAAACCAGGAAATGTTTTCAGCGTTAAGTGCTTCCCCGGCAGTATAGCGATTAAATCTGCTTGTTATAAAACTCCGGCTACAAAGATTGAAACTGTTTGAGAAACCGGATATCATTTTGAGAATAAAGCCTCAGGTCATTCACCTGATATTTGATCTGTGTAATTCGCTCCACGCCCATACCAAAAGCAAAACCGGTGTAAACTTCGGGATCAATGCCAAAATTGCGAAGCATATCCGGATGCACCATACCACAACCCAATATTTCTACCCACCCTGTCTGCTTGCACAGTTGACAACCGCTACCACCACAAACCGTACACGAAATGTCCATTTCTGCACTGGGCTCGGTAAACGGGAAATAAGAAGGCCGGAACCGCACCTTGGTATCAGGGCCAAACATCTCCGTCACAAAATAATATAAGGTTTGCTTCAAATCAGCAAATGACAATCCCTTATCTACATACAATCCTTCGCACTGATGGAAAAAACAATGCGCACGGGCTGAGATCGTTTCATTGCGGTATACCCTCCCCGGACAAATAACCCGGATCGGCAATTCGCCCTGCTCCAAAACCCTTGCCTGAACAGAGGATGTGTGCGTCCGCAACACCCAGTCAGGATCTTTAGAAACATAAAAGGTATCCTGCATATCGCGGGCAGGATGATTTTCGGGCAAATTCAGTGAGGTAAAATTATGCCAGTCATCCTCTATCTCAGGCCCTGTCGCAACACTAAAACCAATTTTTTCGAAAACATTTACGATCTCTCTTTCCACCACCCTCAAAGGATGACGGGTACCCATTGGAAGCGAAGTTCCGGGCAAACTGAGATCAGGTAGTTTCTCCGAGCTCCGTCCGCTGCCTTCGACGGTGTTTTGGAACAACTCATACTGTGATTCGACGAGTTGCTTAAAGGAATTCAGCAACAGACCGGCGTCTTTTTTCTGATCGGAAGGGATATCCTTCATCAAAGCAAATAATTGCTTGATAACGCCCTTAGTTCCCATAAAACGAACACGGAATTGCTCCAACGCTGCGGCATCAGCTGCCTGAAACGACCTGACTTCCGGTTCGTAAATTTCTATCTGTTCCCGTAGTTTTTCCATAAACTGCAAAGATAAAGTTAGGCGGACATTCATAATATCCCCCGGTTTCAATCATTTTTCTAATCTACAAAGGATAAGCCATAAAGTAATAATCCTTCTTTTCGTAATAATACTGACAGAATTCCTCGTCAGACAATGCCTGCTCTCCACACAACCAACGCTCCATCGTATTGATTTTCAACCCACAACCGTCCAACAATCGAAATACCTGTTCCGGTGATGCGCCATAATAATCCGAAGCTCCCAACCCATGCTCAAAAATGATCACCGGCTTAGACCGCTTAATAGTTTCTTTGGCTCCTTCCAATACCAGCAACTCCCCCCCCTCCACATCAATCTTTATCAAATCAATTGGCATATCCACCGGTATAATACTATCCAACAAATCCGTCTTTACCGTGATGTTACAATCTTCCTCGTTGGGGCGATCGTACCGTCGCTTAATTAATCCGCTATAAGAAGGATTGGAAACAACATAATTGAACGAAGCCGTTCCCTTAGTGCTGCTCAGAGCAATATCCAATACCTGGCAATTTGGATTAGTTTGATATTTGACCTTTAACGAATCATACAAAGCAGGAATGGGTTCAAATGCAAAAAAGTTACCCTGTGGAGCGCATTTGATCATAAAATCCAGCACTTCACCTTTATGTGCACCTACATCTATACAGTTACTGGTAGCCTTACACACCCTGCGAATCACCTTTTCCGTCTGCTTATCGTAACGCTGATTCTGCGTAAATGCTATCGGCAACTTCTTTATCAGTCCCTTGATGACCGCCTTGATCATTATTTAAATATTATTGAGGGGAGCTAGCCTACTTAGTCGTGCAAATAAAAGCATTTTAAATAAGGTTTTCGAAAAGGAGCGCTTCAATTTCGGAAAAATTCATGAGATTTATTTTTTAATTCGAAGTACTAAACATAGCTTCAATTACTATTTTTCTAAAAATAAACCTGCTACATTTGCTCTTATGTTTCAGGCAAAATGGCTACAGCAGTTGCTGTACTTTTCGATATGCATTGTGGCATTTGCCATCCCCTTTCCTTTTATTGCAGGTAGTATTTCGGTTATCTTCCTAGTTTTAGTATGGTTGGTTCAAGCCGATTTCAAAGCTACCCTTAAAAAGCTTTCCGGAAATTTCATCTTAATAGCTTGGATTATCTTTTATCTACTACACGTTTTAAGCTATACCTATAGTGCTAATAAGGCTGATTCGCTTTTCGATTTACAAAGCAAGCTTAGCTTTCTGATACTGCCTGTGATCGTAGGCGCAGGCGTAAATATCAATCGGGAGCGGCTGGAAAAAATCTTCTTAGCTTTTGTTTCCGGCATTAGTATTATCGCCATTTTCTGTCTTACACAGGCTGCGATCTCCTATGCTGAAACAAATGATCGGAACTTGTTTTTTTACCATACATTAATTCGCGGACTCAGTGCCAACGCAGTGTACACAGCATGGTATGTGATTACGTCTATGACCATCCTGATACTGTTCGATTGGGAAAAAGTGTTTAAAAATAAAAGCGGGCGAGTTGTGTGGTATCTACTCGTCTTATTGCAGTTTACCTTCTTTATCCTGCTTTCTTCAAAGTCACTGATTCTCCTATTTTTCGTGTGCATGATGCCGATCTTCTATTTCCGGCATTTTCACCGCCATTACCGTCCGCTGCCGAGAATTATTATGGTCGGACTGATGCTGGCAGTAGGCGGCGTCATTTTCCTTTCTGAAAACCCTATTCGTCATCGCTATGAAGAGGTACTGAAAAAAGAAGAAAATACAGAATGGATCAAAGAGGGAGCAGAACGCCCAAAATCTTTTAATAATGTCAACCTGAGAATCTTCCTCTGGAAACTGAGTGTTAATAAACTAACTGATGATGGGCTTTGGTGGACAGGCGTCGGTAATGGGGACGTAAAGGAAACGCTCAACCGACAAATGCACGAAGCCAGAGTGCCGAATATTTATGATCCCGGAAACAGATCCCATCTCTATAATGTAAACCTGCATAATATGTACATTCAAACGGTGTATATGCTGGGAATACCGGGATTGGCAACCTTCCTTATGATCATGTTTATGCCTTTTCTGGCATTGGGACAAATTAGAGAAAAGACAATTTTCTTTCTGTTTCAACTAACCGCCGTGCTCTTTATGATGCAGGAATCTGCTCTTCAAACGCAAGCCGGCATTATCTTTTTCACCTTTTTCTCCCAGATTCTCTGGAATCGAAAAATCAATAACAGTTCTAATGAAATAAAACCGGCCTGACGACCGGTTTTATTTTTCTATTCACTTATATCCGCAATGAGTTCCCATCTTCTGTCTTCTGTGTTGTAGCGAGTAGTCTTATCGGGAAACTGAATATATTCTTCCTGAGAGGTTTCATCTGTATAATACCGGGAAAGATCCTCCTGCCGCACCATCTTATCAAATAACAAATTCGACTTTTCCTTCATTTCCTCTTCCTCCATTTTCCACGTCCGAAACACCTCTTCATAGTAAACAATCGTCGAATCGTCTGGTCCATAGCGAAGACGACCGCCCGTAGCTACACGTTTCGGTTTCAAACTAGGTGCATGCCGACTGATCAAAAAATAATGATCCCCAGTTTCTGCGATGAAATAGGCCTCGAGCCGATGTCCGGAAGCCATCTTCCGATAATAATCGTCAAATTCCGATTCGAACCTGTTTTCGTAATCTGCCCGCTCAGGCATCTTTGCGAGATATCTGGCGATACTATATACGAAATTTGTCTGCTCTGATGGTTCCAAATACTTCTCAGGCTTATAGCTTATGTCCTGCTTCAAACAACCATGGATAGTCAGAGCACATCCCACCAAAAATAGAAATATAACTTTTATACGCTTCATCATGCCACTAACGCTTTGAAAACCGAGGATGAAGCAAATGCCATGCCATGCCTAGGGGAAATAGCATGGCATTTGCTTCACACTGTTAATTTAACATACTGTTACACAACATCTTTAGTATGCTTTATCGACGGGTGCAAATTCAGCCCATCCGTCTGTCCAGTCATGACCTCCAAATGCTCCTCTAAACGGCACTTGCTGAAAACCTGACAATTTAGCATGTGAAAACTCAGCGCCAGATGCCAGTTTTCCTTGTGTGACAGTAAAATTGGGATTGGAAGGGTAACCGGATGCCAGACGCTTCCCAAAAAACCAATCTGACTGCAATCCGATCGCAGCATACCCTGCCGCACTCGCGTTTTCCTCAATCACGGTATTAGCTTGCTTGATATATGCCTCTATTGCATTTGCATCAACACCAGATCCACCTGTAAAGGAATTCGAAGGGAAATAGAAAATATTGTTTGCGATCACTCCATTTTGTTTGCCTACATATTGCTCCAACACTGAGGGTTGATTCATGCGTAAACCTTTTGGATAACCTGCAATTACAGAGTTAAACAACGACATACCCACTCTTCTTCTCAAATCAATCCCGTATGCAAAATTCTTATTGGAAGTAGAACTACCTTCAGCAATGGGTCCGATCATTGTAAAATTGGAGAATGTAGCCATGCTATACGGACTAACGTCATTGTCATTTGGACCGTTATCCCACTCAAATCCATTGGACTCGCTTTGATCGGCATAACCAGGATAGCGAATACCCAGACCGAATTGTACATTACCAGAGAAACCATAATCGCAATCAAAATCATCATCCCATCCGGCGAACACAATCAAATATTTCGCATTTACTGTACCACCGAACCATTCAAATCCGTCATCACCACCAAAAGAAACCTGGCAATATTCAATTGTGGTTCCTCTCCCTACACCGGCTAAGGTGATACCGTTGGTTTCATTATTGGGAGAAAGTTCAATACCTGCAAACTCCACGCGTACATACTTGAGCACGCCACTGTTGTCGTTATCATCATTTCCGCCAAATTGAACTTCAGGAGTGATACCTTCTATCACAGGATTGATCTGATTTGTTCTGGCCTTACCCAAGATGACCAATCCACCCCAGTCACCACGATCCCGGTCACCCGGTTGTTGATTCGAAGTAAACACAATCGGACTCGCTGCCGTCCCCTCCGCCATTATCTTTCCACCCCTGTCGATGATCAGGGTACCTCTGGAACTCCTTTCCCCCATAATTACCGTTCCGGGTTCGATTGAAAGTGTCCTCCCTTCACGTACGAAGGCTTGCCCTCTTATCAAGTATTTTCTGTCTGCCGTCAATGTTTGCGTTTCCAGATTTCCTTCCAGAATCACGGTTTCAGCAGATGTGTTCGTGTTCGGATTCGGTGCGGGATCATCATTCTTGTCCTTTTTACAACTCGTGATCCCGAATAAAGTCAATCCGATTAAAATTGCTGCAATCCTTTTTTTGCTTTTCATTGTTTCTTTTTTTGTGAAAATTTATATTTGATAAACTCTAGAAATTGTAGCCAAAGGTTAAGTTCCAAAGACTTCCTCTTCTGTAAGTGAAGATGGGATGATCGTTCTTAGCGTCTACGACACCATTGACATCAGAATCCTGATAAAATCGGTATGCCGCATTCAACAAATCCTGCACTCCCAGTGTCCATACTATATGTTCTCCAAACTTTTTAGAAATCGTGAGATCAACTGAATGTCTCGGTAATTCATAAATCGCGGGAAACAGGTAACTTCCTACTGCAAAAATCCTCGGACCGAATATGTTATAACTCAGGGAAACATCTGCACGACTTGCCGGATCGCGGTAGTATAGTCCCAGGTTGAGAATATAAGGGGATTGTCCCTGCAAAGCTCGTTTCTGATCTTGAGCCTTTGCGGTGGCACTATCGTATCTCACCTCCGATCGGATCAATGATGCGTTCAAATTCACGCTCAACCTGTCCATAAACCGACTTGGTGTAAAACCCTTAAACGATTTTCTAAACTCCAACTCTGTTCCATAGCTAACAGCCTGCTTTGCGTTGAGATATCCCAAGCCGGGCTGCTCTGTCATTACGAAAATCTGAGTTTCAATCGGATTATTAAACAACTTGTAAAACCCACCAATACTGATCACTTCACCTTCGCGTGGATAGAGTTCATACCTCAAATCAAGGTTATTGACATATGCCGTTTTCAAATTGGGATTACCCACTCTGGATGCGTCCATTTTGAAATCGTAAAACATGAATGGTGCCAGTTCTCTAAACTCGGGACGGTTCACAGTCCGACCATACGCAAATCGAATTTTAGATTTATCATCCAGTTCATAATCTGCATTGAAAAAACCTAGCGGTGATAAAACCGGATTGTAAACTTCCAAAGCGGCTCCGGCATCATCTCGGGAATGCAACTGCTGGAGGTTGTACTCCATCCTTAATCCCGCGTTAAATTGAAATTGTCCGGCTGGTATTTTTGCTTGTACAAATCCGGCTGTTAGCAGGCTACTCCCCTCATATTGATCAATTGCTCTGGTTCCTTCCTCTAGTGTAAGTCCGTTTTCAGGATTAATATTTTCAGACGCAAACACCTGATCGAGTGGCATGCGCTTAATTTGTTCGCCGATTGCGGGATCATTCTGACCCGGGTAGATGTAACTAAAATATCTTGCAGCAAATGTTCTTTGTCTGTAATCGGTTAAATAACCCATTGTGATTGTGACCGGATTTGCGGAAGACTGCGCGAATTGTCTTTCCACGTTGAGAGCGTGATGTAGACCGCTCTCTCGAAGCGTACCATAATAGCGTCCCGCATCAAACAGATTGGAACTTGGTGGAAGGATTAACTGATATTCGTCGTCTGATGTCGGCTGAAACGTCCTGAACCTTCTTAAATCCGGCTCCGACTCGCCGGTATAATTCATACCAAGTATCCAGTTCAGTCCGGCGCTACCGTTCAGTTGATGGTTACCTTCTAGCTGACCGTTGTAGATGGTTCGACTGCGATATCCGAGCATATAATTCTTTCTCGGCAAACCTGCATACTGTTGGAATTCCTCACCGGTTCTGATGATTGTTGTATTCTCTCCAATTTGATTCAGCAGATTTCTAAAATCGATTCTATTGTTTGCATTCAGCCTCAATTGCCAATTGGAGATAACGGTGGTGCGATTTTCCTTTTCGTAGGTTTGGTCCTCGTAATTAAACCAGGGATAGATGGAACGTCCGGCCGATTGGTCTTCCAGATCCCAGGTGAAATATCGGTGGAAGGCTCTGCTGTATGACAGATAACTTTGAGAATAATTCAGTCCGCTCACAGTGCTTAACGTTTTGCCTTGTCCCAGACTCCATTTACGTCCTCCGCTCAATGATAGCCCGATATTTGGAAGAGCTGTTGCAGACCTCGGCACAATAGAATTTGGCAACGACCTCCCAGCTTCGGCCCTGAGCGATGATCTTCTGGATGCCTCCTTCATCGCGTGTGTATTCGGGAAATTATCGGGAAGTCTTCGGGTATTGTCGAATCCCAGGTAATCGGTTGCTGATCCACCGGGAGCATTTAAGAATTCTGATCCTGTGGTACCGGATCTATATCCCAAGGAAATGGCAACCGAAAAGAAATTATCCTCCACAGCATTCTTTGTATACACTTTGATCAGTCCACCGGCAAAATCGCCGACGTCATTTGCAGTACCGGATTTAAAAACCAACATCCTATCCAAAACGCTGCTTGGTATCAGGTCGAACGAAAAAGTGCGACGATCAATTTCAGTACTCGGAGCGATGACATTGTTTAGTAATACCTGATTATACCTTTCGGGCACTCCACGCACCATAACAAACCTATTGTCTGTAATAGTAATTCCGGGAATCCGACTCATCACTTGTGCGGCGTCTCGATCTTGGGAAGATTTTATTTGCTCGGCAGAAATACCACTTACCACTTGTCCGGCCATTCTGATTTCTTCTATCACTGCCTTTTGAGAATTGGTGGTGCGACTAGCCGCAACTACGACTTCATCCAGTCCGGTTGCTATTTGCCGGAGGGCTATTTTCAATTGTGCAACAGATCCTGGATTCAGTTCAACAGAGTTTAAAATTGTTGATTGATAGGAAAAAGCCTGAACGGTAAGTTTATAGTTTCCCGGAATCAGATCCTTGTATTCAAAACGACCATCGGGGTCGGTAGTAATCACCTGATTCCTAGCACCTTCCAGTCGAACTATCGCTCCCGGAACAGTTTCCTGGAAGATTGAATCCACAACCACACCGATGATACCCGTTGTTTGAGCGTTCGCTGCAGAGATTAATAAAATATTAATGATCAGCCAGGCGAATTTGAGTTTTGATACTATATTTTGTACACTATGCCTCATCATATAGAATACTTATGATTTTGGTGCAAAGGTCAGGAGGTAGTATGACCGGGACGTTAAGGGCAGGTTGCGATTCTGTTACCGAATTATTAACTTAATGTTACCGGATGGGGGCGAGATGTGTCATAAATGTTAATAAAAAATGGAATCTGGCAGCGGATTTCTTTATCTCCGATTAAATCTTAAATTTGCTCTTTGTCATTTAAGTGCTATCAGACATCAGACATATTGTACTCTCGGTAATAGATTTCTTTCACAAGCCGTTTGCCCCCTGGATTAATAAAACCACATTTCGGTATTTAGCCTGCGGCGGTTCCAATACCTTGCTGGATATTTTAATCTATTTCATTAGTTACAATTTTATTTTGGAACGACAGCCGGTGATCTTAGCACATGATGTAGTAATCTCATCGCATATTGCTGCGTTTCTGATGTCATTTAGCATTAGCTTTCCTTTGGGCTTTGCTCTTTCGAAATATATAGTCTTTCCCAAATCGAATTTGCGTGGTCGGATACAGTTATTACGATATGCAATTTTGGTTTGCATGTGCATATTATTGAATTATGTATTCTTGAAACTCTTTGTGGAGTGGTTCCATTTCTACCCGACCCCTTCCAAGATACTCACCACTGTGATTGTCGCAGTCTTTAGTTATATCTCTCAGCGTAACTTTACTTTTAAAGTAAAAGAAGTCCTTACTAAGTAGGACGGATTCTCCGTACCTTTGACCCATTTATGACGCACGAACATCTTAAGGAGATGCGTAATAGAGTACAGCATCTCCACCGTTACTTACATATAGATGATCGCCGGGCCAAAACAGAAAACGATAGGCAACTGACTATGGCTCCGGGGTTTTGGGATGATAGTACCCGCGCGACCGGTATTCTAAAAGAAATTAAAATCAATACTTTCTGGATAGAGCTTTATGAGCAGGTTCGGGAAGCTGTGGAAGACTTTGCCGTTCTTTTTGAATTTTGGAAAGAGGGCGAGGCTGAAGAGTCTGAAGTGCAGGCTGCTTATGATTTAGCCAACCAGAAAATTGAAGAATTAGAATTTAAGTCAACCCTCAACCAACCTGAGGATGAATTACCTGCGGTAATGGTTATCAATTCCGGTGCAGGTGGTACTGAAAGTCAGGACTGGGCTGAGATGTTAATGCGGATGTACCGGATGTATGGTGAAAATCAGAATTGGAAAGTGTCCGAAATTGATGTCCAATATGGGGATGGCGCCGGAGTCAAGCAAGCCACTTTAGAATTCGACGGACCCTTTGCTTATGGCTTGTTGAAAGCAGAATCGGGTGTCCATCGGCTGGTTCGGATTTCTCCTTTCGACTCCAATGCGCGTCGCCATACCTCGTTTGCCTCGGTGTTTGTTTATCCATTAATTGACAATACTATAGAGATCTCGATCAACCCGGCCGATTTGGAATGGGAATTTTACAGATCCGGCGGTAAGGGCGGACAGAACGTTAACAAAGTGGAGACAGCGGTGCGACTGAAGCACATTCCTTCGGGAATAATAGTAGAATGTCAACAATCCCGCACGCAGGGTGAAAACCGGGAAAAGGCGCTCACCATGTTAAAGAGCCGTTTGTACGAAGAAGAGTTACGGAAACGGGAAGAACTGAAGAATGCGTCCAACGCCGGCAAGAAAAAAATCGAGTGGGGATCACAAATTCGTTCCTATGTATTCCATCCTTATAAGATGATCAAAGATCACCGTACGGATTATGAAGTTGGGAATGTTGGACCGGTAATGGATGGTGAAATTGATGAGTTCATTAAAGCGTACCTCATGAGTGCCCGGGGATGAAAACTAATACCCGTACCTGATGAATGTATGCGGTAAAATTTGAATCGTTTTGGCGTTAAACAATAAAAAAAAGTCGCTCGACCTGCGCCTTCTGGGGCGATTGTTGAGTTTTACTGCGCCCTATAAAAAAACCTTTGTGTTTGCAGTGGTCATGACCTTGGTCTTGGCAGCACTTGCGCCCTTACGCCCCTACCTGATTCAGGAATCAATCGATAATTATATCGGAAATAAGTTTGTTGTCGGACTGGTTATGATCAGTATTGCACAGCTGGGGGTTTTGTTGTTAGAAAGTGGTTTGAGATTCTGGTTTCTTTACCGCACCAACTGGCTAGGTCAGTCGGTCGTCAATGACATTCGCAAGGCGGTATTCAATAAGATTATTTTTCAGAATCTTTCCTATTTCGACAAAACTCCAATCGGGACTTTGACCACCCGTACGATAAATGACACTGAGGCGATTAATGATACATTTTCGGAGGGTTTGATTGCTATTGTTTCAGATATCCTCACTATAGTTGCCATTATCATTGTGATGTTGCTTACTGATTGGAAGCTTGCATTAGTATGTTTAGCATGTTTTCCTTTGTTGATATTGGCTACTTATATATTTAAAGAAAGCGTACGCAAATCCTTTCAGCGCGTGCGCAACGCGGTTGCACGACTCAATGCCTTTTCACAGGAGCATATTACCGGTATGCAACTGGTTCAAATTTCCGGAGCTGAAGAGCGTGAATTGGAGAAGTTTAAGGAAATAAACCGCGAGCATCGGAATGCGAATATCAAAGGCATTTTTGCTTATTCGGTATTCTTTCCGGTAGTAGAAATCATATTGGCAGCTAGCATGGGGCTATTGGTTTGGTGGGGAGCTGTGCGATTGATCAATTATGAAGTAAGTGTTGGTGTGGTGATAGCATTTGTGATGTATCTCAACCTGCTTTTCCGACCGTTAAGAATGCTGGCCGACAAGTTTAACGTGTTGCAAATGGGCATGATTGCCGGCGAACGGATCTTCTCTGTTTTAGATAGCAATGAAAGCATGCAAGAAAACGGAGGCTTTGTACCACAAAAGATAGATGGCCAAATAGAGTTTGAGAATGTGGTATTTGCTTATCGGCAGGGTAAAACTGTTTTGAAGAGCATTAGTTTCACCATTCCTGCCGGACAAACCTTTGCTATTGTCGGTCAGACCGGTGCGGGTAAAACCTCAATAATC
This sequence comes from uncultured Chitinophagaceae bacterium, assembly GCA_964636205.1. Lineage (GTDB taxonomy): Bacteria > Bacteroidota > Bacteroidia > Chitinophagales > Chitinophagaceae > JBEBVQ01. Next base: position 40,013 of record CAZWPF010000005.1, on the reverse strand, counting down.
AGCATTCTCAATCGAATGTATGATATCAGCGGCGGACATATTCGGATCGATGGGCGGGATTTATATGAGTACGATATTTACAGTCTAAGAAAACATATAGGAATTGTACTTCAAGAAGTATTTCTTTTCTCCGGTACCATACATGATAATATAACGCTGAGGGATCCGGCTATTTCCAGAGCTGAGGTAGAAAATATATGTCGGATTTTAGGTCTGCATGAGTTTATCATGCAATTGCCCGGTGGTTATGATTTTGATGTGATGGAACGGGGCAATACTTTATCGCATGGGCAAAGGCAGTTGGTTTCGTTTGCAAGGGTATTGTTATTTAATCCTTCCATTTTGGTTTTGGACGAGGCGACTTCTTCGGTTGACAGTGAAAGCGAACAACTTATTCAAAAAGCTATAGATGCTTTGACCCAGGGTCGAACTTCGATAATTATTGCACATCGGCTGTCCACGATTCGTAAAGCCAACCAGATCATTGTAATGCATCAAGGTAATATCGCCGAATCCGGCAGTCACGACGAATTAGTAGCCCGGCAAGGAATGTACTACCAGTTACTTTCGAAAGCAGAGCAGAAATTCATTTTAGATTAAAATAACATATAGCTTCCTCGGAATTTTAAACATTAAAATTGTTTACATTTCCGAAACGACCATATAATAAACATTATTTTACTTCTGTAAAATAATGTTTGACAAAGGCTTATACCTCCAGATCCACTATTCACAAGTTTTCCACCGCAATTCACAGGTTGTCCACATTTACCCATTCAGCTTACTGCTAAAATGAGACAAAACCCTTTGACCTTAAACTAGTTAGCTCAAGTCTATATTTGTGGATAAATATGGCTTCTAAATAAAGTGTGAAAATGTGGGAGATTGTGTTACTTTGTGTAAAAATAGACCAGCTCCCTAATGACCAATCTCCTCGGTGAATATGAGCTGTCCTTGGATTCCAAAGGACGTTTTCTGGTTCCGGCAGGCTTTCGCAAGCAACTGCCGGAAGGGGAAGGCTCATGCTTTATCATAAATCGGGGGTTTGAACATTGTCTTACACTATATCCTGTTTCTAATTGGAATGTACTTTCCGAAAAACTCAATCGTTTAAACGATTTCAATGAAAAAGCCCGCAAGTTTAGAAGACTTTTTCTGAACGGTGCAACCAGCGTGGATCTCGATAGCGCAGGGCGTCTGCTCATTCCTAAGTCACTTATAGAATATGCAGACATCAAAAAGGATATAGTTTTCTCAGCACAAGGTAATAAAGTAGAAATATGGGATAAAGATACCTACCACAAATATTTGCAGGAAGGTATCGATGGATTTAGCGACCTGGCTGCTGAAGTAGCAGGTGGCAATTTCTTTGACGGCATAGAAGGAATGTAATATGGGTGAAAATCCCGGTTATCATACGACAGTTCTTTTAAACGAGGCTACGGACGGATTGGCTATTCGACCGGACGGGGTATATGTGGACGCTACCTTCGGAGGTGGGGGTCATAGTCGAAAAATCCTCGAAGCTTTAGGTCCGAAAGGTATACTCATCGCTTTTGATCACGATGCAGATGCCTGGAAGAATAAACCGGAAGACGACAGGATCATCGCTGTAACAGAAAACTTCAGATATCTGAAACGTTTTCTTAAACTACATAACCACCCGAAAGTGGACGGTATTCTGGCAGATTTGGGCGTCAGCTCATACCAATTTGACACCGCCGACAGGGGTTTTTCAACCCGCTTCAGCGGTCCGCTGGACATGCGAATGGATCAGCGGCTGGAACTCACAGCAGCAGATATTATCGCCAACTATAGCGAGAAACAACTGCATCAGATCTTCGAATGGTATGGGGAAGTGAGAAACGCAAAACAACTGGCCAGACATATCACACAATATCGCAGTAATGCGCCATTTAAAACTACCGACGCTTTCAGCGCACTCATCGCACCGGTAATCAAAGGGAAACCCAACAGATATCTGGCCCAAGTATTTCAGGCACTGAGGATCGAAGTAAACGGAGAAATGGATGCGCTGAAGGAATTACTTGTCCAGGCAGCCGAATGCTTAAACCCCGGAGGACGACTGTCCATTATCACTTTCCACTCGCTTGAAGACAGAATTGTCAAGCAATATATCAAAAGAGGTAAATGGGAAGATAGCTCGGCAGCATTCGAAGCCTCATCGGAAAACAGACCATTCAAACCGGTGTATAGCAAAGCCATCGCACCGGGACCGGAAGAAATAAAGTCGAACCCGCGCGCTAGAAGTGCTAGACTGCGCATAGCAGAAAGAACGAATGAGTGAAGAGGAACAAATACAGAGGCAGGAGTTAACACCCGTGCAAAGAATCAGAAATGATTGGAATGCACTGGTGGACAAGATTTCCTATAAAGGGATCGTGAACAATATCCCCTATCTCGCTTTTGTAGTACTGCTCTGCATTATCTACATCAGCAACAACCAGAAAGCTATAGAGATACAAAAAGAAATAAATAAAGAGGAGAGAAAAATTAAAGAACTAAGGTGGAAATATATGGATATCAAATCCAAATTAATGCATGCAGGAATGGAAGCAGAAGTTATCAGGAATGCAGCAAAAACCGGATTGAAACCATTGATGCTACCGGCATATAGAATATCGGCAGACACCGGCAAAACCGAAATTTCTAAATCAATAGAGCAGCAATAAATTTAAATTGAACATTAAGAAAGACATACGATTCAGGGTGTACGTCGCCTTCACATGTATCTGCATGCTGGGGATCGCCATTATCATAAAAGCTGCTATGATACAGGTGAAGGAAGGTGACGAACTTCGAAATTTGTCAAAACAAATGCGCCTCAGGTCGGACACACTATATGCCGAAAGAGGAAATATTTATTCCGAAGACGGACAAATGCTGAGTTCTTCCATCCCGGAATTCAACGCATATGTCGATTTCATGGTTATCCCACAAGATACTTTTAATCATTATTTAGACACCCTTTCCCAATGTCTCGCCAATTTGTTCAAAGATCGGCCGGCGAGCGTTTATAAGCAGAAGCTGCAACAAGCTTACAATGAAAAACGTCGCTATTACGCCCTGAGGAAGAATATGCCGTATTACCATTATCAGGAAATACGCACCTTCCCCATTTTTAATAAAGGGCAAAACAAAGGTGGTCTCATTATCGAAACCAAAACCAAAAGACAAAACCCCTACGGTATTCTGGCATTTCGGACAATCGGCCTTTGGAGACCCGGCATCTGGATTGATGGCAAACTCCAAAAAAATGTAATCGGTCTGGAGGCTACACATGACAAGGTGCTCACCGGAATCAACGGTAGCAGAATGCTGCAAAAACACACTGGTAGCGTATGGGTTCCTATCCAAGGAACAGAAGTTGAACCCAGAAACGGATACGATGTTATCACTACTCTTGATTTCAATATCCAGGATGTTGCCGAACACGCAATGAAAAGCATCCTCGAAAAACATAATTGCCAATACGGTACCTGCATTGTAATGGAAGTATCAACCGGGAAGATCCGAGCGATGGTAAACCTGGGTGCAACGGACAGTGGTACCTATTGGGAAGACTTCAACTATGCACTGGTGCCCACAGAACCGGGATCGACCTTTAAACTCACTACGTTATTGGCGTTACTCAACGATAAATACATCACTATTAACGATAAAGTAGATGCAGAAGGCGGTGCGATCAGATTCGGGAAAAGTGTGATGAAAGACTCACATCTCGGACTCAGACAAACAACAGTGAAAGATGCCTTTGCCCAGTCCTCTAACGCGGTAATGGCCAAACTTCTATATCAGCACTATTTTAAAAACCCGGAACAATATATCGCCTACCTGAGAAAAATTGGACTGGATAAACCGACAGGCATCGACCTTCCCGGGGAACGGAAACCGGTAATCCTGACTCCGGAAAGCAAAATGTGGAGTGGTACTACCCTGCCATGGATGGCTACCGGATATAGCGTCATGGTATCTCCCCTCCAAATGTGCATGATTTACAACGCCGTTGCCAACAACGGGAGAATCATGAAACCCTATCTGACACATTCTATCAGAGAATACGGACGCGATATAAAAATATTCCAGCCTATCGAAATCGGTACACTGGGCGACTCTTCAGCAGTTGCACAAATCCAGGAATGTGTCAAACAAGTTAGTCTGACCGGTACCGCGCGCCATATTCAGTCGCCACACTATACTATCGCCGGAAAAACAGGTACGGCGCAAGTGGCCGACCGAGGCATCTCTTATAGAGATCGAGTCTATCAAGGTTCCTTTATTGGATATTTCCCGGCTGATAAACCAAAATACACTATCGCTGTAGTGATCAGAACAAAACCCCATCCCAGAACTTACTACGGTGGTACAATCGCCGCTCCGGTATTCAGGATGATCGCAGATAAAGTGTTTGCAATGGGGTTGGGTAGCTGGGAAGGACCGCTCGATAGCTTCGCCAGAATTAGTAAAGGAATTATCCCGACCGCAGTAGCGACCGCCGGTAATACATATAAAATTCTGGAACAACTGAATCTGCAAATTCCAAACCCATTCCCGCAAACAGTGCCGGCCCAATTGGTGACCGACTCTAGCGGCAGACTGACATGGCAGAAAGTGGACGCATACAAAGGAATAGTGCCGGAAGTAAAAGGCATGGGACTTAAAGACGCAGTTTACCTGTTGGAACAAGCAGGTTTACACGTCCAAATAAAAGGAAGTGGAATTGTAAAATCACAATCTGTCGCCCCAGGCGTACCGGTTGAAAAAGGCCAAACCATAATACTAGAACTGAGCTAAAATGCCCTCACTGAACGACATATTAAATACAGTGAACATCGTACGTACGATGGGAGATACCAATCGGGAAATTACCGGCTTGTGTATCGACTCCAGAAAAGTACGTAAAGGCAACCTTTTCATCGCAGTGAGAGGTTCGCTGGCAGATGGCCATGGCTTTATTCCACATGCAATTGCCCAAGGCGCAGTCGCTATCGTATGTGAAGAAGTTCCCGAAGAAACACAATCTGAAATCACTTATATCCAGGTAGGGAACAGTCAGACCGAACTTGGAAAGATAGCCGACTCGTTTTACGACCACCCCTCCCATAAAATGAAGGTGGTAGGCATTACCGGCACCAATGGCAAAACGACCACTGCCACACTGCTGTTTGGTTTGTTCAAAGACCTAGGATATAAATGCGGTCTGATATCTACTGTACTAAATTATATCGACGACGAACCAGAGCAAGCATCCCATACTACACCGGATGCAGTTTCTGTTCAAGATCTTTTAAACAGAATGCATCTCGCGGGCTGCTCCTATGTATTCATGGAAGTAAGTTCGCACGCGATACACCAACATAGAATAAATGGAATTCATTTCCAGGGTGGAGTATTTACCAATATAACCCATGACCACCTCGACTATCATCACAGCTTTGATGAATATATCAGGGTAAAGAAATTGTTCTTCGACAATCTGCCTGCAACTGCGTTTGCATTAAGCAATGCCGATGATAAACGAGGTATGGTAATGCTGCAAAATACAAAAGCAGCCAAATCGACCTATAGTCTGCGCATACCTGCTGAGTTTAAAGGAAGGGTATTGGAAAATAATCTATCAGGTTTGGTCATGCTGGTAGACGATCAGGAAGTGTATCTGCGGCTGACCGGGACATTCAATGCCTATAACATACTTGCAGCATATAGTGCTGCCCGACTACTAAACCAAGAACCGACCTCGGTACTCGCATCTTTGAGTAAACTGCACGGAGCGCCAGGCAGATTCGAAACCTATCTATCTGAAAAAGACAAAATTTTAGGTATCATCGATTATGCACATACACCCGACGCGCTGCTCAATGTATTGGCAACGATCAACCAACTACGGACGGGACAACAGCTCATAACCGTAATTGGGTGCGGTGGCGACCGAGATACTGCCAAACGACCACTGATGGCTGAAGTGGCCTGCACCCATAGCGACCGTGTAATTCTAACATCGGATAATCCGCGCAGCGAAGACCCGGAAGCGATTCTGAACGATATGGAAAAAGGCTTGAGTGCCGCTCAAAAAAGGAAAACTCTTAGAATTTCAGACAGAAAAGAGGCAATAAAAACGGCCTGTGCGATTGCCCAGCCCGGAGATATTCTGCTGATAGCAGGAAAAGGACATGAAAAATACCAGGAAATAGCCGGTATCAAACACCCATTTGACGACCGCACCATTTTACTGGAACATTTTAAACTTTTAGAAAGATAAACCGATGCTCTATTACCTGTTTACATATTTGCGGGAGCATTTCGGACTCTTTGGAGCTGGGATATTTTACTATATCACCTTCCGTACCGCTATGGCCGTAATACTCTCCCTGATCATATCAATGGTATTGGGTAAAAGGCTCATCCGTTTCCTGCAACGCAAACAAATAGGTGAAACCGTAAGAGACCTGGGATTAGAAGGTGAAAACCAGAAAAAGGGTACCCCTACAATGGGCGGACTGATCATCATCGCGGCGATTCTGATCCCTACCCTTTTGTTCGCGAGAGTATGGAATGTTTATACCATGTTGATGATCGTTGCGACCGTATGGCTCGGACTGGTAGGATTTCTGGATGACTATATCAAGGTGTTCAGAAAGAATAAAGAAGGTTTAGCAGGTAAATTCAAAGTCCTGGGTCAGTTGGGACTGGGAATTATCATCGGACTCACCATGTACAATAACGAAAACGTGGTGACTAGCAGGGAAGTAATTCCAGGACAACCACTTATTCATAATAGTACCGAAGAACAAGTTTCTCGGCCGTTCCTAAGAAGAGATGAAAACGGTCAAATGAGAGAGTACGTTACAGTCCGTACAACCAATACTACAATTCCATTCGTTAAATCGCACGAATTGAGCTACGCAAGGATCGCTTCTATTTTTGGTGAGAATCTGCTCCATATCATGACGCCGATCATCTATATACTGTTCGTCACCTTTATCATTATTGCAGTGTCGAATGGAGCTAATATTACAGATGGTGTAGACGGACTGGCAACTGGCGTCTCCGCAATAGCCGGGGTATGCTTAGGAGTATTTGCCTATGTATCGGGCAACTACGTGATTGCAGATTATCTCAATATCGTACATATCCCAAATCTGGGTGAACTGTCCATTTTCATTGGCGCATTTGTAGGTGCCTGCGTGGGCTTTCTCTGGTACAATGCATACCCTGCTCAGGTCTTTATGGGAGACACCGGCAGTTTGGCTTTAGGAGGAATCATCGCAGCATTGGCGGTGATCGTCCGGAAAGAGCTACTCATTCCCATTATCTGCGGCATTTTCCTGGTAGAAAACCTTTCAGTCATGATTCAGGTTGCATACTTCAAGCATACCAAGAGAAAATACGGTGAAGGAAAACGCATCTTCTTAATGGCACCGCTTCACCACCATTATCAAAAGCTAGGTTATCATGAAAGTAAAATTGTCACTCGGTTTTGGATCGTAGGAATTATGCTTTCCATACTGAGTATTGTAACCCTGAAAATGCAATAAAAAATTATTAACAGCTTATGTCTGCTAACACAAATAAAAAACTCGTTGTAATCGGTGCCGGAGAAAGCGGCATTGGCGCAGCCTTGCTCGGTCAGCAAAAAGGCTGGGACGTGTTTGTAACAGACGGCGGACGAATTAATGAAGAAAACAAGCGAACTCTGGAAGAAGCGGGGATACAGTACGAAGAGCAGCATCATGATATCGAAAAGGTATTGACCGCGAACTGCATCGTAAAGAGTCCGGGAATCAGCAATAAAGTGGAGATCGTGAAAAAGGCTCGCGAGGCCGGCATAGAAATCTGCAGTGAAATCGAATTCGGATACAGATACAAAGGAGATTCAAAAATCATCGGTATCACCGGAACAAACGGTAAAAGTACCACCACCATGTTAACTCACCATATCCTTCGAGAAGCAGGATATGACTGCGCTCTGGTCGGCAATATAGGTTACAGTTTCGCAAAGCAACTAGCCACCAAACCAGCCGCATGGTATGTAATGGAACTGAGTAGTTTTCAATTGGAAGATATCCAGAATTTCCGACCGGATATTGCTATCCTATTAAATATTACTCCGGATCATTTAGACAGATACAATTACGATATCGACAACTATGTCGCCGCTAAATTTAATATTACCAAGTTTCAAACAAATTCCGACTACTTAATTCTCAACCAGGATGATCCTTATATAAGGAAGTACCTGGATACCCATTCTATTCACGCAAAAAAAATATTTATTACGATGAACGAAAAGCACAGTAATGATGACGGAGCCTTTGTACAAAACGACCGTATGTACCTGCAGTTTGAAGGTGAAGAAATGAGCACATCTATTCATGATTTATCAATTCGGGGAAAACATAACCAATTCAATAGTATGGCTGCAGGTATCAGCGCGAGGATTGCCGGTATCAGAAGAGAAAAGATCAGAGAAAGCTTCGCCGGATTTAAGGGATTAGAGCATAGACTAGAATATGTAGCAACGGTGCGGGGTGTTCATTTTATTAATGATAGCAAGGCAACAAATGTGAACGCAGTATGGTATGCTTTGGAAGAAATGAATACACCAACGATTTTGATTTTGGGTGGTCAGGATAAAGGAAATGACTATAGCGAACTCTCGGATATCATAAGAGAAAAAGTAAAAGGTATAGTTTGTCTGGGTATCGATAACTCCGCTATTCACGATGCGTTCAAAGACTGTGTACCGGCAATCGTAGATGTGGAATCAGCACGTGAAGCAGTTTTGGCAAGTTACGCAATGGCAGAAAAAGGCGATACAGTATTGTTATCCCCCGGTTGCGCCAGCTTTGATCGATTTAAAAATTACGAGGACAGAGGATTGCAGTTTATCGCAGCAGTGAACGAACTCTAAATTAAGTGTAACATGCAACAGCTGTTGACAAGGATTAAAGGAGATAAGGTTATATGGTCGGTTGTACTGATGCTTTCATTCATCAGTCTCCTAGCTGTGTATAGCTCAACAGGTTCGTTAGCATACCGCATGGATAAGAATGCAAGCTACTACCTGATGAAACAACTTGCAGTTCTGGGCATGGGCTTATTGATTATCTATTTAGTACATAGAATCAACTATAAAAAGTTCGCCCGAATCGCAGTTTTGTTATATGTGATCAGTCTGCCCTTGCTTCTTTTTACCCTCTTCTTCGGTGCTACCATCAACGAAGGAACGAGGTGGATCAAGCTGCCTATAATAAATATTACATTCCAGAGCTCGGATTTGGCAAAGTTGGCACTATTTCTGTTCCTTGCCAGAATGCTCAGCATGAAACAGAGTAGTATCAAAGATTTCAAAACAGGTTTTTTACCGGTACTTATTCCGGTACTACTCACTTGCCTCTTTATCGCACCGGCAAACCTGTCAACGGCCTTATTGCTCGGAGCCACAAGCTGCATTCTCTTCTTTATCGGAAGAGTGCAAACAAAGCATATTGCAATGCTGGCATTAGCCGGCTTACTCGGAGTTGCATTGGTATTCAGTATTTCAAAAATTACCGGATTTGGAAGGGCTGAAACATGGGAACAAAGAATTTCCGATTTTATCGGAAGTGGCGACAAAGAAAAGCCTGAAGTGTACCAAGTACTCCAAGGTAAAATAGCTATTGCCAACGGCGGATTTTTTGGACTGGGGCCGGGACATAGCAAACAACGAGATCATTTACCTGAAGCATATTCTGATTTTATCTATTGCAGCATTATCGAAGAATATGGCTTATTGGGAGGAATCGTGATCGTTGCGCTTTACTTGCTTTTCCTCTGGCGCTCCATTCTTATTTTCAGAAGATGTCCTTATGCTTTTGGAGCATTTCTAGCAGTAGGACTAAGCATAACGTTGGTTTTTCAGGCGATGATCAATATGGCCGTTAATGTAAATCTGGTACCCGTAACGGGTTTGACCCTCCCGATGATCAGTATGGGAGGTTCCTCGATTTGGTTTACGAGTATCGCCATCGGGATTATACTCAGCGTGAGTAGATACGTAGATGAAACAGAGGGGGAAAACATTTTAAAATCAAATAGAAGAAAAAAAACAACGGTAGCAGTAGCTGATTAATAAAATGAAGAACCTACGAGTCATAATAGCAGGTGGAGGAACGGGAGGGCATATCTTCCCGGCCATTGCCATTGCCCAGGCTTTGCAGAGAGAACGACCTGACACAGCGGTACTCTTCGCCGGAGCAAAGGGTAAAATGGAAATGGAGCAGGTGCCTCAGTCGGGCTTTGAAATCGTTGGTTTAGATATCGCAGGATTCAACAGAAATCATCTGCTCAAGAATATCAGTCTGCCATTTAAATTGATAAAAAGTGCTTGGCAAGCCAGTCAAATACTCAACAACTTTAGGCCCGATGTGGTGGTCGGTGTAGGTGGTTATGCCAGCTTCCCGGTTCTGAGGGCAGCACAACAAAAGAAAATTCCGACAGTTATTCAGGAGCAAAATTCCTTTGCCGGAAAGAGCAATAAAATATTAGGACAAAGAGCAAATTTAATATGTGTTGCATACGACGGTATGGATCGATTCTTTGATGAAAAGAAACTTGTGCATACCGGTAACCCGGTCAGAAAAATTGTTGCCAACTCAAATTTAACCCGCGAACAAGGTCAGCAATGGCTGGGATTAAATCCTGAGAAGAAAACAATATTGATCGTCGGAGGTAGTCTTGGTGCCAAATCCATCAATGAATCCATTCGGGCAAATCTTCAGGAATTGCTCCAGGAAGATATACAGATCGTATGGCAAACAGGAAAATTATTCAAGAATGAGGCGCTTGAAATAGCAAAATCGCACCCGGAGAAAATCAAAACTTTTGAATTCATACGGGAGATGGATTATGCGTATGCCGCGGCAGATATTGTCGTTTCAAGAGCAGGTGCATTAGCCATAGCCGAATTATGCATCGTGGGTAAACCTGTAATCTTCGTTCCCTACCCGTTTGCTGCAGAGGATCATCAGACATCCAATGCAATTTCTCTGGTGGCAAATGAGGCAGCAATGATGGTAAAAGATCAGGACGCAAACTCAATGCTGCACAAAAAAATAATCCAGCTCCTTCATGATCAGAACATGCAGGATAAAATGGCGAGCAACATAAAAAAGCTTGCAATAAAAGATGCTGATGATCAGATAGCAAGACAAATAATAAATCTAGCGGGAGGTAGCGTATGAATCTGAACGAGATAAAAAGAGTTTACTTTATCGGTATAGGTGGCATAGGAATGAGCGCCCTGGCAAGGTATTTCCACGAACAAGGGGCAGCAGTACAAGGCTACGACCGGCAGCATACCGAACTTACACGTCGTTTGGAAACGGAAGGCATTGGCGTCAACACAGATGATCAAATCGAGATGCTCGACCAAAAGGCCGACCTGGTTGTATACACCCCTGCTATTCCCGAAACAAACCGACAACTCGTCTGGTACCGTAATAACGGCTATCCGATATATAAGCGAAGTGAGGTATTACAGCTAATCACACAGTCATCATTTGCTATTACCGTTGCCGGCACTCACGGAAAAACTACTACCAGCACCATGATCGCATGGTTGTTGAGAGAGACCGGATATGGTTGCAACGCATTCTTGGGGGGAATCTCTGCCAATTACGAAACAAACTTCTGGAGCAGTAAAAATCCAACCGCGGTAATTGAGGCCGATGAATACGACAGAAGTTTCTTGAAATTGAGCCCGGATATAGCTGTGATCACTTCCATCGCACCGGACCATCTGGATATTTATGGCACCCCTGAAGAATTGGAATTGGCATTTGTGGAACATACCAGAAAAATAAAACCGGAAGGCACCCTATTATATAAGCATGGCATTCCCCGCAGTAGCGAATTTGAAGCCAAGACACAATTATCCTACAGTCTGCAAAATAATGCAGCGGATGTCTATGCACGTGATATCGTTCAGAAAAAAGGAGGATACCAGTTTGATATATGGGGCAAACTGGGAATTATCCACGGCCTTTATCTACCAATCGGGGGTATGCATAATGTGGAAAATGCTGTTGCTGCAATTGCAGTTGCATTAATGTTAGACATTGATCAAAATCTAATCAAAGAAAGTCTAGCCAATTTCAAAGGAGTAAAGAGAAGGTTTGAATATATAGTCAAGAACGAAAAAAACATTTTTATCGACGATTACGCCCATCATCCAGATGAGTTGATGGCACTAATCAAAAGTGTAAAACAGTTGTTCCCGAAGAAAAAATGTGTATTGGCTTTTCAACCACATCTATTTAGTCGAACAAAAGATTTGGCTGAAGCCTTTGCAGCTGCGCTGGACTTAGCTGACGAAGTCATTCTGCTGGATATTTATCCGGCCAGAGAATTGCCTATTGAGGGAGTCAGTTCGGCTATGATTGCCGGGCTTATGACCAACCCGGCGCATACGATACTTTCAAAGCAAGGCCTGTTGGATTATGTAGCAGCAGCGAAACCGGAGCTATTGGTGACAGCAGGAGCGGGCGATATTGATAAACTGGTACCTGCTATAAAGGAAATATTAGGATAAATGGACCAAAAGAAGCGAAAAATATCCCTCAGAAAGGTGCTAAAAGCATTCGTTACCATCGTGGTGACGACCGGATGCTTATTGGCCATACTGAGCGCTTCTGAGGCGAATCATCAACGGAATATCCGTCGTATCGACATCCAAATCACTAATGCCGGTACTTGTCAATTTCTAACGCCCGAAAAGATCCGTAGCATGGTGATGGACAACCGAAATATTGTACCTGAAGAAACACCTGCAGCAGCAATTGATCTTGAAAGAATGGAAGCCATTCTGAAATCTAATCCGTGGATCTCAGATGCGACAATATACCTGGACAATGCTTACACCCTGCATATAAATGTAAAGCAGAGAGTTCCGGTGGTACGAGTTTTTGAGGAGGAAGACAACAGTTACTATCTGGATAGTGAAGGGAATATACTCCCACTGTCCAATGATTATACGCACTATTCATTAGTAATAACCGGAGTGCCGGAATTGAGGAATGATAGTACAAAAGAAGTATTGGTAGCCCACTTATTAAAATTGGCTAAAACGATACAGGAAGATGAATTCTGGAATCTTCAGGTTTCATCAGTCAAAATGAATAGCGAAGGCAAATTTGAACTCGTGCCTGTGGTGGGAAAACATAGAATACTGATTGGAGACACCTCCAGACTGGAAGAAAAGCTCAGTCATATCAGAGCTTTCTATCAGCAAGTGCTGAACCGTATTGGTTGGGAGATGTATCAAACAATTGATGCGCGTTTCCGCGGTCAGATTGTAGCATCGCCTTCTTTGCCTTGGAAAGCACCGCGTGACAAAGCTATGGGAGACATGAATTGGGTAAATAGTATAATAAATAATGCCCCTGCGGATAGAAGCGCCCCTGCGCCCACATCCGCGACCACACCTGCAGCGACCGCGCCGGCGCGGCCTGCTACCACGGCCATACAGTCGGTACAGGAAATAAAGACGGTGCAAAAGCCACAGGCAGCCGCAAACGCACCGGAAGCCACTACGAACAGTGGTGCCAAGGAAAAAATGCCCGCGCAGCCAAAGACTACTGCACCCAAGCCAACAAATTCGGGCACTGAAAAAATACAAGTAGCTACGGAAAAACCGCAACAAACGAAAAAGAAAGAAGTAAAAACCGAGCTGAACGATAATAACGCGCAGCCAAAATATTTGTACGAAGGAAATTAAGTTATTTATCGAATAAAATCGCCGCATATGAACAGTATAGAACAACCCGTCACTCACCAGTCTGAAGCTGCAAAAGGCAACAATCGACCGATCATTGTCGGTTTGGATATTGGTACAACAAAAATTGTGGCCATTGCAGGGAGAAAGAACGAATATGGCAAATTGGAAATCCTGGGATTTGGCCGTTCAGAATCTGTCGGTGTAAATCATGGAGTGGTAATGAATATTGAACAATGCATTCAATCGATCGAAAAGGCCGTTGCTCAATGTCTCAGTTCTAACCCTGAACTAGAAATAAATGAAGTTTATGTAGGTATCGCAGGTCAGCATATTAAGAGCTTACAAACCCGGGGCGATCGTGTCAGACCCAATACTGATGAGGTTATTACTCAGAATGACATTGATATGCTGATACTGGATCAGTACAAAACTTTTATACCCGCCGGTGATAAAATCATTGATATTGTACCACAAGAATTTTCTGTGGACAATATGCAAACTCCCACTAATCCAAAAGGCATGTTAGGTGTAAGAGTGGGTGCAAACTTCCATATTATCACTGCTGACAAGAATGCAATCAGAAATATCAAAATGTGCGTAGAAAAGGCGAATCTTCACACTAAGGATCTGGTATTGCAACCACTTGCATCAGCTGCAGCGGTTATTAATGAAGAAGATCTCGAGGCCGGTGTTGCAATCGTAGACATTGGCGGTGGTACTACCGACATGGCTGTATTTTACGATGGCATTCTAAAACATACTGCGGTAATTCCTTATGCAGGTGTAAATATTACCAACGATATTAAAAACGGCTTGGGCGTACTGAGATCTCAAGCCGAGGGCATGAAAGTCCAGTTTGGTATGGCACTAGCGGACGAAGCGAATGAACGCGCATACATTACCATTCCGGGAATTCGCGGTATGGCTCCAAAAGAGATTTCTGTCAAGAATCTTGCAAATATCATTCAGGCAAGAATGGAAGAAATACTGAGCTATGTGGTCTTTCAACTCAAACAAACCAATCTGGATAAATGCCTACATGGGGGGATAATCCTGACTGGTGGTGGCTCTATGCTAAAGCATCTGGTGCAACTCACCGAATATGTAACCTGTATGAGCGCAAGAATCGGCTACCCGAATGAACACCTGGCCGGAAACCATTCTGAAGCTTTGATGAGCCCGGTTTATTCTACTTGTATTGGCTTAATCCTCCGCGGTTATCATGATATCGAAAATGGCAAAGTGCCTTTGGAAGAAATGACCCCGGGCTTTATATATATACCACCGGTAGCAAATCCTGAAGAAAATCTTAAGCCAATCGGAGAAATGGAAGCGGCCGAAACGAAAGAGACACCAACACAAGACCCCGGAAAGAAAAGAAACAAAGCATTCAGACAACTTTTCGACAGTTTGAAAGAAAAATTCATCACACTATTCGAAGAAGAAGACGATCAAGTAATCAAGTAATCCAACAATAAATAAAACAATTACTAACCCACAAATCTTAGCGTTATGATACATTTTGAAATCCCGAAGAACCAGTCTTCAATAATTAAGGTCATCGGTGTAGGTGGCGGCGGCAGTAATGCGGTGAACTACATGTACAATCTGGGCATCGAAGGTGTTGACTTTGTTGTCTGCAACACCGATTCACAAGCACTCGCTTTGAGTCCCGTTCCCAATAAAGTTCAACTCGGTCCGCATTTAACCCAAGGTCTTGGAGCAGGCGCCAATCCGGAAATCGGCATGAGAGCCAGTGAGGAAAGCTTGGAAGACATCACTAAGATTTTGAAAGTTAACACCCGCATGGCATTTATTACAGCCGGTATGGGTGGTGGAACAGGTACAGGTGGCGCTCCTGTAGTTGCTAAAATTTGTAAAGATCTGGGCATTCTGACTGTGGGTATAGTAACGTTGCCATTCACATACGAAGGTAGAAAGCGGATGAAACAAGCCGAGGAAGGAATCGAGCGGATGCGCGAACATGTAGATACCATTTTGATTATTTCCAATAATAAGCTCCGCCAGCAATTCGGCAACTTGCCTTTCACTAAAGCCTTTGCTATGGCCGACGATGTTTTGGCAACTGCTGCAAAATGTATCACAGACGTAATTAACTCCACCGGTCAGATCAACGTCGACTTCGCCGACGTTTGTACCGTAATGAAAAATGGTGGTTCTGCTATCCTCGGAAACGCAGCAGTAGCGGGAGAAAACCGCGCATTATTAGCTGCCGAGCAAGCACTCAACTCTCCATTACTGAACGATAACGATATCCGTGGCGCGAAATGGATTTTGCTCAATATCACTTCTGCATCCGGTGAATTTGAACACACTATGGATGAGGCAGAAGCTATTCAGGCATATGTACAACAACAAGCCGGCGAAACCAGCGATGTAATCTTAGGAATGGGGCATGATCCGAATCTTGAAGATAAACTCGCTGTGACAATTATTGCAACCGGATTTATGCACAATGAGCTGCCAAAAGATTTCCCAACCAAATCTCCTGAGCAGGAAAAAATCATCGTTAAATTAGGTGATACAAACGGCACCGAGGATCTGCTCAATACAAGCGGGTCTGCACCTGCAACACCTGCATCTTCTACCCCTACTGCAACGATTGACCCGTTGGCTCCGGTACTGGTAGAAATGCCTTTGCAAATGCCCAAAACTGCCTCAAGCAGTCACACTCAGAACAACAGCGAACCAAAGGAGTTGTTTCACCTGAACTTTACCGCAACTGAGACTGAAAGTCAGCCCGTAGAATCCCAGCCAAAATCGAACGAGCCAGGAGGTCTGCAACTTAGTTTCAGAGAAAAACCCGTTACTACCATTAATTCTGAAATAAAAATTGGAGAGCGCGTTTTGACACCTGAAGAAATTGAGGAAAAAGCACGTTTCGAAGAACAAAAAAGAGCTTTGGAAGAACGTGCAGAAAGACTGCGCAGAATGAGCTTCAGAGATCAGGATACCAACGATCTGGAAAATGTTCCTGCCTATATCAGAAAAAACAAAAAACTTGACGATAACTCTTCTTCCGCCGATACCTTTTTAAGTGGTTATACAATCGGGTTTCAGGATAATCGCGGACAAGATCAGGCTTCGATCCAAACCATCAATACCTTCTTAGACGGTAAGAAACCGGACTAATATATTTTAAGAGGTGTTTTATTGCTTATCTTCCGAAAAGGCTTCTGAAATTTCAGGAGCTTTTTCGTTTAAACATTATTTCCTAATCTTTGCATTCGAAAAAATTACATCATGGAGCATCCAAATGGTTATGTCCGTACCAGTACGAATGAACATATCGCGACTATCGAATTTTTCCATCCTGCAAGCAATTCATTGCCGGGAACTATATTGAATGAAATAGCCAGACAAATACAACAAGCGGGTGCGTCTGAAGATGTGAGCGTTATCGTTTTGCGAAGTGCAGGAAATAAGGCATTCTGCGCAGGGGCATCTTTCGACGAACTTACAGCTATTAAAAATGAGGCAGAAGGACTGGAATTCTTCAGCGGCTTTGCAAAGGTTATCAATGCCATCCGCACAATTCCAAAATTGGTGATTGGAAGAGTACAGGGCAAAGCAGTTGGTGGCGGTGTAGGTGTTGCAGCAGCTTGCGATTATACTTTGGCGACAGAAGCAGCAGCAATAAAACTCAGCGAACTGGCAGTAGGGATCGGTCCATTTGTTGTCGGACCAGCTGTTGAACGGAAAATGGGCACTTCTGCATTTTCTCAATTAGCAATTGATGCAACTCAATTCCGCTCAGCTGAATGGGCAATGAACCACGGTTTGTATGCCGGAATCTATGCAGACGCTGAACAATTAGATCAGGCGGTAAATGATTTAGCAAAGCGTTTAGCGGCAAGCAATCCGCAAGCTACACTTGAGCTAAAAAATATTTTTTGGAACGGTACCGAAAATTGGGATACCCTGCTTGCCGAAAGAGCAGCAATTAGTGGCAAACTGGTGCTGAGCGAATTTACCAGAAACGCCATCGAGTCATTCAAAGCTAAAACAAAAAGCTAGTCCTATTTCGAGGCATTAGTCAATCCCATCGCTTGGAGCATGGCCTGTTCATAGGCATCAACCACCGACGGCCAATTATATCGCGATCGTATTTTCTCTTGATTACTTTCCATAAATCGGGCAAATCGAAATTTCCCCGGGAAAGTATTCAAGAGATGAGCGATATCCTCAGAAGTCGAAAAGTAGAATGCATCTCCCTCCAGTATACTGTTGTTAAATAGATTGTCATGTGCTGCAATCAGCGCATTACATCCCATTGCTTCCAGTAATGAAGGGTTGGTTCCTCCTACTGAATGTCCATGAAAATACAATGCAGAAAAGTACCTGAGATTATTTATTTTCTCCTGATCATAGATGGCACCCAAAAATTTGATTCGCGAGCTGTCTCCATACTTATCAGTCAGATAAGTACCAAAAGCATTTTGGGTTTTTCCGATAATCACCAAAGGCATTGAAGACTCGGATTCTAAAAAACCCTGAATGATCATCTCAATATTATTTTCCGGCTCCATTCTCGCAATGACCAGATGATAACCCATTGCTTGAAAGCCCATAGATTCTACTACCTGCTTATCAGGAGCTTCAAAAATATCAGCGCCGTAAGGAATAAATACAGAAGACTTATTATAAGTGGCATGCAAATGCTGCTGGATCCCTCTGGAGTCCGCTATTAACAAATCACCCTTTTTAGCTGCCCATCGCTCAGCTGATTTCAAAAAGCTTCTCACCGACGGACGGTACTTACTCCGCTTCCATTCTAGTCCGTCCATGTTTACAATATTCTTGCAACTGCGCGGCCAAAACCAATGCCATATCGAACTGCTGGTATAACCGAGTTGTAATACGATATCAAACTTGCGCTTCCGGGCATCCAGAATACAATTTAAATCGTAAATAAACTGACCCGCGGTTCCTATCTTAAATTCCGGATCAAAACAATGGGCAATGTGCACACCTCGCCATTCTGATTCAGAATATTCATGATTGTGCGCATTATACACCCACACTTCATGACCCTTCTCTACCAGGCCCTGCGCCAGATATTCTGCGCATTGTTCAAAACCGCCATAACGGTTCGGAATTCCACGTGTTCCTAGAATACCAATCTTTAAACGCACCTCGTTCCTCACATCTATCGCATTTACAATTTTACTCCTGAATGATTCACTTTAAAAATCCATCGATTCTGTTATTTCCCTCACAGCGGCGGTAATCACTACTGTCTGCCACTTAGTACCCTATTGTACGCATTAAGCGTTTCCTCCGCTGCACGCTCCCAAGTATATTCCCGCATTATCTTTTGTCTAAACCCTTCGTTTCGAGGTGCCTCCCAAGCTGCCGAAACTGCTTTCAAGATTGACTTTGTATCAGAAGGATCACAATACCATGCATTTTCTCCAAAATATTCCCGGGCATCCCCATTATCCGTTATCACTGCATTACAACCCATAGCGGCAGCCTCCAGCGAAGATAAGCCTGTTGTCTCAAAATAGCTGGGAAGCACATGCACTTTTGCACTTTTATAAGCAGCATACAATTGCGCTCCGTCCAGCCATCCTGCCAGTGTAACATTCTCTGCAGTAGAGGCTTCTGCTTGGCATTGGGCATAATAAGACTGGTGATTCGGAGATGGCTTACCATGAATAAATAAGCGATATTTAGTATTCTTTAAAGCCTGGATCAATCGCAACTGATTTTTCAATCCCTCAATCCGAGCAACACAGAGCACAGCATCCATATATTCCTCATTTAATGCAAGTGGTTGATTGCATATTTCCGGGTCGATACCATTGGGAATCACATGATAATTGCCGGCCACACCATAGGCCTTATACAACCGCTTATACTCACTATGGGAATTTGGTAAGAGCATGGCAGCAGTTCGAATCAAATATTTGACGGATCTGCGATGACCCTTTAACAAATAAGAATAGGAACCCGGACGCTCCCCGTTTTTCAACCACCGGGCAATAACTTTTAAAAATTCCAAAGTATCAGCTGGGAGTAAGCGCGTTATCCAACCAGCCAAGCCTCCGCGTGAGCGCTTCTCGTACTCACTGTAATCCACAAATATGGTCGAAATGACAAAGGGAATACCGGCTTTCTTAACATGAAACATGATATCTGCCGGTCGAATGATATTAAAAAAATGAAGCAGATCGTATTGTTGATATTCTATTTCCTGACCCGTTAAATATATATCCACTACAACATTGAGCTTACGTAGGTAGTGAGCTGTCATTTCGATTTGCCTGGTGTCGCCGCCCGGGGCCGAGTATAAAGTTGCCCGAGATATAAAAGCAATTCTTGGCATCATAGAAATTTAAAAAAGTAGCAGGCCGGAATTAAGAAAAAAACCTATTTGAATAAAATGTTTCGCAAAAGTACTTTAAAACTTAACGCTCACCTTCATTCTATCAACTCACAATTGTATGTTTATTCGAATCCAGAAAAAACCAACCCGCTGATATAAGCTTTAAAAGATGAAATTTCTGGCGGAAAAAATTGCTAACCCAAGTTTAAAATTCCCGTCTAACCCGATTATAATTTATTTAAAAACACAAAGAACCTTATGCAATATTTGTTACATAACAAGATGCCGTGTGCTTCGCAGAAGGGTTAAAAATATCGAATTAATTCAAGGCTGAAATAATAAATAAGCGGTTTCATTGGATAAAAGAGCCGACATTTGCAGGGATTTTACCTACAACCCATCTATTTCAATCTTGCCGTTGGACATGATACAAGGATTCAAGAACAAACTAATAAAAGGCATTTCTACTATAGATGTGCCTCTTTTGCTGTTCCTGGCGAGTATCGTTCATATTAAATTGTACATCAAGCTTGCTGCAATTGTTTTTTATTGCGGTTGGTTGCTTTACAAACGATACAATTTCCAAAGAAAGGCCGACGGTCCGGTCTGGTTTTATTTACTGATGATACCTCTCGGACTGCTTGGAGCTTGGCTCAGTGGCAGTCTGGGAGAAATATCCTATTGGCGAGGCTTCGCGATCGGCGCATTGAAATGGGGAACAGCCGCTGCTGCCTGTTATATTATAATGGTTGCGGTGCAAAGGCTCACCAAAATTCAGTTGATCACCACCATTCAAGCCTTCTTTTTTATAAATGCTCTGGTCTCCGCCATTGATTTAGGCATAGTAATGGTTGATTCCCAACGCTGGATT
The DNA here is from genome assembly GCA_964636205.1 of uncultured Chitinophagaceae bacterium. Classification (GTDB taxonomy): domain Bacteria; phylum Bacteroidota; class Bacteroidia; order Chitinophagales; family Chitinophagaceae; genus JBEBVQ01. The sequence continues at coordinate 19,013 of CAZWPF010000005.1, read as the reverse complement.
CCCTATTGGATCACGGATAGTCAGTTTTACGGAATCTCTACCGGCGATCATATCAGGGGACTGACTCGAGACAATTCCATTACCAATGCCGCGCTGAATCTATTAGGAGTAATTTTCTTTTTATATCGCAAAAGAATCAGCTGGGCATTGCTATGTCTGATAGTGGCAATCATGTGCACCAGTAATTTCAGCATGATGTTGTTGATTTTATGCCTGATAACCAGCATTTTGATTGTTCGGGATAATAAAGTAAAACTATACGCAGCAATCTTTATTATCTTCTCTATATTACTGTATGCGTTTTTGTCGATGCAAAACATCGCCTACAGTAATAAAACGCTCAAAAAGGAAATCACCAAAATGGGTAGTCAGACTGGTCCGTCTACATTCTCACTACGCAGTTCTTCCACGCATATTAACGAAGAAACCGGTGAAAATGAATTCGATGATTCAACAGATATTGTGACTGACCTCCGAAAGATTCAGGCGCACATCAGAGCAAATGGCGGCGGTCGGTTGGATACTGCTACTGCCCGGGCCACTATTCTGGCTTGGTATGGGGTACCCTTTAATCAATCTACCCTCGCTGAATCCGGAACTCCTGGCAAACTCTATGCCCTGATGCAAGCAGGGTCTTATATGTGCAGTGGTGTAGGTCCGTTTTTAGTAGGGGCCGGTACCGGCAATTTCGCCTCAAATCTGGCTATTAAAATGACCGGTCTCGGAATTCACGGTAACTATCCTCCACAATATATATACGCACACGAGAATTTCGTGAATTATCATTTATACATCTGGCTGTATTCCTACTCCTATACTGCGGAATTCCAGTCAGTAACCCAACTACCCGCCAATGTATACAGTCAGCTCGGTGGCGAGTACGGCATTATCGGGGTATTGTTGTTTATCATATTTTATGTATTCTATTTTCTGAAAAGAAACCAGTTTCGCGTAGAGGCATTGGTGATGACAGCTATGTTGCTGGGTTACTTCTTTGTAGATTATTGGTTTGAAATGATTTCCCTGACTGTCTTGTTTGAACTCTTGATGAGCAGTGGTGTCATGACAGCCAACCCCAAGAAACGATTGACTACCTCTGAGAAAAAGAATCCATCTTCAGATATTCAAACTTAACTGAAAAAAGGTTCTAGCTCTGTATTACTGACTATTGCTCAAAAACAGTGTCTTCTAACCAAAAAATTGTAAAAAACACCCTGGTTCTATACGTCCGTATGTTTTTCATAATGGGCGTGAACCTCTATACATCTAGGGTTATATTACAAGTGCTGGGAGTCACGGATTTTGGTATCTACAATCTGGTAGGTGGAATAGTAGTATTGTTTGCATTCTTCAATAATGCAATGGCTGCAACCACCCAACGCTATATCAATATCGAAATAAAAGGCGGGGTACTTCGGAGAATCAATAAAGTCTTCTGCACCAGTTTAAATATTCATGCGCTCATCGCAATGGTCGTGATCATATTGGCAGAAACAGCAGGTCTGTGGTTTTTGAACAATAAACTCAATATTCCCCAAGATCGAATGGTTGCCGCCAATATGGTTTACCAGATCTCCATTTTTACAACTGCCCTGAGTATCGTCCGATTGCCCTTCGACGCAATCATTTTGGCTTACGAAAAAATGTCTTTCTATGCATTTATCGGCATTTACGAAAATGCAGCCCGACTTTTGGCAGTACTTTGCTTGCTGTTCTTCGCCATTCATAATCCACTCATCACATATGCAGCACTGCTGCTCCTCATAACGCTGTCTGGCAATATTTGGTATTTCTTTTATGCTAAGCGCCATTTCAAGGCACAGACCCGTATCCGATATTACAGAGACAAAGCGCTTTTCAAAGAACTACTTTCGTTTTCGGGATGGATGGTGTTTGGACAATTAGCAGTAGTGGCCGCTTCGCAAGGACTGAGTATGATCCTGAATATCTTTGTGGGGGTAGTGGTAAATGCAGCGATGGGACTCGCTAGCCAAGTAAATTCGGCGGTCTATTCTTTCGTCACAAATTTTCAAATCGCTTTCCGTCCCCAGCTCACACAATCGTATGCGGAGACTGATAATACCCGTCATAAAGACCTGGTACTGAATACCTCAAAATTCTCTCTTTTTTTGATGGCGGTACTGGCAGTTCCCTTATTATACATGACAGATACACTGTTGGGGATTTGGTTAGGAGATAATGTTCCCCCGTATACAGGTGACTTTGTACGAATTATCATCCTCATCTCATTGATTGATGCTCTGGCAGGTCCGTTCTGGATTTCAGCGCAAGCTATCGGTAAGATTAAAGCTTACAATATCATACTTACTCTGATCAATCTTACGACATTACCCATTGCCTATGGCTTATTGAAAATGGGATATTCGCCCGGCGCTGTCTTGCTGAGCAAATTCTTTATTTCGGCGGCTAACCAGTGCTTTAGGTACTACTTCATTAACAAATATCTCAAATTCAATAAAAAAGAGTTCCTCAGCTATCTTATTTCATCGGGGATTGTATTATTCTTCCTGATCGCCGCAACAGTGTTTGGAAGAAATAATATCGGTGAGAGTCTGCTCAAGGCGATTTTTGTAGCCGCGATCCTGGAACTGGCACTAATTCTAATAGTGTACTTCTTGGGGATGAGCATCAAAGAACGCAAATGGATCTTCGACCTTGTTAAGAACAAGATAAATAATCGGAAATAGTTCGGAATTAATAGCATTTCGAACCTAAACGACTACTCGTTAATTAATTTTTTACACTGATTTTCGCAGTTAACGGCGGCAAAATAGTACTTTTGACTGTTCAGCCTGATGCATTCTGTTGTTCTGATAATATGCTAAGAATGCACAAAATCTAATAAAATATCATGAAAATTCTTGATTGCACACTCCGGGATGGAGGATATTATACTAACTGGGATTTTGACAGAAATGCGGTCGATACTTATATCGAATCTTGCAACTATCTGCCTATCGAATATCTAGAGATCGGATACCGGTCGACACCTCAACAAGGTTATTTGGGTGAATACTTTTACCTCCCGGTTTATGTGATCGAGAGAATCAAAAAACAAACCAATAAGAAACTGGCGATTCTGCTCAATGAGAAGGATATTTCTGCCGAAGACGCCGGTCCCTTGCTTACTCCCTGTTTGGGTCTGATCACCCTGGTGCGCATCGCAGTAGCGCCTCAACAATTTGCTAGAGGACTAAAGCTGGCGAAGGCAATTAAGGATATGGGCTTTGAAGTGGGGATCAATGTGATGTACATGTCAAAATGGGAACAACACAAAGATTTCCTTTCCCTATTACCCGAAATCAAAGGTATCGCCGACTATTTCTATATGGTGGATTCCTACGGAAGCGTATATCCGCAAGATGTGAAAACTATCTTCGATCTCATACGAACTTATACCGATGTTCCGGTTGGTTATCACGGACATAACAATCTGGAATTAGCGCTGATCAATACACTTACCGCCATCGAATGTGGAGCGGAAATCGTCGACGCAACCATCACCGGAATGGGTAGAGGCGCCGGCAATCTCAAAACAGAGTTGTTACTCACGGCACTGAATGCAAAGAATAACCTGGATTTCAATTTTAACGCACTCACCAAGGTGGTGGATGTATTCACGCAATTACAAGAAAAATACAGTTGGGGAACCAACCTTCCTTATATGTTCTCAGGTGCGCATTCTTTACCGCAAAAAGATGTGATGGATTGGGTAAACAAGCGTTATTATTCTTTCAACAGCATTATCACAGCACTGAATACGCAGTCAAAAGGAACCGAAGGCGCGAACCCGTTGCCGATATTCCAACCTGAGCAAAAACAACAAGATACAGCAGTCATTGTCGGTGGTGGACCTTCTGCATGGCAGCACGAAGCAGCTATCAGACAGTTCCTCACCCAACATCCTGAGGTAATTGTTATCCATGCGAGTTCGAAAAATGCAATGGCCTACAAATCAATTCCCAACAAACAAATATTCTGTTTGGTAGGAAACGAAGGTTATCGAATGGAAGAAGTTTTCTCCGGAGACATCCCCGAGTCGGCAGTTTGTATTTTACCTCCATCACCACGGAAAATGGGCACTTATATTCCCAACAAGTTGATCGACCGTGGATATGAACTGAGCGAAATCAATTTCACAGATAAATTTAAAGATTCCCATACGGCAATTGCATTGCAAACCGCCATTGAGATCGGGGTCAAGAACATTCTTTTGGTGGGTTATGATGGCTATCTCACGTCCGCCATCCAAACAAAAGAAAGAGATCTCTATATGGAAAATGAATACCTGTTCGGCAATTTATCGGGTAAAAAGCAAATAACGATTCATTCGCTGACACCCACGCTTTACAGTACTTTGCAAGCTGATTCTATATACAAACATATATGAACGAAAAGGTTTCGGTATTTCTCCCGACCAGAAAAAACAGTGAACGGGTATTAAATAAAAATACACGGGATTTTGCAGGGGTAAAGGGCGGATTGCTATTTATCAAATTGAAACAACTGCTGCAAATTGATCGCGCGGATGAAGTAATTTTATCTACAAACGATGAAGCTTCCATGGAAGTGGCATCAATGTTTGACAGTCCCAAACTGAAAATCATTCCTCGTCCCGATCATCTCTGTTTGAGTACCACACCGCTATCCGAGCTAATTGCGTATGTACCTCAGATAATCAGCAATGAGATTATCCTTTGGACACACACTACCTCACCATTCCTGGATCAAGTTGAATATGATCGTGCCTTGCAGGAATTTCAAAATAAACATCGATCGGAGCAATTGGAGAGTATGGCGAGTGTGACACGCATTCAGGAATTTCTCTGGGATGATGAAGAAAAGAAGATGATCAACTTCGACATGACTCAAGGAAACTGGCCACGCACACAGGATCTCAAACCCTTATATAAAATTAATAGCGGCTTTTTTATCTCCACCAGAGAAAGCTACCTCAAAAACAAAAACAGGGTAAGTCCGAATATGGCCATTTACGAACTGGATAGAATAAAAGAATTTGATATCGACTGGGAAGACGATTTCAAATTGGCGGAATTGATTTATCAATCTACACAGGCAAATGATTAAGACAATATTCTGGGATTTCGATGGCGTATTAATGCGTTCGAATGAAATTAGAGATTTGGGCTTTATTGAAACACTAAAGGATTATCCTTCGCAACAAGTCGAAGAGCTAATGGCGTTTCATCGTAAGAATGGCGGCCTCTCCAGGTATGTCAAGTTCAGATATTTCTTCGAAGAAATCCGCAAGGAGTCAGTCGATCAGGAAACCATCGATCGCTTCGCGACCTCCTTTTCAGAGATCATGCGAAAATTACTCACCAATCCCGAGTTGTTGATAGCTGATAATCTCGAATTCGTCAAAGCCAGGCACCAAAACTACAATATGCATATAGTTTCCGGCTCTGACGGGCGGGAACTGAATTATCTTTGTGAACAACTGGGAATTATCCGGTATTTCAAGTCTGTCCACGGCTCTCCCACTCCGAAGAAGCAACTGGTGGCTGATTTACTGGCAGATCATGGCTACTCAAAAGAAACCTGTATTCTGGTGGGCGATTCGATCAACGATTATGATGCCGCAATAGAAAATGGCATTTATTTTAAAGGATATGGCAACGCAGAGATCGAACAATTGACAAATCAAGAATTCAGTCTGAGCTTATCTTAATTACCGACCCCAACTGCATGAAAAAAATTAAACGGATTTTCAATTCACTAAAACACGGGCCCGGTGTTATTCAGGCTGCGATGCTGTCGCGCAATGTTCTGGTGCCATTTGATGAAAATTGGTTTAAAAATAAACGAGTCGCCATCATTGGTGGGGCTGATTCCGCGTTAAAAGAAAAATCGGGTGAATACATCGATGATTTTGATGTCGTAGTCAGAATCAACAAAGGTGTTGAAGTGGTGGAACAGCAAAAGGAATTTATAGGGTCTAAGACGGACGTACTATTCCATTGTTTTTACGTCAGAGAAAACGATAAAGGCAGCAGTCCTATCACCCTCGATCTTTGGAAGAAAAACAAGGTGGGTAGAATTATATACTCTCATAACTATCTATGCTCCGCTTATAGCCTGGAGAATTTCATGTATTTTCTAAAACTCACAGAGGGAAAAGAACCGTTTTCGCAGGTACCGCGTGATTTGTACTACCAAAACCTGAATATCACCCGACCCTACGGACCGACAACGGGCTTGATCGCTATTAATACTGTCTTCAACTGTAATCCGAAGGAAATTTATATTAAAGGAATTACCTTTTTCAAAACGCCCCATAACCAAGCATACAGGGGTGGATCTGTTGCTAATTATCAGGAGATGTTCCAAAAACACAGCTCCCATAATCCGGAACTGGAATATCAGCATGTGAAAGGACTTTATCTGAAGCATCCGGAAATTATTAAACCGGATAGCACTTTGGCAACTATCTTTCAGACAAATTAATCAGATATCGGAGGATATTTATTGGCCTTTAGCCTTGTTGTAGATAAACTGAATCCATTCCTGAGGCAGGAATGAGAGCAGATAGAGCAAATATGGTTCCGGTTTATTCGGAATGGCCACCATCGCTCTCTTCAAATATCTGCGGGCATCCTTGGGTCGATAATCATTCCAAAGAAACTTTTTACCGATCATGCTATAATAGGCAGCTTTTTTATACTCGGTAAAATCCTGACTTTTCAGGATTTGTTGCAACTTGGCAAACTCTTCGTCAGTTAAATAGCCACGTTCAATACTTTCGCGCTTTAATTTGATAAACTCTTTACCTCTCCATTTTTCGTCGATGGTAACTGAATTCGGGTTAAACCGCACTTTTATTAAAGGTAGAGGAAGGTTTTTCATCTTTCCGAATGCTGCAAGATTTCGCCACAGCAAATGATCTTCGAATGTGATGGCACGCGGGTTGTAACCGCCGGCATCCAATACCGCTTGCTTTCTAAACATCACAGCGGCATGAATTACCGGACAATGAATGAAATTATCTGCCCTTATACCCTCGTCTTCGTACTGTTGAAACTTATACGTAAAGATATGTTTCCCCGTCTCATCCATATAATCGGCCTCTGAGCCAACGAGCACATAATCAGGATGTTCCTCTAGAAAGGAAAATTGTAAACCCAATCGGTGGGGGTAACACACGTCATCGGCATCAAAACGCGCGATGTACCGCCCCTTCGCCAAATCCAAACCGCGGTTGAGTGTCGCCACAAGCCCCTTGTTCTCCTGATGAATCACTCTGATTCTGGGATCATGGAATTGTGCAATGACCGATGCAGAGGAATCTGTTGATCCGTCATTGATAATCAATAATTCAAAATTGCTGAAATCCTGCTGAAGCACACTTTGAATCGCTTCCGCTACGTAATTTCCGGCGTTATAAACAGGCAATAACACCGTTACCGGTGGAGTGTTTTCCATAAAAACGGGATTTGGCAGGGCGTTTCTGAGCTGGGCGCAAATGTAGGATAAATATAATAACTGGTAAAATAGCGGCCGGGGTTCGACTGTCTCAAATAGCTCTATAAATGATTAACATACCCTTTATAATTCGGATAACGTACTTTTGCAGATTAATAATTGATAGATTTCGATGAGCAGAAACGGTAAAGTATTAGTGGCAATGAGTGGTGGTATTGACAGCACCGTCACTGCTCTAATGTTACATCAGCAAGGTTATGAAGTAGTTGGCATTACGATGAAAACTTGGGACTATGCCAGTTCCGGAGGTGGTCGTAAAGAGACGGGCTGCTGCAATCTCGATAGTTTTAACGATGCCAGAATGGCCGCGGTGGAACACGGGTTTCCACATTATGTAATTGATATTCGCGAGGAATTTGGGGATTCGGTCATCAATAATTTCGTTGAAGAATATATGGCAGGGCGCACTCCTAATCCTTGTGTCCTTTGCAATACTCACATAAAATGGAATGCATTACTGAAGCGTGCCGATATGCTGGGTTGCGATTTTATTGCTACCGGTCATTACGTGAAAGTAAGAGAAGAAAATCGTCGTCACGTACTCTCAAGAGCCAGAGATCTTACCAAAGATCAGAGTTATGTACTCTGGGGACTTAGTCAGGAATGTTTAAGTCGGAGCATCTATCCTCTGGGGGATCTTTTGAAAACGGAGGTCCGTCAAATGGCGGCTGACATGGGTTATACTGAGCTGGCTAAAAAGGCTGAAAGCTATGAAATATGCTTTGTGCCCGACAACGATTACAGAGGGTTTCTGAAAAGAACCATTCCCAGTTTAGAGGAGTCGGTAGCCAATGGAGATTATGTGTTGAGCGATGGCACCGTGGTAGGTAAGCACAAGGGCTATCCATTTTACACTATTGGTCAACGGAAAGGTCTGGATATTGCCTTAGGCAAGCCCGTATTTGTAACCAAGATTATACCTGAGACCAATACTGTTGTCTTGGGTGAAATCCACGAATTACAAGCCAGTGAAATGCTGGTGGGTGGGATCAATATGGTTAAATATGACCGCATCACAGAAGGCATGACTGCCACGACCAAGATTAGATATAAAGATCCCGGGACAGAGAGTACGCTCTATTCTGTAGAAGACAAAATAGCGGTGCACTTTACCCATGCGGTCAATAGTATTGCGCCCGGACAAAGTGCAGTATTTTACGAAGGCGATGACGTAATCGGCGGTGGGATAATCCACCAAGGATAGCCGGCTATTTACTCAATCCCTTACAGATTTTCTTGACGATAGCGGGGCCCTCATAAATAAACCCGGTATAAACTTGTACCAGGCTGGCTCCGGCTTCTAATTTTTCGCGCGCATCGGCTGCGGTAAAAATACCGCCGGCTGCGATGATTGGAATTTTGCCCTCGCTCTTTCTGTGTATATAACTGATGACTTGGGTGGAACGCTCCTTTAAAGGTTTTCCACTCAATCCTCCGGCACCTATTGCCTCTAATTGTGCGACATCAGTAACCAAACCTCCTCTATCGATGGTGGTATTTGTCGCGACTATACCTGCAAGTTTGGTTTCAGCGATGATATCGATAATATCATCTAGCTGTGCATCGGTTAAGTCAGGCGCTATTTTCAATAATACAGGTTTCCTACCACCCAATTCTGCATTTATCTGTTGTAAACGTTTCAATAATGCAGTAAGTGGTTCCCGATCCTGAAGTTCGCGCAGACCGGGAGTGTTCGGGCTGCTCACATTGACCACGAAATAGTCGACCACAGGATACAATTCCCGGAAGCAGGTTTCGTAATCGTTTACCGCTTCCTCATTTGGAGTGTCTTTATTCTTGCCGATATTCCCACCGATAACTACCGACTCCCGTCTCTTTGCAAGTCTTAAAGCGGCCAAAGAAACCCCTTCATTATTGAAACCCATGCGGTTAATCAGCGCCTTGTCTTTCGGCAGACGAAACAGACGGGGACGGGGATTTCCCGGTTGAGGTCGGGGTGTAACGGTACCCATTTCAATAAAACCGAAACCCAGACAAGCGAGCTCGTCGGTATACCTACCATCTTTATCAAATCCGGCCGCTAATCCAACAGGGTTCTTAAAACGAATACCCCATAATTCACGTGTCAAATCCGGATTATTTACCTCAAAATATTTGCGAAATAACTTTCTTAAAAAAGAATAACGACAGAAAAATTTCAGACGCCTCATCGTCCAATGATGAATATTCTCCGGGTCTGAAAGGAACAAAAAGCGCCGAATCAATGGGTACATGGCGCAAAGATACATCGCTATATAAAACAGAACATCAGAATTAATCTCTGATTTTATAAACCAATCCGCCAACCGCTTTTATAAAAATCATGCCATCTCCAAATCTGATAAATACAATTTATAACATTATATCCAATAGCAAATATGCATATTCATAAACATGGAAACCATCAAGTAAATCATTGAGCATTCCATTAATATCATTTTGGTATAGTTTTTGAATAAGGATTTCAACCTTTTACCTAAAAACTATATCATCATCATGGGAATATTCAGTTGGATTTGCGTTGGAGCAATAACCGGCTTGTTATTAAACCGGGTTCTTGCACTAGAAAGTAGTTTTTTAAATGTCTGCACCTATGTAGTAGCGATAACCGGTGCGGTTTTCGGCGGTTTTATTGGTATACGCCAAGGATGGGAATGGGGTGATATCACGACGTTCAATCTTAGAAGTTTTTCTGCCTCTTTGGTTGGATGTGCCCTTTTAGTGCTTTTATATGTTGGTGTGCTATTGGTTAGTAAGAATAAAAATCATAACAGAATCCTATAAGAAAATTCATATATATTTGTGGATTAGGGGTTTATACATAATCGTATGAACCCCTATTTTTTTCAGGAAATATTATTACTTACACTACCCGGCCTGCCGTCTATTTTAAGTAACTTCACGCCAATTTTTAAGCGTACATCCCATGTCAGTTTCAAGGTTTTATCCCTTACGTGTCAAAGAAATACGACGAGAAACCGTAGATTGCGTATCAGTAGCATTTGAAATTCCGGAAGAATACAGGGAGGCATTTCGTTATACACCAGGCCAGTACCTGACTTTCAAATCCAATATTCAAGATGCAGAGGTACGTAGATCTTACTCCATCTGCAGCAGTCCTGCCGACAATGAATTGAGGGTAGCTATCAAAAAAGTTCAGGGCGGTCGATTCAGCAGTTATGCCAATGAATCTTTACAACCCGGTGATATAATTCATGTCATGTCGCCAATGGGAAAATTTAGCCCAAGACAAAGCGAACAAACCAAGAAGAATTATCTGGCTTTTGCGGCAGGGAGCGGCATCACTCCGATCATGAGCATCATGAAAACCGTGCTGGAACAAGAACCGGAGAGCAGTTTTACCTTAATTTACGGGAATCGGAACCGAAATTCGATCATCTTCAGAGAAGCAATCGAAGCTTTGAAGAATAAGTATATCGAGCGCCTGAGTGTTTACCATATTCTCAGTAGAGAATCTATGGATGTACCTCTGTTTAACGGTCGCATCGACGCCTCGAAATGCCGCAGTTTCTGTTCGACCTTGATCGACCTGAAAACTATCGATGAGATTTTTATATGCGGTCCCGAAGAAATGATCTTTTCAGTAAGAGAAGAACTCATCAAAATGGGTGTTGCTACTACGCAAATCCATATGGAATTATTCGCCTCTCCCGACCAGCCAAGAGCTACTCATAATGATTGGGTTGCTACCCGCTCCGAAGATGTCGGCACTATGAGCAAGGTCTCCATTACCCTAGACGGTACCACCTTCGAAATGGAACTAGCTTACAATGGGGATACCATTCTGGATGCAGCTTTGAAAAGAGGGGCCGATCTGCCATTCGCATGTAAAGGCGGCGTTTGCTGTACCTGCAAAGCATTGATTACAGAAGGGGAGGTGGATATGGAAGTCAACTACGGACTGGAGCCGGACGAAATTGAAAAAGGCTACGTGCTTACTTGTCAGTCACATCCAAAATCCGCACGGGTATCCGTAGATTTTGATGCCAGATAATACTTAACCCATTCAACAGCGCAACCTGTTTGCAGCTGAAGTGTTCACTACCCTTTTCTTAAGTTTGCCATATGAAAGGTGTTACAGGATTAAGTTTACTAGGTCTGGGAATTTTAATGTTTCTGATTTCTTGTGGACCGCAAAATGAAAGCAATACGCAGGATGTTCCCGAAATCTTTCTACATCCGAATCTGAAAGAACTGACAGAACAAATTCGGAAAAATCCGGAAAATGCCAAATTGTATTTTCAACGCGGTCAGACACTGAAACGCCTTCGGGAGGATTCATTGGCACTCGACGATTTCAAAATTGCTGCCAGTCTGGATTCGACCAAGGCAGAATACTTTAGCGCGATCGGAGATCTGATGTTCGAACATAAAGATATCAGCGGCTCCGTCCCCTGGTTACAAAAAGCGATCGACCTCAATCCTAATGATGCTCGTGCACAATTGAAGCTGGCCAAGATGCTGATCTTCATCAAAGAATATCCAAAGGCTTTCACCACTATTAATAATGTACTTAAGAATGATGTATATAATCCGGAAGGGTATTTCCTGAAAGGAATGATCTATAAGGACATTAAAGACACTTCAAAAGCAATTTCCAGTTTCCAAACTGCACTGAATGTAATGCCGGATTACAAAGACGCGGCAATACAATTAGGACAAATCTACGCGGCTCAAGGAGACCCTATCGCTATTCAATACTACAACAATGCATTTCGGATGGATACAACCGACGTATTTCCAATATACGCTCAGGGGGTATTTTACCATCAGCAAAACAATCCCGAAATGGCGAAGAATCAGTATAAAGAATGTATCCGTAGAGATCATCAATATGCTGATGCATATTACAATATCGGATTCTTATATTTAGATCAGGATTCAGTGGAAAATGCATGGAGACATTTCGATCTGCTCACAAGAATTTCACCGGCTGATCCTGAAGCCTATTATAACCGGGGCATTTGCTACCAAATGATGGGCAAAACACAGGAAGCGATTGATGATTTCGAACAAGCTCTGGTCTTCGACAAAGATTACGCAGAAGCCAAAGAAGCACTGAAAGCGATAAAAAAATAAAGACTTAACTTACATCACCAAAATCAATATAGATCAACCATGGCTATTATTGCACCGTCCCTGCTTTCTGCAGACTTCCTGAATTTGGAAAAGGACATTCAAATGGTAAATAATAGTGAAGCTGACTGGTTTCACCTGGATGTTATGGACGGTAGGTTTGTCCCTAATATTAGTTATGGCATTCCCGTTATCAAGGCAATTAAGAAGGCTGCTAAAAAACCATTAGACACCCATCTGATGATTGTGGAGCCTGAAAAATATTTTGAGGATTTTGCACAAGCCGGGGCCGATATTCTTACCATTCATATAGAAGCATCCACCCATCTGCACAGAAGTTTGCAATCCATCCGTGCTTTAGGAATGAAAGCAGGCGTTGCCCTGAACCCTCACACTCCGATTTCTTCGCTGGAAGACATCTTGCACGAAACCGATCTGATTCTTATCATGAGTGTGAATCCGGGTTTTGGCGGACAAAAATTCATTCCCCGCACACTGGACAAGATAAGAACGCTCAAATCAATGATCACCGAGCGGAACCTTAAAACCGTTATCGAAGTAGACGGCGGAGTTACGCTCGAAAACGCCCCCGAATTGATTGCGGCAGGAGCTGACGCTTTGGTTGCAGGCAACACCGTGTTTTCTGCGAATTATCCGGTATCTGTGATCCAAAAACTTAAAGCATCCGGAAAATAGATGTATCTTTTCCGCGTTTAATAGGTACTATGACCCGGATTCGCGCTGCCCTAATCCTGATTGCTACAATTTTATCTGTCGGTATGAATGCCGCAGGTCAATCAGGCACAGCTACCCTAAGTGGTACTGTCACCGACGACAACGGCACTCCTTTAGATTTAGTGGTAGTGGCAATTACCGGCACCGCAGTGGGCACACAAACCGATGCCAGAGGTAAATATCAACTCGAAGTTCCCGCGGGTGTTACCATCCAGGTGGTATTTTCCGCTTCTGTCAGCAACAGAGTTTTCAGAACCCTCACCGCCCAGACAGGTCAGCAAATCCGAATGGATGTTAAGCTGAAAAACCAATACATGGAACTGCAGGAAGCGACCATCCGAGAAGAAAGCAAAAGGGGAGAAGCAGGAACCATTTATCTGAATATAGCTGAATCTCAATACATGGCAACTCCTGTTGGAGGTGTCGAAGGGATGATCAAAATGTTTACAGGGTATAACAACGAGTTGACTTCCCAATACACGGTGAGAGGAGGAAATTTTGATGAAAACCTGGTGTACGTCAACGATTTTGAAATTTACCGGCCCTTTCTTACCCGCTCCGGACAACAAGAAGGACTGAGCTTTGTGAATTCTGATCTGGTAAGCTCCGCCAACTTTTCACTCGGTGGCTTCCAAGCTAAATACGGCGATAAAATGTCGAGCGTACTGGACGTAAATTACCGCCGGCCCACCCATTTTGCCGGCTCTGCCAGTGCTAGTTTGTTAGGCGCTTCGCTTCACTTAGAGGGGATCTCTAATAATGAAAAACTTACGTATCTGGTAGGCTTTAGACAAAAAAGTAATCAATATCTGCTCCAATCTCAACCAACCAAAGGTGTCTATAATCCCTCATTTACCGATGTTCAGACGCTGATCAATTATAGATTCAACGAAAAATGGGAAATGGAAATCATTGGCAATTATGCCAGAAACCGCTTCTCATTCTTACCAGAAGAACAAACTGCCAGTTTTGGTATGATCAACAAAGCATACCAGTTGCGAATGATTTATGAAGGGGGTGAAATTGATCAGTTCGATTCTCGCTTCGGGGGCGTCTCTACCACCTGGAGACCTAACAATAAACTAAAACTTAAATTACTGGCTTCCGGCTTCCAAACCGACGAAAGCGAAACATACGATATCAAAGGGGAGTACCTACTGGGCGAACTGGAAATGGATATGTCTAAAGAAAATTTTGGTCAGACCAAAACATATCTGGGAACAGGTATCATCCACAATTATGCGCGAAACTACTTGAAAATCAACGTAGGCAATCTCGCTCATCGCGGCTCTTATAGCGCCGGTAAGCATTTTGTACATTGGGGATTGGATGCCAATATGGTGGATATCAGTGATCAGCTGCGGGAATGGGAACGACGGGATTCTGCTGGTTTCACACAGCCCTACTATCCCGACCGACTGGAGATGACTAAGGTTTATCGATCAGCCTCCAATTTTAACTACGCCCGTTTCAGCGGTTATGTTCAAGATAATTTTCGATTCAACGATTCACTCGACCTGACCATTTCTGCCGGATTGAGGTTTATCCATAGCACTCTCAATGGGGAAACAACATTAAGTCCGCGCGTCCAAATCGCATACAAGCCCAAATGGGAAAAAGATGTAGTATGGAAACTTGCAGGCGGTATGTATGTTCAACCTCCGTTCTATCGGGAAATGAGAGACCTCAGCGGGAAAGTAAACCAAAGTCTGCGGATGCAGAAATCGGCCCACTTCCTTGCAGGAACCGACCATAACATGAAATGGGGCAGAAGGCCATTAAAATTGACTACTGAAATCTATTATAAAAAGCTTTGGGATCTGGTTCCATATGAATATGACAATGTCAGGATCAGATACTTTGGCAGCAATAACGCTGTCGGTTACGCATATGGTGCGGAAGTTCGACTGTACGGCGATTTGGTTAAAGATGCCCCCTCTTGGCTCAGTATCGGCTGGATGAATACCAAAGAAGACATTAAAGATGATAAGATTGTACTGAAAGATGTCCAGGGCGCCGACAGCACCACTTTCTATCCTGGATATATTCCCCGTCCTACAGATCAGCGATTGATGTTTGGTATGTATTTTCAGGATTATCTAAGAAAAAATAAGAATTTCAGAACCCATCTGAACTTGATGTATGCTACCGGCCTCCCCTTCGGTCCGCCCGATCGTGAACGCTACGGAGATACGCTGCGGATACCTGATTACAGAAGAGTGGACATCGGATTTTCTGCCCTCCTACTCGATGGTTCCAGAAAAACCCGACCCGCATATAGCTTCTTTAATAATCTTCATTCTATCTGGGCCAGCTTAGAAGTATTTAATCTTTTGGGCATTCAAAACACCCTGTCTTATACTTGGGTGCAGGATCAAACCACCGGAGGGACTTTTGCTGTCCCCAATAGATTGACCACCAGGCTGATCAATCTGAAGATCA
The DNA here is from genome assembly GCA_964636205.1 of uncultured Chitinophagaceae bacterium. GTDB lineage: Bacteria > Bacteroidota > Bacteroidia > Chitinophagales > Chitinophagaceae > JBEBVQ01. The sequence continues at coordinate 3,215 of CAZWPF010000005.1, read as the reverse complement.
TCGTTAAATTCTAGAATAACTTCGGGGTTTATATTTTCTCTAAACAGATTTTCCCAAGGGAAAACAGATAGTTTTTTAGGGGGAAGCAATATTTTATCGAAATAAGCGTTTAAGCCATGATAAATTCATCGGAAATGGCTAAAATTTTACCTAAAGATTCCATCCAATTTGAACAACTAATCAGAAGGCAGGGAAATGAAATACCCCTCGTCCTGATTGCTCCGAATCTGATCGAAGATTTGGCACCCTATTGGGCGGAAGCAACACAAGATTTAATAAGTCCTGCGCCAGAGGCGGTAAACCGACTTCTGGACGAGATCAGTACACTCCATTTGGACGAAGCAATCTAACCTATCAAATTTTTAGACTGAAACGACTAACGACCTGCTCCTTTAAACTGGTGGCGTGTTTCTTTAAATAAGATATTGAAGGTTGTCAGAGAACCGTAAATAGCAGTTATGTACTGCTGTAGTTCCACTTTTTCTTCATCAGTCAGCACCTTATGGGCGTTGATCTTCTGCTCTATCAACCGAAGCCGGTCGCGAACCATCACAATTTTATGGAAAAAGGTCTCAATGGGAATTTCTTTGGATTGGAGTGATGAATCCGCTGGTTGCAGAATCATGGTACCGTTATTCCATTTGCCCGCCATATCTACCAGTTGAAATTCATGCAATCGGCGATCCAAGATGTTTTCCAGCGCCTGCTCTATATCCGCAAGACTTACCCCGGCACCCGAACTGCTATCAGCTTCAACCGCATGCAATGTTTTCAGTCCGTCGAAATCCCGACTGACCATCTTCACTGCAGCTTGTGATTTGAACCAAATAGAGTAGGTTTCGCTGGTAGTTTCGACAATTACACCCTTGCCAAAATGGATGTGCTCTACCCGAGAGCCCACACCTGCTTCGATATTCATTTCCATAACGGAGTAAAAATACATCCCTCTTCGCTAATCTCCATTAGCTTCCATTTTCGGGAGTTCATCAGTCTAAAACCTCCAAATTCAATAACTCTCGCTCATTCATACAATCTGAGCATGCGTTTTTCGTTATATTCGCAGGTTAATAAAAATGCGGATTACCGGAATATTTCCATTCCGATAATTTTCAATTATTTCATAATTAGTCCATCAACCAGGGCATGAAGCTATCTGTAATTATTGTCAATTATAATGTGAAGTACTTTCTGGAGACTTGTCTCCATTCGGTTTCACGGGCAATAAAAGGGTTTGATGCCGAGGTTATCGTTGTAGACAACAATTCCTCCGACGATAGCTGCAGCATGGTTCGAGCGCTATTCCCGGATGTAAAGCTAATTGGAAACAAGGAAAACTTGGGATTCTCCAAAGCGAATAATCAGGCTGTTCTCCTGGCGAAAGGAGAATATATTCTCTTTCTAAATCCGGATACCGTCATGCCGGAGGACTTTTTCCGGAAAACCATCTCCTATATGGATGAACATCCGGAAGCGGGCGCGTTGGGCCCCAGACTAATCGACGGGAAAGGGCAATTTGCACCGGACAGCAAAAAATCGTTCCCTTCCCTTTCGGTGGCGATTTTTAAGACAACCGGTATCAACAAACTTTTTCCAAAATCTCCGGTGTTCAATAAATACTACGCAGTACATGTCGACGAATGGGAGTGCGCTCCGGTAGACGTTTTATCGGGCTGCTGCATGCTGGTACGCACCAAGGCTATGGAAGAGGCAGGGGGTGCTTTTGACGAAGATTATTTTATGTACTGCGAGGACGTGGATCTGTCATGGCGTATAAAGCAAGCGGGATATCAGAATGTCTATTTCCCCGAGGCAACCTTGATTCACTATAAAGGTGAAAGTACCCGAAAAGCAACCCTGTCCTACGTTCGCATTTTTAACGAAGCCCTATCCATCTTTGTTAAAAAACATTATAGCAAGCGACAGGCCGGTCTTTTCATTTTGATGATCAATATAGGGATTGTATTGAGGGCAGTATTTAGTGTATTCAAGCAATTGTTCAAAATACTACGGATGCCCCTGTTCGACGCATTGATACTCCTTACCACTCTCTGGCTGATGAAAGATTTTTGGGTGCGGGAGGTGAAACATATCGATGTATCGGTTCACCTAGTTTTAATGACCTTCCCGGTCTATATATTGATTTGGATTGTTTCCTTATTCTTGAACGGCGCATACGACCAGCCCTATCGAGCGCTAAGAGTGGTAAGAGGCATGCTGATAGGCACTGTGTTGATTTTGGCTTATTACGGACTTTTGCCGCCTGAATTGCGGTATTCTCGTGCGGTGATTGTACTGGCAGGATTTACCGGAACGGTAATTCTCTTAGGTTTGCACGCCTTTTTATATCGCTTAGGCATCTTAAAGTTTATCCCCTACGATACCCTGCCTAAAAAGGCGGTTTTGGTAGCTACGGAATCGATTTTCGAGCAAACAGCTTCGGTATTGCAGAAAGTGCATTATGCCCCTCGAATAGAGGGTAGAATCCGTCCCGATGCTGAGCAGGAAAACGCGACTGCTTTAGGCGAAGTGAGTGGCATGAAAGAGTTGTTGTACACTACTAGTGTGGATGAAGTGATCTTTTGTGTCAACGGACTGGAGTATGCTACGATTTTAAATCAGATGCAACATTGCGGACCGAATTATGAGTATAAGATTCACTTGCCGGGTAGTAATAGTTTTGTTGGCAGTAATAGCAGTCATACCTCCGGTGATCTTTACACTTTAGAATCCGGATATCGCATTAGTTTGTTTTCTCAGTTGCGTAATAAAAGAGTTTTTGATATTGCGACCTCATTAATATTATTAGCGACTTTTCCCATTGCGATATTCATGGTAAGAAAAAAGAGTGGTTATATACAAAATTGCTTTAGGGTATTGAGTGGGAAATATACTTGGGTAAGTTATGGATTGGATGAACCGGCGTTACCTCGGATAAAACCCGGAATTTTACCGGCTTTTAACTTGCTAGATAACTATCAACCTGCCGCAGAAGTTATTCAAAAAACTGATATAGATTATGCCCGTCATTATACTGCTGGTGCTGATTTCAACCTTTTGACAAAAAATTTTCGCTTTTTAGGTGGAGATTGGAAAAAAAGATTTTGATAAAAAAGAAAGTTGACTATTTTTGCAGTCCCAAAGCAAACGCTTCCTTAGCTCAGTTGGTTAGAGCATCTGACTGTTAATCAGAGGGTCGTTGGTTCAAGTCCAACAGG